>JAOPZJ010000040.1 GCA_025964155.1 Solirubrobacterales bacterium
CGCCGACGCCGACGCCGACGCCGGTGCCGCCGCCGCTCGCCGCTGCGCCGGTTCCGGCCGCCCCCTCCGAGGCCGACACCGTCATCTTCACGGGTCAGGTCACGGTCGACGCGGGCCCCTTCACCGACATCGCCACCCTCAGCGCGTTCGAACAGGCGCTGGGGCATGTGCCCGGGACGCATGACGTCTACGTGCGGGGCTTCGAGGGCAGCCGCGCGTTGATCGACCTGGTCCTCGGTGAGCCGGTGCCGCTCGGCGTGGAGCTGCGGCGCACCGCGCCGGTCGGTTTCAGCATCACGGCGACCAAGCCCGACCGCGTCTCGATCACGATCGACGGCGGACGGCGTGCCTGAGGAGCCCACCGACGAGCGGTACCGGCCCCTGGCCCTTCTGGCCGTCGTCCTCGGATCCCTCCTGCTCTTCGCGGTCTTCTTCCTCGGCTTCCTCGTCGCCCCGCTGGGGGTCCTGCTGCTGTTCTACGTGGGCTTTTCCGCAGTGGACCGCAGCCGCCGGTCCCGCGGTGACCGTCAGGCTCCCGGCGACGACGCGGCGAGCGACGCCGGGCAGGCCGTCGCGGAGCGCCTCGCCCGCGAGGCCGGCCAGCGTCGCGCGGAGCGGGACCGCCAGACGGCAGAGGCGGGACTCGCCGCCGAGCGCCTGACCCGAGGCGACGATGGATGATGCCGTCCGCACAGCCATGGACGCCGGCCTGCCGTACTCGGGACTGCGCGACTTCACCGTCGACGCCCGGATGTGGCACTACATCCCCTACCGGACCGCGCTCGAGCTCCGGGTGGTCCCGATGACCCTCGTCGGCGACCGCCTCCAGGTGGTCAGCGCCGTGCCGTCCCCCGATCTAAGGCGGGTGCTGGCGCACTTTCCTGCCCTCCGGATCGATGTCGTGATCGCCCCTGCCGCCGAGATCGACCGCGTGCTGGCCGGCGTCCACGGAACGGAAGCCTGATGCCCTCGACCCTCGACCCCGGCAAGCGGTTCTACCGACAGCTGGCCGAGCACGCGGGCCTGGACTTCGTGACGTTCGACGCGGCGGCGGAGGGCACCACCGAGCACCGTGTCATCAACCCGCTCGCCGCCCGCCTGCTGAGCGAGCAGATCGCCCGCCACTTCACGATGCTGCCGATCTCCTACTCGGGCGGCGTGGTGATGATCGCCACCGCCTCGCCGGCCGACGACGTCGCGCGGGACGTCGCCGTCTCGCTCACCGGGCGCGACGTGCGCTTCGTCGTCGCCTCCAAGGACGAGCTGCAGGACGCCATCGACGACCTGTTCAGCGTGCCGGACGGTGCCGCGCTCGGCGGCGTGTCCGCCGCCGAGCCGGTCACCACTCCGTCGTTCCCCACGCGCCTGGGCGACCTGCTCGTCGCCCGCGGCATCGCCACCGACGAGGAGGTCGCCGCGGGCCTGCAGGAGCAGCGCCGGACCGGCAGCCGCCTGGGCGAGGTGCTCGTGTCCAACCGCGTCATCGCGGAAGGCGAGCTCATCGCCATCCTCGCCGAGCAGTTCGAGCTGCCGCTCGTCGACCTGGCGGAGTACGAGCCGGACCCCGCGGCGCTCGCGCTGATCCCCGAGCCGCTCGCGCGCCACCTGCGTGCGGTCCCGATCGCGGTGGACGACACGACGCTCTACCTCGCGATCGCGGACGTCCTCGACGACGAGACCGTCACCGCGCTGCGCGAGCACACCCAGCTGGAGCTGCGGAGCTTCCTCGCCACGCGCAACTCGATCGACACCCTGCTGCAGCGCGTGCACGGCGGCGAGTACGTCGCCGTCGCGAAGTCCGAGCTGCTCGAGCGCTTCCCCGACGAGTGCGCCAATCGCGTGCTCTCGTCCGGTCAGAAGGTCTTCTTCGTCGTCCTGGCGATCGTCATCGCGGTGCTGCTGCTGCTCTTCCCGGTCCCCGCGCTGATCGGCCTGATCGGCGTCTGCTCGATCTTCTACCTCTCCACCTCGCTGTACAAGTTCCAGCTGACGTACAACGCGCTCGGGCACCAGTACGAGATCGACGTCACGCCGGAGGAGGTCGCGGCATTAGACGAGCGTGACCTGCCCGTCTACACGATCCTCGTCCCGCTCTACCGCGAGGCGAACATCCTCCCGAAGCTCACCAAGGGCATCGACGGCCTGGACTATCCGAAGACGAAGCTCGACGTGCGCCTGCTCTGCGAGGAGGACGACGACGAGACGGTGCCGGCGATCATCGCGATGAACCTGCCGCCGCACTTCAAGCTCGTGGTCGTCCCCGACGCCCAGCCCAAGACGAAGCCCAAGGCGTGCAACTACGGCCTGCTGCAGGCCGACGGCAAGTACGTCGTGATCTTCGACGCCGAGGACCAGCCGGACCCCGACCAGCTCAAGAAGGTCGTCTGCGCCTTCGCGAACGCCGACCCGCGCGTCACCTGCATCCAGGCGAAGCTCAACTACTTCAACGCGAACCAGAACCTGCTCACGCGGTGGTTCACCACCGAGTACTCGATGTGGTTCGACCTGCTGTTGCCGGGCCTGGACGCCTCGGGCGTGCCGATCCCGCTGGGCGGCACCTCCAACCACTTCATCACCGACCGGCTCATCGACCTGGCCGCGTGGGATCCCTTCAACGTGACGGAGGACGCCGACCTCGGCATCCGC
The DNA here is from genome assembly GCA_025964155.1 of Solirubrobacterales bacterium. GTDB lineage: Bacteria > Actinomycetota > Thermoleophilia > Solirubrobacterales > Solirubrobacteraceae > Paraconexibacter. Next base: position 2,647 of record JAOPZJ010000040.1, read on the forward strand.
CTGCACAAGGCCGGCTACAAGACCGCGATGGTCGACTCCACCACGCTGGAGGAGGCCAACTCGGACCTCAACAACTGGATCCGCCAGCGCTCGCGCTGGATCAATGGCTACATCCAGACCTATCTGGTCCACATGCGCCATCCGATCCGCATGCTCAACCAGATCGGCTTGAAGTCGTTCCTGAGCTTCCAGCTCGTGATCGGTGGCACGTTCATCTTCCTGCTGAACCCGATCTTCTGGGCGCTGACGACGCT
>JAOPZJ010000044.1 GCA_025964155.1 Solirubrobacterales bacterium
CGCCTCGCACGTCGCGCGCTGATCGGCAGCGCGGCTGACCGGTGCGCTTCGTCGCCCCTGGCGGCGTCGCTGCGAGGAGGTCCGGCCTGGCGGCCTGTCCCTCCTCGCGCTCCTGGCCAGGAACGACGATCCGGACCGCTCAGCCGCGCTGCTGCGAGAAGGTCTGGCCCTGACCGATCGGTGGTCACGTATCCGTCACCCAGTAGCGGGAACGTGACGCTCGATTGGCGTGGCGCCGCGTTGCCTGGCGTGGCGACCGCCGTCCGCGACCGCGACCGCGCCTCGCGCTCCTGGCCAGGAACGACGATCCGGACCGCTCAGCCGCGCTGCCCGCTACTGCAGCTGCTGGTTGATCGCGTTGATCGTCGTGGTGATCTTCGTCGCGACGGCCGCCAGCATCGCCGGGAAGCGTGCGCGGGCGGCGATGATGCGCCGCGGGTCATCGGACGTCAAGCCCTGCTCCGCCTGCTGGATGACCGTGCGGTACGCCTGCACCTCCCGGATGAGCTGGGGGTGCAGCGCAGCGATCTTCGCCGGCGGCTTGATCTGCTTGAGGTCCGCGACGACGCGATCCACGGACGCGCGCAGCGTCGCGAGCGTCTTGCGGTCCTCCGCCGGGGTGCTCCCGGACGTGAGGTTCGTCTGCAGGTGCTGGAACTCGGTCTCGAAGGCCTGCACCGCGCGATCAGTCGCGCTGACGTAGGCGTTGTCGACCTTCACCTGGTTGTCCCCGCAGCCGCTGAGCAGCAGCACCATGACGACCGGAAGCACGAGCGCTGCGCGAAACATCCCCCTCATTCAGCGCGTGACCCTACCGGAGGGCCCGCTGCCGCCACACTGGGGGGACACGATGGGTGCTCTGCTTCCCGACGGTGACGTGGTCCCCGCCTCCGGCGTCCTGCCGGACGGTGTGCGCGCGGACGCCGCCGTCCGGCCCTTCGGCATCTATCTGCACGTCCCGTTCTGCGCCACGCGGTGCGGTTACTGCGACTTCAACACGTACACGGCGCAGGAGCTGAAGGGCGGGGTGTCGCGCAGCTCGTTCGCCGCGCAGGCGATCGCGGAGCTGCGCCTGGCCCGACAGGTGCTGGGGGCCACGGCGGGCCCGGTCCAGACGGTCTTCGTCGGCGGCGGGACGCCGACGCTGCTGGCCCCGGAGGACCTCGCCGGCGTCCTGCGCGCGGTCGATGAGCTGTTCGGCCTGGCCGCCGGCGCGGAGGTCACCACCGAGGCCAATCCCGAGTCGGTGGACCCGCGGTCGCTGGCGGTGCTGCGGGAGGCGGGCTTCACGCGCGTCTCGATCGGGATGCAGAGCGCCGTCCCGCACGTGCTGTCGGTGCTGGACCGCGTCCACACCCCGGGACGCGCGGCGGAGGCGGTCCGCGAGGCACGCGCGGCGGGCTTCGAGCAGGTCAGTCTCGACCTCATCTACGGCACGCCCGGGGAGAGCGCCGACGACTGGGACCGCTCGCTGGAGGCTGCGCTGGCGGCCGCCCCAGATCACGTCAGCGCCTACGGCCTCATCGTGGAGCCGGGGACCCGCCTGGCCGCGCAGGTCCGGCGCGGTGAGCTGCCCGCACCCGACGACGACGTGATGGCGGTCCGCTACGCCCGCACGGACGAGCTGCTCACGGCGGCGGGCCTGCAGTGGTACGAGGTCTGCAACTGGGCGGCTCGGCCAGACGCCGCCTGCCGCCACAACCTGGGCTATTGGGACGGCGGGGACTGGTGGGGCATCGGCCCGGGTGCGCACTCCCACGTGGACGGCGTGCGGTGGTGGAACGTCCTGCACCCGTCCGCGCACGCGGCGCGGTTGGTGGCCGGGCGGTCCCCGGCCGCCGGACGTGAGGTGCTGACGCCCGCCGAGCGGCGCTTCGAGGCGATCATGCTGCGGTCACGCCTGCGCGGCGGCGCCGGCGTGGAGCTGCTGTCGGGCGAGGGCACCGTCGCGGCAGCCCGGCTGGCGGGCGACGGGCTGCTGGAGGCCGACGCGCTCGCGGCCGGCCGGGTGGTGCTGACGCTCGAAGGCCGCCAGAAGGCGGACCTCGTCGCGCGCGAGATCACCGACTGAGCCAGCGGTGTTCCCTTGTGCTCCCAGGGGAAGCACGAGCGGACACGGTCGGCGGATTCAGGCGAGCACGAGCTCTGCGGCCGTACGCACCATCGCCGCGTCCCCGCCGATGAGCATGGTCGTCACCTGGGAGTCGCGCCAAGCCTCCAGGTCGTGCCGGACCTTGTCCGCCGGCCCGATGAGCGCGAGCTGCTCCACGAGCGCCGTCGGCACCGCCGCGGCCGCCTCGGCCTTGCGACCGTTGAGGAAGTGGTCGGCGATGACCTGCACGTCCGCCTCGAACCCCATGCGGATCGCGACGTTCGCGTGGAAGTTCGTCCCCTTGGCGCCCATCCCACCGAAGTACAGGGCGTACATCGGGCGCAGGAGGTCGGCGGCCGCCTCGACGTCGTCCATGACGATCAGCGGGACGGTCGCGGCGATCTCGAAGTCCTCGGCCGTGTGGCGGGCGCCGTCGCGCGCGAACCCCTCCGCGAGCGCCTCACGGTAGAAGTCCTCCTGGTGGGGCGAGTAGAAGAGCGCCAGCCAGCCGTCGCACAGCTCGGCGCAGAGCGCGATGTTCTTCGGGCCCTCGGCGCCGAGATAGATGGGGATCTCCTCGCGCAGCGGGTGGATCGAGCTCTTCAGCGGCTTGCCCAGGCCGGTGGGCTCGGGGCGCCCCCCGCCACCGGCGTACGGCAGCGGCAGCTGCGGCCCGGCCGCCGTGACCGGACCCTGACGGGCCCAGATGTCCCGCATGATCGCGATGTACTCGCGTGTGCGTGCGAGCGGCTTGGAGAACGGCTGGCCGTACCAGCCCTCCACGACCTGCGGCCCCGACACGCCGATGCCGCAGATGAAGCGTCCGCCCGACAGATGGTCCATCGTCATCGCGGCCATCGCCGTGGCCGCCGGGGTGCGCGCGCTCATCTGCAGCAGCGCGGTGCCGAGCCGCACGCGGGACGTCGACGCACCCCACCACGCCAGCGGGGACAACGCATCCGAGCCGTACGCCTCGGCCGTCCAGATCGAGTCAAAGCCGAGCCGGTCGGCCTCCGCGATGGCCTCGGTCACCCCGTGCGGCGGCTCGCCCGCCCAGTAGCCGGTGTTCAGTCCAAGCTTCAGATCGCCCATGCGGCGACCGTACCTGAATCGCGTTCAGGCTCCGGCGGGCACGGCGCTCAGACCGATACCGCTGCGCCGATCGCCGCGACGAAGCCGTCCACCTCGGCCTCGGTGGTGTCCCAGGAGCACATCCAGCGCACCTCGCCGGTGTGGTCGTCCCAGACGTAGAACGGCCAGTCCTCCATGAGCGCCGCGGTCACCGCCGGCGGCAGGATCGCGAAGACCGCGTTGGCCTGGACCGCCTGCGTCACGCGGACACCGGGCAGGGCGACGACCCCCGCGGCGAGCCGCGCGGCCATCGCGTTGGCGTGCGACGCCGTGCGGCGCCACAGGTCGCCCTCGAGCAGCGCGATGACCTGTGCCGCGAGGAAGCGCCCCTTGGACGCCAGCTGCATCGACTGCTTGCGCAGGTAGAGGAAGCCCTCGTCCAGACCCGGCGTCAGGAAGACGACGGCCTCGACCCCCAGCGCGCCGTTCTTCGTCGCGCCGAACGTCACGACGTCTACGCCGACGTCGGTCGTGAACTCGCGGAAGCCGGTGCCCAGCGCCGCCGCGGCGTTCGCCAGGCGAGCGCCGTCGACATGCAACACCAGGCCACGCTCGTGCGCCGCGTCCGCCAGGGCACCGAGCTCCGGTGCGGTGTAGAGGGTGCCGAGCTCGGTGGACTGCGTGACCGTGACGACGCGGGCCTGCACGGCGTGCTCGTCCCCCACGCGGACCGCCAGGCGCGCGACGTCCTGGGGTGTGAGCTTGCCGTCCACCGTCGGCGTGGTCAGGAGCTTGAGGCCGCCCATGCGTTCGGGGGCGCCGCCCTCGTCGACGTGCACGTGCGCCGTGTTCGCGCAGATGACGCCCTCCCACGGGCGACAGCAGGCCCGCATCGCGGTGACGTTCGCGCCCGTCCCGTTGAACATGAGGTAGCTGCGGGCGTCGGCCCCGAAGTGCTGCGCGACGAGCTCCTGCGCCCGTGCCGTCCAGGGGTCCGCCCCGTAGGCACGCGCGTGGCTGCCGTCGTTCGCCGCGGCGATCGCAGCCAGGATCTCGGGGTGCACCCCGGCATAGTTGTCGGAGGCGAAGCCCTTCATGAGCGCCTCACCGGCCGTACAGGGCGATGCGCTGGCCGTTGGTCTTGCCGGCCGCATCGCTGCACAGCCACACCAGCGTGTCGGCGATGTCCTCCGCGTCGGTGAAGGTCTTGAAGGCCTTGTCGGGCTCGGCCGTGCGCTGCTCGGGAGTGACGAGTGCGTTGATCGCGACGACGTTCGCGGTGGCGCCATGGTCGGCCTCGGCGAAGGCGTCGGCGAGCGCGAAGGTCCACGCCTCCGCGGCGGCCTTGGCGGTCGCGTACGCGGCATTCTTGTGGGACGGCTCGGCGGCCTGGCGCGCGCCGATGATCGCGTAGCGCCCGCAGCCCGAATCGTTCAGCGCCTCGTAGAACGCGCGCGAGGTGTTCTGCACCGTCCGGACGAGCAGCTGGTGCATGACCTCCCAGTCTTCCGCCGGCGCGGTCGCCAACGGCTTGCCGCCCCGCCACCCGCCGACGAGGTGCAGCAGCCCGTCCACCCCGCCGAAGCGGCTGCGCACGGAGGCGGCCCACTTGCGGGTGGCGGCCTCGTCCATGAGGTCCACGACCTGGCAGTCCACGCGCTCGGCCGGCACGCCGAGCTCGGCGGCAAGGATCTCGAGCGCGGGCAGGTCACGGTCCGTCAGCGCCACGGTCGCGCCGGCGGCGGCGACGGCGCGCGCGACGTACGGACCAAGGGAGCCGTTCGCCCCCGCGATGGCAATCGTGCGCCCCGCGAGCGCTCTATTGTCGAGAGTCATGCAGCGACGGTAGCGACCTGGGCGCGTTCTTCGCGATCCGCCGCCAGCCGGCTCTGCAGCGCGACGTAGAAGAGCGACAGCGGGAACTCGTCCTCGAGCACCTCGTCGATGTACGGCCGCAGGTCCGCGAGGTCGGTGAACGCACGGACCTCGCGGGCCCAGCGCGAGCCGCTGGCGGGCGGTACGTAGGCGGCCACGAGGTCATGCGCGGCGGCCCAGTGCCCGAGCTTGGAGCGGTCGATGCCGGTGCGGTACAGGTCCTCGACGAGCTCGCGCAGCTCCAGGACGCCGTCCGCCACGTTGTCCCACTCGATCGTCAGCTGGTTGTCGGTCCAATGGATCCGCCGGGTCTTGTGCAGGAAGGCGAAGAGCAGCTGACCGCCGAGACCGTCGTAGTTGCGCACCCGCGGGCCGGTGACGGGGAAGCGGAACAGCCGGTCGAAGAGGATCGCCGTCTGCGCGTGACGCGCGAAGGCGAAGCCCTCGCGCTCGAGCGTGACGGCCTCGGTGAACGCCGTCAGGTCGCAGCGCAACTCCTCCAGCGCGTACATCCAGTAGGGCGCGCGCTGACGGATCATGAACGGGTCGAAGGGCAGGTCGCCGTGGGAGTGCGTGCGGTCGTGCACGAGGTCCCACAGTTCGAACGCGTCCCGCGAGAGCGCCTCGCTGCTCAGGAGCGCGGCGGCGTCCGGCGGGACGTTGACGCCCAGGACGCGGACGGCGGCGCCGACGCGGTCGCGGAAGCGCCTGGCCTCGCGGTCGCAGAAGATCCCGCCGAAGTGGTTGGCGGGCCTGCCGCTGACGGTGACGGTCTCGGGGAACAGGACGGCGCACTCGCTGTCGTAGCCCAGCGTGTGGTCCACGAGCGCGACGGGGACGAACTTCGCGTTGTCGTACCGCGTGGCTTCCAGCTGCGCCAGCCACGCCGGCCATGGCACACGCACGATCAGCGCCTCGAACACCTTGTCGCGCGAGCCGTTCTGCTTGTACATCGGGAAGAGCACGAGGTGCTCGATGCCGTCCACGCGGTGCTGGTCGGGGCGGAAGCGGTCGAGCGAGTCCGTGAAGTCCGGGATGCCGAAGCCGCCGTCACGCCAGGCGGCGAGGTCGGCCTGCGCGGCGGCGACGTACGCGGCCTGGTGGGGCACGTGCGCGCCGAGGGCCTTCAGGGCGCGGAGCATCGCTTCGACGTGCATGCCGGCGGCGGCGCGGTCGGCCTGCGGGTCCAGGGAGCCGTCGGGCTGCTGGAGCAGGCGCAGCGCGTCGGTCGCGTCCCTCAGAGCCGTCCACTGGGGGTCGGCGATGATCGGCGACGGCGCTTCGTCCAGCGGCTGGGCGAAGCGCGCACCGGCCGCCCAGGTGACGAGGTTCAGCCACAGGTCGGCGTGGTCCAGGTCGCCGAGGCAGTCGTCCCCGAAGAGGTCGGAATCGGCGAGGACGACGACGCGCCCGGCCCCGTGCTGGGTCACTGCGGCGAGGGCGGCCCCCGGTGAGGAGGACGTGGCGGCCGCACGCGCGAGCACGCGAGCGGGTGCGTCGGACGGCATGACGTCCAGCGTGCCGGCGCGGTAGAAGCACGCCGCATCGACGCGGGCCAGGAGATCGACGTCGGCGCGTGGTCCGCCGGACTGCAGGTCGCCGATGACCCAGTGCGGCGCCCCGGCGTGGTGGTGGGCGTAGTCGCTGACGGTGTCGTTGCGGACGGTCAGGCCGAAGCGCTGCACGAGCGCGTTGAGGTTCGTGCCGTACTTGTCCTGCTCGGTCTCGCCGAGGACGATGAGCCCGCCGCCGGCGTGGACGAACGCCGTGATCGCGTCAAGCTCGGCATCGCTGAACTGCGGCGAGCCGCCGGGCACGACGCGCTCCCAGCGCGCTTCGGAGGGGTGGGCGATGACGAGGACGTCGGCGGCGCGCAGCGCGTCCTCGTCCAGCGGGCCGTCGGTGTGCGCGACGATGCCGAAGTCATGCGCGGCGAGCGCGGCGGCCGCATCGGCGTACGAGGAGTCCGCGGGGTGCGAGGGCTGCATGCGCGCCGCCACGTCGGGCCGGATCGTCCACGCCTCGCTGTGGGACTCGTCAAAAACGACACGGGCAATCGGCGCGCGGGCGGTCATCGGACGAGGGTACGCACGACATCATGCGCTGTCGATGCCGTTCTCCGTCGACTATGCGTCAGAATCCATCGTATGGACGCACTTGACCGTCAGATTCTGACGCTGCTTGTGGAGGATGGGCGCCGGACCTACGACGACATCGCCGGCCGGGTCGCGCTGAGCCCGCCGTCGGTCAAGCGCCGGGTCGACCGCCTCGTCGCCGACGGTGCCCTGCGCGGCTTCACGGCGATCCTCGACCACGCCACGCTGGGGTGGTCGACCGAGGCGCTGATCGAGCTCTTCTTTGCCCCCGGCACGCAGCTGGAGGAGGTAGCCGTGACGCTCAGCGGCCACCCGGAGGTCGTCGAGGCGTGGAGCGTGACCGGCGAGGCCGACGCCATCGCGCGCGTGCGCACGCTGAGCAACGCCGACCTCGAACGGCTGATTCGCGACCTGCAGCGCGACGGCAGCGTCGTGCGGACGCGGTCGCAGGTCGTGTTGAGCGCGCTGGTGGTGCGCCCGGCCAGCGCGTAGCTCCAGACCGCGCTTGCCAACTGGTCCAACCAGTTGCTACGGTAGGCCGCAGCATGGCCGACGCCCGGGTCCCCGTCTCCACCACCGTCTACGACGTGCTGCGCGCCGACATCCTCGGCGGGCGCCTGGCGCCCGGCGACGGGATCCCGTCCGAGCGGACGCTGAGCGAGCGCTTCGCGGTCAACCGCCACGCCGTCCGCGAGGCGGTCAAGCGCCTGCAGCAGGCGGGCCTCGTGCAGGTCTCCCACGGCGGCGCCACGCGCGTGCTGGACTGGCGCATCCACGGTGGCCTCGAGCTCCTCATGGACCTTCCCGCCGCCGGCGACATGGACGCCGCGCGCGCGGGCTACGAGCTGCGCGCCTGCCTCGCCGCCGAGGTCGCGGCG
>JAOPZJ010000079.1 GCA_025964155.1 Solirubrobacterales bacterium
GCGAGGCCGAGCTGGAGAAGCTGCGGGCCGCAAGCGTGGCGGGGGAGTGGGCGCCGCGGACCGAGCCGGTGCTGTTCTCGCTGAGGGAGCACGCGCGTTTCCTCGACGCGCACGCCGAGTCGATCACCGCCTTCCGCGGCCGGCGCGAGGCGGCCTTCGAGGCCGAGCGCCAGGCCTGGTCACAGCCAGTCGCGGCGGGGCCGGCATGAGGGTCGCCGAGCTGCTGGAGGCCTACCGCTCGAGCGGCCTGGACCCGTCGACGGTGGCGGCGCAGGTCATCGCCGCGGGCGCGGTGCCGACGCCCGACACCGGTCCCGTGTGGATCGCGCGCGTCCCGCACGCCGAGCTGCTCGCGGCTGCCCGGGCGCTGGACGGCGGCGACCGCGAGCTGCCGCTGTACGGGATCCCGTTCGCGGTGAAGGACAACATCGACGTCGCGGGAATGCCGACGACCGGCGGTCTGCCGGGGGCGGCGTTCGTCCCCGCCGTCACCGCAACGCTGGTGGCGCGACTGCAGGACGCGGGGGCGCTGCTCGTGGGCAAGACGAACATGGATCAGCTGGCGACCGGGCTCGTCGGCACCCGCAGCCCCTACGGCGCGTGCTCGTCCGTGGCGGCCCCGGCGCGTATCTGCGGCGGGTCCTCGTCGGGCTCGGCGCTGGCGGTCGCACTGGGCCAGGTCGCCTTCTCGCTCGGCACCGACACCGCCGGGTCCGGGCGCGTCCCGGCGGCCTTCAACGGCCTCGTCGGCCTGAAGCCCACGCGCGGGCTGCTCAGCACCCACGGCGTGCTGCCGGCATGCGCGTCGCTGGACTGCGTCTCCGTCTTCACGCACGACGCGGCGGACGCGGCGGCGGTGCTGGCGGTCGTGGCGGCGCACGACCCGCAGGATCCGCGGAGCCGGGTGGCGACCCCGTCGACCGCGCCGCGTCGCGACGTCGTCGGCGTGCCGCTGGAGGGGCAGCTGTCGTTCACCGAGCCCGAGGCCCAGGCGGCCTGGGAGGCGGCGCTGGCGCAGGCCGGCGCGCGCTTCGACCTCGTCCCGGTCGACGTCAGCCCGCTGCTGGCCGCGGCGCCGCTGCTCTACGAGGTCTGGGTCGCCGAGCGGACGACCGACCTGCTGGCGCGCGTGGACGCAGACCCCGAGCCCGAGGGGCTGGACCCGACGGTGGCGTCGATCGTGCGCGGCGGCGCGCAGCGGACGGCGGTCGACGTCTTCGCCGCGCAGCACCGGGTGGTCGAGCTGACGCGCGAGGCAGAGGTGATCTGGGCGGCGTGCGACGCGCTGCTGCTGCCCACCGTCCCGGGCCATCCGACGCACGCCCAGGTGGCCGCGGAGCCGGTGGGCGTGAACTCCGACCTCGGGCGCTTCACGAACTTCGTGAACCTCATGGACCTCAGCGCCGTCGCGGTGCCGGGCCCGCGACGCGCCGACGGGCTGCCCGCGGGGGTGACCCTGCTGGCACCGGCGTTCGGCGACGTCCGGCTGCTGGAGCTCGCGGCCGCGTTCGCCGGCCAGAGCACCGAGGCCGGGCGCTTTCCGCAGGCGGGCACCGTCCGGCTCGTCGTCGTGGGGGCGCACATGGACGGCCTGGCGCTGAACGCGCAGCTCACCGAGCGCGGCGCCCGCCGCGTGGCGGTCACGCAGACCGCGCCGGTGTACCGGCTCTACGCGCTGCCGCGTGACGGACCCATCTTGAGGCCGGGGCTGATCCGCACCTTCGAGGACGGCCAGGCGATCGCGGCCGAGGTCTGGGAGCTGGCGCCCGCCGCGCTCGGCGAGCTGCTGACGCTCGTCCCGGCGCCGCTGGCGCTCGGCCGCGTGGAGCTTCAGAGCGGGGAGCTCGTGACGGGCTTCGTCTGCGAGGGGCACGCGGCGCTCGGGGCCACCGACGTCACCGCGTTCGGGGGATGGCGGGCATATCTGGCGCACCTGGACGCGCGGGGCGGCGTGCCCGAGGCGACGGTCTTCCCGGTCCCGGTCCCGGACTCGCGCGCGTGAGGGCCACGGTCCACGCGCTGCGTGCGACCCCGGGCGCGCGGTCAGGCGGCCAGCGCCCCGAGCGTCGCCACCGCCGCCACGAGCAGCCCGACGCCGGCCAGCTGACGGAGGCTGAGGCGCTCGGCGTAGAAGAGGCGCCCGAGGCCGGCCGCCATCGCACCGGTGAGCGAGGCGAGCACCGCCGTGACGGCGATGTCGCTCGTGGCGCCGGCGGCGTAGGAGAGGAAGCCGAGGAGCTCGAAGCAGCCGCCGGCGATCACGAAGGGGACGATCGCGCGTGGCAACCGCAGGCGCCCGCCTGCCGCCAGCGGGAGCGTGAGCACGATCACCCCGAGCACCCGCGGTGGCAGCACCGCCCACGCGGCCGGCACCTCCGAGCCCGCGCGGGCGGTCGCGTACAGGCCCGCGCCGAACGTGACCGCGGCCAGGATGGCCCAGAAGGCGGCCCGCCGGATGTCCGTCGGGGCGTCCGGCGTCCCGAGGTCTCCGTCGTCCACCCGGTAGGCGACGAGCGCTACGCCCGCCAGCACGGCGAGCAGCGCGATGGCCCGCAGCGCGCCCATCGACTGTCCGGCGAGCACCGCGATCAGCGCCGTCATGCCGCCCTCCGCTGAGACGATCGGTGACACGACGCCCATCGGCCCGGCCCGGAGCGCGCGGTAGGTCATGAGCAGCCCGGCGACGTTGCCCAGGCCCGAGGCCACGAGCCAGAACGCGGTCGCCCGGGAGATCTGCGGCGCGGGAGTGAGCGCAAGCACCGGAAGCAGCACCAGCAGCCCGACGGCCATCACCCACGCCAGCGCCACCCGCGGGCCGAGCGCGCGGGTCGAGCGCGTGGCGACGAGCGAGGCCAATGCCCACGCGAGCGCCGCGCCGGTGCCGCCGAGAATCGCGCCCACGCCGGGAGCGTGTCACACCGCACCGGCGCACCGCGCCGCGGCCGCGTACCCTCGGAGCGCACGTGACCGCTCCCCTGGCCCCGCACACCACCCTGCGCCTCGGCGGCCCTCCCCGGCGCCTGCTGGAGGCGACCGACGAGCCCGCGCTGATCGCCGCCGTTGCCGCCGCCGACGCCGCCGGTGAGCCGCTGCTGCTGCTCGGCGGCGGCTCGAACGTCGTCATCGCCGACGCCGGCTTCGACGGCACGGCGGCGCTCGTGCGCACGACGGGCGTCAAGCGCGTCGACGGCGGCGGCAAGGTCGTGCTGACGGTGGCCGCCGGCGAGGACTGGGACGCGTTCGTCGCCCGCTGCGTCGCCGAGGACCTGGCCGGCGTCGAGTGTCTGAGCGGCATCCCCGGCAGCGTGGGGGCGACGCCGATCCAGAACGTCGGCGCGTACGGACAGGACGTCGCCGAGACGATCGTCCGGGTGCGCGCGTACGACCGCCACGCGCGCGAGGTCGTCGTGCTGGACACCGCGGACTGCGGCTTCACCTACCGCCATTCGCGCTTCAAGGGCGACCCGGACCACTTCGTCATCCTCGACGTGAGCTTCGCCCTGGACCGCTCTGACGTCTCCCGGTCGCTGCGGTACGTCGAGCTGGCACGGGCACTCGCGGTCCCGATCGGTGCGGCGGCGCCGCTGGCACAGGTCCGCGAGGCGGTCCTCGCGCTACGGGCCGGCAAGGGCATGGTGCTGGACGCCGCCGACCACGACACGTGGTCGGCCGGCTCCTTCTTCACCAACCCGATCCTGCCGGCGCGCGAGTTCGCCGCCCTGGACGAGCGCGTCCTCGCGCAGCTGGGGCCCGACGCCCGCCTGCCGCGCTACCCGGAGACCGACGGGCGCCTGAAGACGTCAGCGGCGTGGCTCATCGAGCGCTCGGGGTTCGTGAAGGGGTATTCGGCGGGCCGGAACGGTCACGCGGCGATCTCGACGAAGCACACGTTGGCGCTGACGAACCGCGGCGGTGCGCGGACCGCGGACCTCGTGGCGCTCGCCCGTGAGGTCGCCGCGGGCGTGCACGCGACCTTCGGCGTCGCCCTCGTGCCCGAGCCGGTGTTCGTCGGGCACGCCTGGGACGACGCCTGAGCGGCACGGCAGGGAGCGTGCATCCACCGTTGCCCTGCAGCGGTAGATGCACGCCCCGTAGGTACGTCAGCGGATGTGGATCCCGCTGATCGCGCGGGCGATGACGATGCGCTGGATCTCGCTCGTGCCCTCGAAGAGCGTGTAGATCTTCGCGTCGCGGTGCCAGCGCTCGACCGGGTACTCGCGGGTGTAGCCGTTGCCGCCGAGGATGTGGATCGCACGTTCGGTGGCCCAGGTGGCGACCTCGCCGGCCTTGAGCTTGCTCATCGAGCCCTCGGCGTTCTCGAACGTCTGGCCGGTGCGGCCCATCCACGATGCACGCCAGACAAGCAGGCGGGCGCAGTCGATCTCGGTCTTCATGTCGGCCAGGGCGAACGCGATCGACTGGTTCTCGATGATCTTGCGGCCGAACTGCTCGCGCTCCTTGGCGTACTCCAGCGCGTACTCGTAGGCCGCGCGGGCGATGCCGATGGCCTGCGCGCCGACGGTCGGACGGGAGGCCTCGAAGGTCTGCATCGCGGCCTGGGACTTGGCCCGCTTGCCCTCGCGCACACGGGCGAGGCGCTCATCGAGCTTCTCCTTGCCGCCCAGGACGTTGTTCGCCGGGATGCGCGCGTCGTCGAGGTACACGTCCGCGGTGTGGGACGCGCGCAGGCCGTGCTTGGAGACCTTCGCGCCCTGGCTGATGCCCTTGCACTCGCTCATCGGGACGACGAACGCGGCGTGACCGCGCGAGCCGAGCTCCGGATCCACCGACGCGATGACGACATGCACGTCGGAGATGCCGCCGTTCGTGGCCCACGCCTTCTGACCGTTGAGGACCCACTCGTTCGTGGCCTCGTCGAACTTCGCGCGCGTGCGGATGTTGGAGACGTCCGAGCCGGCGTTTGGCTCCGATGCGCAGAACGCCGCGACCTTGAGGTCGGACTCGGTGCCGAAGCAGCGCGGGATCCACTCACCGATCTGCTCACCCGTGCCCTGGCCGATGATCGCGGCGACGGCCAGGCCGGTGCCCATGATCGCCATGCCGATGCCGGCGTCGCCCCAGAAGAGCTCCTCGTTGACGATCGGCATCGTCAGTCCGGTCGGGTCGGCGAAGAACTGCGCCAGGCCCTCGAAGCCGTACAGGCCGATCTTCGCGGCTTCCTGGATGATCGGCCAGGGGGTCGACTCCTTCTCGTCCCACTCCGAGGCGGCGGGGCGCATGACGTTCTGCGCGAAGCCGTGCACCCAGTCGCGCATGTCCTTCTGATCCTGGTTGAGCTCGAGCGTGAAGACGGGCTCGGCCGTGGTCTGAGCGGCGGCGTCGGCGGCCGTGCTGGCTTCCATGGTTCGGTTCTCCTGACGAAGGGTCGTGGACGGCGGCGGCGAACTGTAACGAACGCGGGCGTTCAGTCTAGGTGGCTCCCGGGAGCCCAATGCCGGAATCCGTCCGTGAAGGGGACAAGAACGGCCGTCAGCGCTGCGCGACAACGGCCGCCCGCACCGCCTCGTCCACGAAGACGAGCTTCTCGATGACCGCCGGGGCGAGGACGAACGGGTAGAGGTCGCCCATCCCCATCGAGCGGGCCATGCCGTTCATCGCGTACGTCAGCGGGATCCAGTCCCGGAGCGTCTGGCGGATCGATGAGTCTGGTGTCTCGTCCGGGTCCGCGAGGCTCGTTCGCAGCCCGTGGGCGCGCGCGGTCTGAGAGGAGTCCGTGATGTGCAGGTAGTGCGCCCACGTCTCCGCCCAGTCCTCCCACGGGTGCATCGACGCGTAGGCGCTGACGTGGCGGGCGGCCCAGTCCTGCGGTGGGCCAGTGGCGTAGTGGCGGTCCAGGGCATCGGCGTACGACTCGCGCTCATCGCCGAAGAGCTCGCGGTAGCGGTCGATGAGCTCGCTCTGCTTCACGACGATCGGCCAGTAGTAGTGGCCGATCTCGTGCCGGAAGAGGCCGAGCAGCGTGCGGTAGGGCTCGTGGAGCTGTTCGCGCATCAGCTCGCGATGGGCGCTGTCGGCCTCGTCCAGGTCCAGCGTGATGACGCCGCCGGCATGGCCTGTGGTCACCGCCTCGGAGTCGCTGGACAGCAGGCGAAACGACAGCCCGCCCTCCCGCTCGCGGAAGCCGACGACCGGCAGCCCCAGCTCGAAGAGCGTGAACAGCAGCCGCCGCTTGGCGCCTTCGGCGTCGGCGAAGTCCAGCAGTCCGTCGGCGTCCGTGTCGGAGGGCCGCGTCCGGGTCAAAAGGCAGCTTGCGCAGAGCTCTCCCGAGGCGTCGACGAGCCAGTTGCAGCGGGTCAGCTCGGTGTTCTCACAGCGGTAGACCGGCGGGGCGTCGTCCCGGTCGGAGACGATCCGCAGCCGGCCGGAGTCCAGCTCGCCGTCGACCTGCACCGTCACGAGCTCCCGTCGCCGCGTCTCGAACCCCAGCCCCGACAGGCAGTTCAGGCACAGCGAATTCTCGAAGAACACCATCTGCGCGCAGACCGCGCAGTGGAACAGCCGCACCTCAGACCGCCGTCCACAGCGCGTCGTCCCCGAGCGCGTGGCGGGTCGCCTCGCCGGTGGTGACGGCGTCGATGAGCGACTCCTCCGCGGCGACGGTGTCGGTCGCCCCCAGGTGGGCGGCCATGATCGCCGCGACCTCGACCGTCGTCAGGCCCAGCGGGAAGGCGCGCAGCGCGTCCACCGCGACGGCCGGCGGCGCCTGCCGCGTCAGGGACACGTCGAGGTTGGCGATGCACACGTCGTAGGCCTCCAGCGGCTGAAAGCCGCCGGCCTCGAGCGTCCGGCCGTCTGCGTGCGTGAACAGCAGCGACGGTGCGGTGTAGCGGACGGGCCCGTCGCTCTGGGCGGCCTTCCCCTGGAACTCCGTCGCGCCGCCGGCGGCGCTGCGGGCCGCCGCACGGTCGGCCTGGTAGACCTCCTCGGTCCGCGGCTCGTCGAGGGCCGCGAGGACGACGCTGCCGTCGAGGCCGTCGACGTGCTCGAGCGCGGCGGCGATCCCCTCCTCGGTGTCGAACAGCGCGGTCGTGCAGAAATGCATGAACTGCAGCGCACGGAAGACGGCGTACTCGAGCTCGGGCGCGAGCAGCCGCGTGGCGACGATCGCCCGGCAGGCGCGGCCGGTGGCGACGACCCTGGCGCGCGGCTCGGTCGAGAACGGCATGCCGAAGCGCCGGAAGGCGAGGTAGCCCTTGGCCTGGCGGTCGGGGGTGTAGCCGCGCTCGACGTAGACCTCGGGATCCTCGGCGAGCCCGATGGTGAGGAGCTTCCAGTCCAGCTGATCGCCGTAGCGCCACTGCAGCGCGGCGATCGCGGGGGACGCCGAGTAGGCCCAGGGGCAGCCCGGATCGGAGAAGTGGGTGACGGAGATGGGTGTCAAGGCGGAAGACATACCCAGATGGTTGCACAGGCAACCAGCAGTGTCGGCGCCGACCTCGGACCGGGGCGAGGACGCTTTCGTCGCGAACTACACGGCGCCCGTCCTGGCTCCGGCGACGGCGCCCGGGGCGGCAGCGTCCTGATCGCTCTCGGTGGCGCGTGCCG
>JAOPZJ010000120.1 GCA_025964155.1 Solirubrobacterales bacterium
CGGGGACCGAGTCCATCATCGCGTCCATGATCGGTGTGACGAGGTTCGTCGCACCCGGGCCACTAGTGCCCAGGGAGACGCCGACCTTGCCGGTCGCCTTCGCGTAGCCCTCGGCGGCATGACCGCCGCCGGCCTCGTGACGCACGAGGATGTGCCGGATGCCGGCGTCGTACAACGCGTCGTAGGTGGGAATGTTGGCGCCGCCCGGGAGGCCGAATACGACGTCGACTCCCTCCGCCTTCAGGCACTCCATCACGGCTTCGACCGCTCGCATGCTCTCGACCTCCTTTCCATATAGGCCAGTGGCCCCGGACGGGACCACCTTGATGACATCACAGCTGGGACAGGTCGGGCCGCCTAGCTCAGGCGGCCCGGAAAGGCGGAGGGTATCACCGCATCGGCGGCGTCAGGCCGTGGCGCCGCGCTCGCGGCGCAACGTGGGATCCACGGCTTCGACGGCGACCTCGGGGAAGTCGAGCTCGACACCGCACCGCGTGCAGAGCGCGTCGTAGAGCATCACGACCTTCCCGCACTGCGGGCACTGGCGCCGCAACTCGGCCGTTTCGTACCGATACAGCACCGCCGCGATGAGCCCGAGGACGGGCAGGATCGCGCCTATGAGCGCCCAGAGGACGAACGAACTGCCCTTGATGCGCCCGACGATCCCCGCGGCTAGGCCAAAGGAGACGCAGACGAAGAGGTAGATGCCACCGGCCATCCGCTACAAGCGGTTGACCGCCCACACCGCAGCCCCGATCGCGACGATCACGGCGACGAGGGTGGCGATGCCCGTGACGATCCCGATGACGAACTTCATCAGGAACCAGAGGGCGACGATCAGGACCAGGAGCGCAATGGCCCGGTTGGCAAGGGATGCACCCGCTTCACGCATACGGCAAGAGTAGCGCCACGGACCGCCCATTCGGGCGACCCGGTGCGCAGAACGTCAGTCGTAGGTGCGCTTGAGGCGCGCGAAGCGGTCGGCGGCATCGCGGGGCTGCGGCGGCCGCACGGCGGCTAGGCGATAGCGACGGACCTTGACCTCATGTGCGCCACGTTCACGCGGCGCGGTCGGCAGGAGCGTCAGGCGGGTGATGGCGGAGGACTCGGGCATGGACAGCATCTTCCCCTGCAAACGCGCCATGTCCCATGTCCCTGCGGTCCCAACCTGCGGGCGAGCTTTCGACGCTCGGTCGATCGAGCCCCAGGGGGCAGCAGCCATGGGGGCTACGGTGCCCCGGCGGCCTTGGCCACCGCGGCGGCCGCGTCCAGCGCGGGCCGCTGGAGCTTCGCCAGCCGCCGCCGCACGCGCCACGTCGCACCGCTGAACGCCTGGTTGGCGACCGTCGCAAAGCCCTCCTCGTCGGCGCGCAGCGCCAGCAGCAGGTGGGCGATGCGATCGGACGACGGCAGGTCCGGATCGGGCACGCGCACGCACCAGCAGTGCGCGCGACGCCCACCCGGACGCACGAGCAGCGCCCCGGTCGGCCCCACGAGCCAGACGCCGAGGCGGCCGCGCTCGAGGATGAGGCCGGTCTGCCCATGCAGGTCGCGGGCCTCGTGGCCGACGAGGTCGCCCAGCAGCCCGAGGGCGCGCTGCTCGGGCGCGGTGGCCGTCGCCAGGTGCTTGGGCCGCACGACGTTCGCCCCGCGCTGGGCGTAGAGCTCGGGGATGATCCAGGCGTGGGCGAAGCTCGCGAGGGTCACTGGTGCGGCCAGCGGCTCGGCCGCGAAGAGCACGACGCCGGCGCCGACGAACGGGACGACGTGCGCGAGGGTCGTGGCCGTCCACCACCGGCCGGTCCGGCACAGGCGCGCGTCATCGACCCGCACCCGCCAGTGGACGCCCGCGACCTCGGGCAGCGCGGACGACGGCGGAGCACCGGCCCCCTGTGCGAGATTCGTCATCGGGACGGCACGGATGGCGGGGTCAGCCGCCGGCGATCGGGCGGCGCAGGATCACGAGCCCGGCGTCGATCGGCAACGTGTGCACCTGCTCGGCGTGCCCCTCGCCGGTGCTGACGATGGCGAAGAAGCCGCGGTCCAGCTCGGCGCGGAAGGCCGTCACCGCGGCCTCGACGCTCGCCGGATCGTCGGCGGACCATTCCGCCACCTCCGTGTGCCCGGTGTGGTCCATGCGGATGAGTCGCGACATGCGTCCATGCTACGCCGCTGCCCCCGGGGTTCAAGCCGGGGGCAGCGGCCCTGCCCGCCTACTGACCGGGGCAGGCCAGGACGCCGGACGTCGTGTTGTTCGTCTCGTCGGACTCGATCCCAGGGAACTGCGATGCCGGCTACAGCCCCAGCTCGGCCCGGACGAGCTTCGTGACCTCTCCCCCGTCGGCGCGGCCCTTCGTCTCGCGCATGACGTGCCCGATGATCACGCCCATCGGCTTCATGTCACCGCCGCGCAGGCGCTCGGCGATCGCCGGATTGGCCTCCAGCGCCGCCTGGACGACAGGCGCGAGGGTGTCCTCCCCGCCGACCGCGCCGAGCCCCTGGGCCTCGATGATCGCGGCGGGGTCGCCGCCCTCGGCCACCAACACGTCCAGCACCTGCTTGCCGGCGTTGGCCGTGACCGTCTTGGCCGCGACAAGCGCCACGAGCTGCGCGAGCGCGGCCGGGGCCACGTTCGAGGTCGCCGGGTCCACGTCGGTGCCCAGGCGCGTGATGAGCTCGTTCGTCGTCCAGTTCGCCAGCGGTCCGGCCGCAGCGGCGTCGTACCCGGCGGGCGACGCCGCCAGCGCAGCCTCGAACCAGTCACCGAGCTCCGTTCGCCACGCCAGCAGCTTCGCGGTGTCCGGGTGCAGCGACAGATCACGCTCGAAGCGTTCCTGTCGCGCCGCCGGCAGCTCGGGCAGCGCCGCATGGGCGCGCTCGAGCATGTCGGGCGTGATGAGCACGGGCGTCAGGTCGGGCTCGGGGAAGTAGCGATAGTCGTGCGCCTCCTCCTTCGAGCGCATCGACGTCAGCTGCTCGGTGCGCGGGTCGAAGTGCAGCGTCTCCTGCGTGACCGGCTCGCCGGCGCGCAGCAGCGCCTCCTGCCGGGCGACCTCGGCCCGGATCCCCTTCTCGATGTAGCGGAAGGAGTTCATGTTCTTCAGCTCGGTCTTGACGCCGAGCTCCGCCTGGCCGACCGGTCTGATCGAGATGTTGGCGTCACAGCGCAGCGACCCCTCCTCCATGTTCACGTCGCTGACGCCGAGCACCCGTAGCGTCGTGCGCAGCAGGCGCAGGAACTCGCCGGCCTGCTCGGCGGACGAGATGTCCGGCTCGGTGACGATCTCCGCCAGCGGCGTCCCGCCGCGGTTGAAGTCCACGACCGAGGCCGCGGAGCCATGGATCCGGCCGGACGTGCCGGCGTGCACGAGCTTGGCCGCGTCCTCCTCCAGGTGCACCCGATGGATGCGGACCCCGCCGATCCCGCCGCCCGCGCACAGCGGTTCGTCGAACTGGCTGATCTGGTACCCCTTGGGCAGGTCCGGATAGAAGTACTGCTTGCGGTCGAACTTCGAGCGCGGCGCCAACTCGCAGCCCAGCGCCATCCCGATCATGAGCCCGAGGTGGATCGCCTCGGCGTTCGCGACCGGCAGCGCGCCCGGCAGGCCAAGGCACACCGGGCAGGTCCGCGTGTTCGGTGGCTCGCCGAACGTCAGCGCGCAGCTGCAGAACATCTTCGTGTTCGTCTTCAGCTGGACGTGGATCTCCAGCCCGATGACGGTCTCGTACTCGACGCTCATCGTGCCGCTCCGATCCGGGAGGGGGTGCTGTCGAACGCGAGCGCCCGCTCCCACGCGTAGGCCGCGTCGAGGATGCGGTTCTCGCTGAACGCCGGACCGGCGAGCTGCAACCCGACCGGGAGGCCTTCGCTGAGGCCGCACGGCAGCGAGATCGCCGGGAGCCCGGCGAGGGAGATCGGGACCGTGAAGTAGTCGTTGAGGTACATCGCCAGCGGATCGTCCGTCTTCGCCCCCAGCGGAAAGGCGACGCCGGGGCTCGTCGGCGTGACGATGAGGTCCACGCCGGCGAAGGCCGCGGTGAAGTCCCGCGCGATGAGCGTACGGACCTTCTGGGCGCCCGCGTAGTAGGCGTCGTAGAAGCCCGAGGACAGCGCGTACGTCCCGATGAGGATGCGGCGCTTGACCTCGTCGCCGAAGTAGTCGTGCCGGGTCTTCGTGTACATCGAGACGAGGTCGTCAGCTCCAGAGCGCCGGCCGTAGCGCACGCCGTCGAAGCGCGCCAGGTTGGAGCTGGCCTCGGCCGGCGCGATGACGTAGTAGGCGCTGAGGCCGTAGTCCGCGTGCGGGAGCGCCACGCGCTCGACGCTGGCGCCAAGGTCGCGGGCGGTCTGCAGCGCCGCCTCGAAGGCCGCCATGACACCGGGCTCGACACCCTCGCCGGTGAGATCCTCGGGTACGCCGAGCCGCAGGCCGTCCATCCGCTCGGCGGTCGGCAGCACCGTCGCCTCCGGATGCCCGACGGACGTGGCGTCCCGCGGATCCCGGCCGTGCATGTGGCTGTACAGCAGCGCGACGTCGGTCACGTCCCGCGCGAACGGCCCCGCCTGATCCAGCGACGAGGCGAACGCGATCATGCCGTAGCGGCTGACGGTGCCGTACGTCGGCTTGAGGCCGACGATCCCGCACAGCGCGGCGGGCTGGCGGATCGAGCCGCCGGTGTCGGTACCCAGGGCCCATGGCGCGAGCCCCGCGGCGACGGCGGCGGCGCTGCCCCCCGACGACCCGCCGGGCACGCGGGAGCGGTCCCACGGGTTCTTGACGGGTCCGTAGGCGGAGTTCTCGTTGGACGAGCCCATCGCGAACTCATCCTGGTTCGTCTTGCCCAGGAGCGAGGTGCCCGCGGCCGCCAGGCGCTCGACGACCGTCGCGGTGTGCGGCGGGCGGTAGCCCTCGAGGATCCGCGATCCCGCCTGTGACGGGACCCCGGCCGTGCAGAAGAGATCCTTCACGGCGAGCGGGACACCGCGCAGCGGCGCCGCGGCTGCGGCGCCGAGGTCCGGCGTCTGGTCGGCCACCCAGGTGTAGGCGTTCAGGTCCTCGGCCGCCGCGGCCGAGCGGTAGGCGTCGAAGAGCTCGGCGGCGTCCAGGTCGCCGGAGGTGATGGCGTCGATGGCCGTCTTGGCCGTCAGGTCGGTCAGATGCGTCATGGCGATCAGGCCTGTGGACTGGGGACGCGGAAGCCGTCGTCGGCGATGTCCGGCGCCTGTTCGAAGGCGACCTCGCGTGGCAGCGACTCGCGGACGACGTCAGGACGCAGGGCGCTGCCCACCGCCACGACATGCGTGGTCGGCTCCACGTCGGTGAGGTCGAGCGCCGACAGCTTCTCGATGTGGCCGAGGATGTTGGACAGCTCGGTGCTCATGCGGCCCACCTCGTCATCGGTGAGCTGCAGCCGGGCCAATCGGGCGACGTGGAGGACCTGCGTACGGTCGATCATCAGCGGGCCAGTCTAGATGTTTGATTCCACGGATCCGCCGCGCGGGCTATGCGGTCGGGAACGGCAAGGGGGCAACGAGACCCGCTCAAGCAGTGGCCGGCGGCGCAGGTCGCACCGGTACCTCCGGCGGCTCGCTGACCGGGCTGGCCAGGCGATCGTCACGCAGCGTCAGCCAGCCACCGACACCGATGGCGGCGACGCAGAGCAGGCCAAGCCACGCCGGGGCCAGGATGTTCACGCGATCGTCCGGCAGCGCCAACCCCAGGTCGGGCTGACCGAGCGTCAGCCGGACGAGCAGGACGATGAAGACGACGGCGCCCCAGAAGGTCGTCGCCACCGCGGTGACCACGGCGAGGACCGGCGTCTCGCGTTCGATGGCGGTCAAGACCACCAGCGTGATGGCGAGGCCGATGAGCACGACGAGCATCGCCACGAGCAGCCAGCCGAGCGCCGAGAAGCCCGACTGCGCCAGACGGTCGACGAACGCCCCGACGGCGCGATCGGCGACGGAGTCGAGGCTGCTCGGCAGCTCGGCCCCCGGATCGCGCAGCACCGACGTCTCGGGCTTGGCCCAGTCCAGGAACAGCAGGACCGTGAGCGCCAATGCGCCGGCGCCGGCCGTGATCTCGCCGATCCGCAACCGCCCGAGGCTCATGCGCTCATCCTCGCCGCCGTGAGGGTGTTGCGCAACAGGCACGCGATGGTCATCGGACCTACGCCGCCGGGGACCGGCGTGATCGCTGCCGCGACCTCTGCGGCGGCCGCGAAGTCCACATCGCCGGTCAGGCCACGCTCGAGCCGGTTCATGCCGACGTCGATGACGGTGGCGCCCGGCTTGACCCAGTCGCCCTTCACCAGGTGCGGGACGCCGACGGCGGCGATGAGGATGTCCGCGCGCCGGCTGACCGCCCCGAGGTCATGCGTCCGCGAGTGGCAGGTCGTGACGGTCGCATTGGCGGCCAGCAGCAGCTGACCCATCGGCTTGCCGAAGAGGTTGGAGCGCCCGATCACGACCGCCTCCTTGCCCTCCGGCTGCACCCCCGCCTCGGCGAGCAGGAGCATCACGCCGACGGGCGTGCAGGGCACGAGCCCCGGCATGCCGAGGGCCAGGCGCCCGGCGCTGGCGATCGTCAGGCCATCGACGTCCTTGCCCGAATCGATGCGGTTGGTGACCTCGACGCCGTCCAGATGGGCCGGGAGCGGCAGCTGGCAGAGGATCCCGCTGACGCTTGCATCCGCGTTCAGCTCGTCGATGAGCGCAAGGACCGTCTCGCGCGAGGCGTCGGCCGCCAGGCGGTGATCAAAGCCCTGGATGCCGACCTCGGCGCACGCCTTCTGCTTGCCGGCGACGTAGACGGCGCTCGCGGGGTCCTCGCCGACGAGAACCGTCGCCAGTCCCGGGGTCCGGCCGGTCTCGGCGCTGAAGGCGGCGACGTCCTGCGCGACCTGGGCACGGACGCGCGCGGCGACCGCCTTGCCGTCGATGATCTTGGCGCTCATGCGATCGCGGAGCCTACTTCTTCGTGATCGGCGCGTAGTCGGCCATGAGCTTGCGCTCGGACCCGTCGGAGGCGAAGCGGACGACGACGACGCCCCCGCCCTCGACGCCGGTCACGACGCCTTCGCCGAACGCCGCGTGCACGACGTCGTCCCCCATGCGGAACGCCGGACCCGCCGAGCCGCCCCCGTCGCCACCGGCGGACGAGCCCGAGCCGCCGAAGCTGCCGCCACCGGAGGACCACGAGGACATCGCGCGCGGGCGCGGGGCACCGGCGGACACGCTCGCGGCGCCCCAGGTCGAGGCGGTGCCCTGACGGTCCACCAGGTCGGTCGGCAGCTCCGCGAGGAAGCGGCTGGGCAACCCGTAGTTCGGGGCGCCACCGAAGACGGCGCGCCGGCGGGCGTGGGTCAGCGTCAGGGAGCGCATCGCCCGCGTGATGCCGACGTACATGAGGCGGCGCTCCTCCTCCAGCGAGCCCTCGTCGATCGACCGCGAGTGCGGGAAGACGCCCTCCTCGCACCCGATCAGATAGACGATCGGGTACTCCAGGCCCTTGGCGTTGTGCAACGTCATGAGCGTGACCATGCCGCTGTGGTCCTGGCGCGTGTCGGCGTCGGCGACGAGCGAGATCTGCTGCAGGAAGACGTCCACGGTGTCCTCGAGATCCGGATCCTCCGCGGTCGCATGGTCGAACTCCCGCGCGACCTCCACCAGCTCCTGGAGGTTCTCCATGCGGCCCTGGGCCTCGATCGTGCGCTCGGCCTCCAGCGCCTCCAGGTAACCGGACTCGTGCAGCACCGCCTCGAGCAGGTCGCCGACGGGGATGCCGTCGTCCATGCGGGCCTTGAGGCCGTTCATCGTGTCCATGAAGCGGCCGATCGCCTTGATCGCCGCCGTCCCCAGCCCCGGGATGCCGGCCGGGTCCTCCGCCGCCTCCCAGACGCTGATGCCCATCGTCTGGGCGTGATTGATGACGCGCGAAAGCGAGGTCTGCCCGATCCCGCGGCGCGGTGAGTTGGCGACGCGGGTGAACGAGACGACGTCCTGGCCGTTGCCGAGGATCGTGAGGTAGGCCACCGCGTCCTTGACCTCGGCGCGCTCGTAGAACTTCGTGCCGCCGATCACCTGGTAGGCGATCTCGCGCCGCACGAGCGTGTCCTCCAGGACACGCGACTGCGCGTTCGTGCGGTAGAAGATCGCGATCTCCGCGCGGGAGACCCCCTCCTCCACGAGCCGCTCGATCTCGCCGACGACGTAGCGCGCCTCGGCGTGCTCGTCCTCGAGCTCCCGGACGACGACCGGGTCGCCGTCGCCCTGGTCGGTCCACAGCGTCTTGGGGATCTGCCCGCGGTTGTGGGCGATGATCGCGTTGGCGGCGCTGAGGATCGTCTGGGTGGAGCGGTAGTTCTGCTCGAGCTTGACGGTTTCCAGCTCTGGATAGTCGTCCTGGAGATTCAGGATGTTGGTGATGTCGGCGCCTCGAAAGCCAAAGATCGCCTGCCCGTCGTCACCGACGACCATGAGGTTCTGCGGGCCGTCGGCGTCCCCGGCCAGCAGCTGCAGCAGCCGGTACTGGGCGTGGTTCGTGTCCTGGTACTCGTCGACGAGGACGTGGCGGAAGCTGGCCTGGTAGCGGGCGCGGACCTCCGGGAAGAGCTCCAGGACGCTGACGACGTTGTTCAAAAGGTCGTCGAAGTCCATCGCGTTCATGCTGTGCAGCTGCGACTGGTAGAGCGCGTAGACCTCGGCGATCGTCTGCTCGTAGTAGCCGCCGACGAGCTGGCGGTAGGCGTCGGGATCGCGGAGCTTGTTCTTGGCGTCGGAGATCTGGTGCAGCACCGCGGCGGGCGTAAAGCGCTTGGCGTCCAGGCCCAGCTCGTCGAGGCAGCGCTTGACCAGCCGCTTGCTGTCGGCCGTGTCGTAGATCGTGAACTGGCGCGTGTACCCAAGGCGCGGGGCCTCGCCGCGCAGGATGCGCACGCACGCGGAGTGGAACGTCATGACCCACATCGCCTTGGTGGAGTGGCCGAGCAGCAGCCCGACCCGCTCGCGCATCTCCTGCGCCGCCTTGTTGGTGAAGGTGATCGCCAGGATCTCGCCCGGGCGGACCTGTCCCGTGCGGATGAGGAACGCGATCCGGTGCGTCAGGACCCGCGTCTTGCCCGATCCGGCGCCCGCCAGGACCAGGAGCGGGCCCTCGCCGTGGACGACTGCCGCCCGCTGGGGCTCGTTCAGACCCTCGAGCAGGTTCTCGAGGTTGGCGGCAGGCGCTGCGTCAGGCATCCCTTTCGAGGATAGGGCCGGGGTCGGCGGTCACGCTTGCGCTCGACTAGCCTGCACGGGGCATGCCCGTGAGCCTGACGGACGAGGTCCGCACCTCTTGCGCGCTGATCGCGGAGCACGCCACCGCGGTCCGCATCGACGACGACGCCCTTGCCCGCGTCGCCGCGGGCGCATGGGAGGTCGTCGACGCCGGCCTCGACGCTCGTCAGCAGCTCGCCGACGGCGAGCCGGAGGACGTCGCGATGGCGATGCTCATCTCCGACGCGGTGAACTTCGGGTCCGGATGGTTCCCGACGCTGCGCAAGCGCGTGGACCCGGCAACGGGACGGCCGGTGTCGGGGTCCCTCACCATCGCCTGGGCGCTCACCGAGCACCACCGCGCGCACGGGGTGTGGTCGGCCGCCCAGCTGCGCACGATGCGGGCAGATGCGCTGGCGATGCTTCTGGGCCAGCCGCCGGATCACGAGCTGATGAGCCTGTACGCGCAGGCACTGCGCTCGCTCGGCGACTTCCTCGGTGCGCGGGGCGCGTTGCAGGTCATCGACGAGGCCCAAGGCTCGGCCGTCACGCTGGCCACGGCGCTGGCCGACGGGATGGCGCTCTTTGCCGACCGCGGGTTCTACAAACGCGCGCAGATCACGGCGAACGACCTCGCGCTCGCCGGTGTCGCGTCGTTCGCCGATCTGGACGACCTCACGATCTTCGCCGACAACCTCGTGCCGCACGTGCTGCGGTGTGAGGGCGTGCTCGTCTACGACGAGACCCTCGCCGCCCACATCGACGCCGGGGAACTGCTCCCCGCAGGCCGGTGGGAGCGGGAGATCCGCGCCTGTGCCGTACACGCGTGCGAGCGCCTGGCACCTGAGCTGGGCGTCCCGCCGCGCGTGCTCGACACGTGGCTGTGGAACCGCGGCCAGGGCGCGGAGTTCAAGCTGCGCCCGCGGCATCGCTGCCGCTGCGTGTTCTACTAGCCGCCGGCGGGGCTGCGGCCCTTGACGGCCCGCAGCGTCCGCCCGTGGGCCGCGTCGGCCCCCGGATCGGCGGCGGGCCCGCCGAGCTCGCCCACGGACGTCTCCAGCGCGGCCAGCCGGGTGGACAGCGCCCGGAGCGCGTCGGCGACCGGGTCCGGCAGGTGGATCCAGTCGGCGTCCGGTCCTTCGGGACGGCGGCCGTCGATGCGGACGGGATGCCCGGGGTTGCCGACGACGGTCGAGTTCGGCGGCACGTCGGTGATGACGACGGTGTTCGCCCCCACCTTGGCGCCGTGCCCGACCGTGATGGGGCCCAGCAACTTGGCGCCGGAGCCGATGGTCACGTTGTCCTGCACCGTCGGATGGCGCTTGCCGGTGGCAAAGCCGGTGCCGCCGAGCGTCACGCCCTGGTAGAGCGTGACGTTGCGGCCGATCTCCGCGGTCTCGCCGATGACGACACCCATGCCATGGTCGATGAAGAGCCCATCGCCGATGCGCGCCGCCGGGTGGATCTCGATCCCCGTGATGGAGCGGGTGACGTAGGCGATCGAGCGCGGCGCCACGGGGACGTGTGCGGTGTGAAGCGCGTGCGCGACCCGGTGGGCGAGCAGCGCGTGGACGCCGGGCCAGGCGGCGAGCACCTCCACGGAGCTGACCCCACGGGCAGCCGGATCCCGGGCGTGCGCCGCCGCGACGTCGTTGCGAATCTCGCCGGCCACCCGGGCGATGGTGCGCAGACCAAGCATGCAGTGCAAGAGCGTAGCGGTCGGCCCCCCCGCGCCCGCCGCCCGGGCGACGACGTGCGCGATACTGAGCACTACGCCATGCCACCGCGCGTCCTCATCCTCCACGGCTGGCAGGGGTCGGGTCCCGATCACTGGCAGACCTGGCTCGCCGATGAGCTGGGCCGGGCCGGCGCGGCCGTCCGCTATCCCGACCTTCCCGCCTGCGACACGCCCTGCCCGGACCGCTGGGGCGCCGCACTGCACCCCGAGCTGGCCGCGCTCGCCGACGGAGCGTCCGGCGGCGAGCGGGTGGTCGTCTGCCACTCGCTGGGCTGCGTGCTGTGGCTGCGCGAGGCACACCGGGTCGCGCCGGAACACCGCGTCGACCGCGTCGCGCTCGTCGCGCCGCCGTGCCCGGGCTCACGCGTCCCGGAGCTCGCGCAGTTCTATCCGTCGCGCGCCGAGAAGCATCACATCGCGGCGGCAGCCCGCGGGCGCACGTTGCTCGTCTGCTCCGACGACGACCCGTATTGCCCGGGTCGGGGCGCCGCCGAGCATTGGGGCGTGCCGTTGGGGCTGGAGGCCGACGTGCTGCCGGGCACGGGGCATCTCAACGCCGAGGCGGGCTTCGGGCCGTGGCCCGCGATGGCGGACTGGGTGGCCGGCCACCGGGACCGGATCGCGGAGCCGGTGACAAGCAGCCCGCCGGGGCGCGCTCAGTAGGCGAAGAACGGCAGCGAGACGTACCGCTCGCCGCTGTCGGGCAGGACGACGGCGATGCGCTTGCCTTGGGATTCGGGCCGCGCGGCCACCTGCAGCGCCGCCCACAGCGCTGCGCCGCACGACAGGCCGGCCAGCACGCCCTCGCGCCGCGCGCAGAGCCGCGCCGTCTCGATGGCCGCCTCGTCGGTGACCGGGATGATCTCGTCCAGGAGCTCGCGGTTGAGCACCGGTGGGACGAATCCGGCGCCGATGCCCTGGATCCGGTGCGGCCCGGGCGCTCGCCCGCTCAGCACCGCTGAGGACTGTGGCTCGCAGGCCACGATCCGCAGCTTGGGGTTCTTGTGCTTCAGGTACTCCCCGGCGCCGGTGATCGTGCCGCCCGTTCCCACACCCGCCACGAGGACGTCGATCTTGCCGTCGAGCTGCTCCCACAGCTCCGGCCCTGTGGTGCGCCGATGCGCGTCGGGGTTGGCCGGATTGGCGAACTGGTCGGGCAGGAACACGTCGCGGTCCTCCGCCATGGCGCGCGCGGCCACGACCGCCTCGTTCATGCCGCCCATGGACTCGATGACCTCCACGCGGGCGCCGTAGAGGCGCAGCAGGCCCTCGCGCTCGCGGCTCATGCCCTGCGGCAGGGTCAGGACGAGATCGTATCCCTTGGCGGCGCAGACGAACGCAAGCGCGATGCCGGTGTTGCCGCTGGTGGCCTCGACGATCGTCGTGCGCCCGGGCTCGATCCGCCCTTCGGCTTCGGCCGTCTCGATCATCGCGACGCCGATGCGGTCCTTGACGCTCCCGCCGGGGTTGCCTGCCTCGATCTTGCCGAAGAGCGCGACGCCCTCGGGTGCGATTCGGGTGAGCTGCACCATCGGCGTACCGCCGACAAGTGCCGAAACGTTGATCGGGATTCCGGCCATCAGGGGACGAGCATAGGGGCAACGCCCTCACCAGCGCCGCCTGTCGTTGTCGAGCTGCGCCTTGGCGACTGTCAGGCAGCGCGGTCGGTCCGGACGGCCGCTGCGGCCCTCCGTTCCGCGCCGCTACGGCGATCGGTGCCCACGTACGGCAGGGGGGAGGTGGTGCGGCGTTCGCTCCCGGTGCGGCGCCCGAGCTGGTCACCGAGGGTGCGAGCGGCCTCGCTGTCGCGACGCAGGCCCGACGAGTAGATGCCCAGCGCGACCACGAGCAGTGCAAGCGGGATGTAGCCGACGAGCAGGAAGACGGTCATGACGAGCGGTCCTTTGTGCTGGAACGTGACCCTCGTCCTATCGACGTGGAGCACGCCCCCCTTGAGCCCCACGCGGCCGGGCCACCGTCAGGGCCGGACCGTCCGCCTTGCGCCACCGGCCGGCCGTCCTACGCGACGGGGCAGCCTGCCACACGGGACGGACTGCGATGACGTCGCTGGGACTGCTCGCCTATCCGGAGATCGCCGGCGACTTCGCGCGGCGGCTTGGGGCCGAACTGCCCGGGCACCTGCCCGACCCGCCCTACGGCGAGTGGGAGATCTGCGTCGTCGCCGAGAGCGACATCCCGGGGGGCGACGACCTGACCGAGATCATCGACGCGGCGCTCGCGCGCAAGGAGCGCGAGGGCTGGGACGTCCTCGTGTGGCTGACGGACCTGCCGCTCGGCGCCGATCGCAGCATCGTCGTCGCGGACATCAGCGTGAGCGACAACGTCGCGCTGATCTCGATGCCGGCGCTCGGCGGGCTGCGCCTGCACACCCGCACACGGCGCGCGATCTCCCGGCTCGTCGAGGAACTCCTGCGCGACGACACGGCCCAAGGCCAGGACCTGGCGCTCGGCGGTCGGCGGGCCCCGCTGCGCCGCGTGTACA
>JAOPZJ010000140.1 GCA_025964155.1 Solirubrobacterales bacterium
CGAGGTCTTCGAGGTCGACGACGCGGGCGTCGGCGAGGTCGACTGCGACATCGTCGAGGTCATCGAGGCCGACAGCATCGAGGCCTGGGAGGCCGTCAACGGCTACCCCGCGATGAAGCCGGTCTACGAGCAGTGGCTGACCATCGCCAAGCCCGAGTCCGTGAAGTTGCTCTACGCCAGCAAGGTCTAGCCCGCGTGCGTCAGCCGTCCACCGCGGGGAATCCGGCGGAGATCCGCGCGCGGGTCCTGCGCAACGGTCGCGTGCTCACCGAGGGCGCCCTGCACGCACGGGACGTCGTCGTGCACGACGGGCGGATTGTGGAGCTCGTCGCCTCGGGTGCACCTTGCGAGGCCACGGACGAGGTCGACGCCCGCGGTCTCATCGTGCTTCCGGGACTCGTCGACGCCCACACCCACTCCTACGGCCAGCTGTGCCGCGACGCGATCGCCGACGATCGCCTTGAGGCGTGGCTCGCCTTCGCGGCGGCATCGACCGTCGGCCTGCACGCGGAGGCAGCGGCCGTTGCCGCGCAGCTGAGCGCGCTGGACGCGCTCCGGCACGGCGCGACCACGACGCTCGACCATGCGACGCTCGGAGCGGAACATGCGGAAGCTCTCGTGGCGGCGTACGGTGAGGCCGGTACCCGTGTGGCGATCGCCGCGCAGGTCGCCGACGTGTCGTTCGCCGACAGCCTCCTCGGTCTGCCCGCATCCCGCCGGGAGGCGATCCGCCGGGTCGACCGAAGGGGCGCCGCGTCGCGCGCGGCCCAGGTCGACGCCTGCCACGCGCTCATCGACGCGGCGCGCGACCGGCCGCGCATCTCGGTACTGCTGGGTCCGTCGGCTCCCGAACGCTGCAGCAGCGGCCTGCTGGACGACGTGGCGGCGCTCGCCGCCACCCACGGGCTCGGCCTCCACGTACACCTGCTCGAGACGCGCCAGCAGCGTCGGGGCGGAGACCCGCTCGGCACGCTGGCCGACCACGGGCTGCTGCGCCCGGGCCTCTCGCTCGCGCACTGCGTGCACCTCGACGATGGGGACGTGGAGCGCGTGGCCGTGACCGGCGCGGCGATCGTCCACAACCCGATGAGCAACCTGGCGCTGGGCAGCGGCAGGCTCGACCTGCGGCGGCTTATCGACGCGGGGGTGACCGTCGGGCTGGGATGTGACGGATGGACCACCGGCGGGGCGCAGGACGTGCTGGCACAGGCGCGCCTGGCGCTCGTCGGCCGACGCCCGGAGGATCCGCCGGACCGGTGGCTGACACCTGCGGATGTCTGGCCGCTGGCGGCGGCCGGCGGTGGAGCGGCGATCGGGCTCGGCCCCGGTGCCGGCACGCTGCAGGTCGGCGCGCCGGCCGACCTGCTGCTTGTCGATCCCGCCCGTGCCGGGCTCATCGACGGCGCGGATCCGGTCGCCCAGCTCGTGCTCGGCGGGCTCGGGGACGGTCTGGTCGAGGTGTGGGTCGGCGGCCACACGGTCCTTCGCCGCGGGGAGCACACGAACCTCGATGTCGAACGCCTGGTGGCGCGCGCGGGCGAGCTGCTGCCCGCGCTGCGGCGGGCGGCCGAGCCGCTGCGGGGACTGGCGGCCGATCTCGCCGCGCTCACGCGGGAGGCCGTCGGCCCGGACCACAGTCCGATGCCCGCGTAGCGCTTCCAGTCGGTTCCGGCCACCACCAGGGTCGCCGTCCCGCGCACGCACCCATCAACCAACGAGGAGCTTCATGCCCAAGCCACTGACCCGTCTGTATGCGATCGATATCGAGCGGCGGCCGTGGACGCCCACGCGGGAGGACCCGAGCCTGCTCGAGAAGGTCGTCGCCCAGGATCCCGAGGGAGCCGCGGTGACCCGCCTGATTCGGCTCGCGCCCGGCGCCGCGCTGCCGGAGCGCCGCGAGGACGGGCTGTGGCGGGAGGCATACCTGCTGGAGGGCTCCTGTCGCGTCGGCGAGGAGTTCCACCCGGCCGGGACGTACACCTGCGTCGCGCCGCATACCCCGTCCGGGCCGCGCTGGACGACCGAGGGCGCCACCTGGATCGAGCTGCGCGATCCGCACGAGGCGGCGTTCGCGAAGGCGCCCGCGCGGCTCTATCCCGTCGACATCGAGCGGATGGCCTGGGCGACGCCCGCCGGCTCGCCCGACGGCGTGCGCGAGAAGGTCCTGACGCGGGGGCCGTCGGGCTCCGCCACGCGCCTGCTGGAGGTCGACCCCGGCGTGGACACCGGCGTCTTCAACCACGATCACAGCGAGGAGGTGCTCATGCTCGCCGGCTCCTACAAGATGGGCGACGAGTTTCACCCGTGCGGGACCTACACCTGCAAGGGCCCCGGGGTCGACCATGGTCCGTTCTGGACGACGGAGGGTTACTCGTGCCTCGAGGTCCGCAACTACGCATGAGCACCCCGGACCCGGTCGCGGTGGATCGCCAGGTCCTCGCCGGGGACCTGGCCCGCGGCGGGTATCTCCGCGGAGCGTTCGCCCATCCCTCGGGCGCGACCTCGCGCTGGTTCGAGACCGAGCTCGTGCTCGCCCGCCCGGGCGTCCTGCACCGCTGCGCCGAGCTGCTGGCCGCCACGATCGATCCCCGCGCCGACCGCCTGGCCGCGCGCGGCCCCGCCGCGGTGGCGCTCGCGAGCGCGCTGGCCCTGCGGACCGACCTGACCCTGCTGCTCGAGTCCCGAGGGGAACCGGCCACCGCCTTCACCGGTGACCTCTTCCCGGGCGCGCGCGTCGTCCTCGTCGAGGACGTCGTCATGACCGGCACCCACGCGCTGGCGTCGGTCGCCGCGCTGGCGGCGGCCGGGGTGATCGTGTCCCACGTGGTCACGGTGGTCGATCGCGAGCACGGCGGCCGCGCGGTGATCGAGCAGGCCGGCGTGGCCATGACGGCGCTCTTCACCGAGACGGAGCTGGCGCCGTGAGCGGTCCAGCCGCCGCGCACGACCCGCGGACCGCCGCGCGGCTCACGGAGCGCCTCGCCGAGCTTGCGACGATCTCCACCCCGGGGCCAGGCGTGAGCCGGCTCGCCTTCGGTCCGCTCGAGCGCGCCGCCCACGAGCGCGTGGCGGGCTGGGGATCAAAGGACGGCGCGCGAGTCGAGGTCGACGCAGCCGGGAACACCGTGATGGTCTACGCGGAGGGCGAGCCGTACCTGCTGATCGGCTCGCACCTGGACTCGGTGCCTGCCGGTGGCCGCTACGACGGCGCGGCCGGCGTGGTGGCCGCGCTCGAGGTCGCGCGCGCGGTCGCGCCGGAGCTCGGGCTCGGGCTGCGTGTCGTGGCCTTCAGCGCGGAGGAGGGCGCGCGCTTCGGTCGGCCGTGCCTCGGGAGCGAGCTCGCGACGGGGGCGTCGCCCGACGGCCTGCTTGACGTGCTGCGCGACACGGACGGCCGCACGGCCATCGAGGTGGCGCGTGAATCCGGCCTGGATCCCACCGGGTGCGTGGCGTGGGCCGCGGAGCCGGCGGTGGCCGCGTTCGTGGAGCTGCACATCGAGCAGGGTCGCGTGCTCGAGCGCGAAGGCGTCCGCCTTGGGGTCGTCGACGTCGTCGCCGGGGCGACCCGCCTGGCGGTCGAGCTGACCGGGCGTCCAGAGCACAGCGGGACCACGCCGATGGACGGACGCCTCGACGCGCTTACGGCGATGGCCGAGGTCGTGCTCGCCGTCGAGGCTACGGGGCGCGCGACCCGCCACGGCGTCGCGACCGTCGGCCACCTGGAAGTCGTCCCCAACAGCGCCACGACGGTGCCCGGCGCCGTGCGTGCCGTGGTGGACGTCCGCGACATCGACGCCGGCCGCCAGGCCACCGCGGTCGCCGACGTGCGCGCAGCGATCGCCGCGATCGCGGCCGCCCGGGGCATCGGCGCCACCATCGCCGTGCTCGCCGACCGGCCTCCCGTGATGCTGTCCGCGTGGGCGCGCCGTGCGCTCGCCGAGGCGTGCACCGCCCGCGGGCTGCCGTTTCGCGTGCTGCCCTCCGGGGCGGGCCACGACGCCGCCGTGCTTGCCCTCACCGCGCCCGCGGCGATCCTCTTCGTCCCGACCCCTCAGGGTCGCAGCCACAGCCCGGACGAGCAGTGCGACGTCGTGGACCTCGCCGTCGCCTGCGAGGT
The DNA here is from genome assembly GCA_025964155.1 of Solirubrobacterales bacterium. GTDB lineage: Bacteria > Actinomycetota > Thermoleophilia > Solirubrobacterales > Solirubrobacteraceae > Paraconexibacter. The sequence goes on from JAOPZJ010000140.1 coordinate 4,118, forward strand.
CATGGCCCTCGCGCTGCGGCGGCTGGATGCAACCGCCCGCGGCCTGGCCGCAGAGGAGACGTGACCATGCAGACCATCGATCGCATCGTCGTCATCATGGAACGCGTGGCCGAGTCGCCCGCGGGCCTGACGCTCTCGCAACTGTCGAGCGCGACGGGCCTGGCGCCCGCCACCTGCCACCGGCTGCTCACCGCGCTCGGCAAGCGGCGGCTGCTCGACCGCGACGAGACGACGAAGCGGTGGCGCCCCGGCATCGGGCTCGTGCGCATCGCGACCTCCGTGAGCCCGAGCGCCGGGTTCGGCCCGCTCGTCGACCCGGTGCTCGCCACCCTGCGGGACCGCTGGCAGGAGTGCTTCTACCTCGCGAACCTGACCGACAGCGAGGTCGTCTGCGTCCGGACCGTCGAGACCACCGATCCCAACCGCATGAGCGTCCGGGTGCCGCTCGGGCGGCGCATGGCGCTGCACGCCTCGGCCGCCGCGAAGGCGATCCTCGCCGACCTGACCGCGGAAGAGGCGCGGCGGCTGCTCGAGGCCGCCACCTGCGAGCGCATCACGCGCTACACGCTCGAGACTCCGGAAGCCGTCCTGGAGGACCTCGCGGCGACCCGGGATCGTGGCTACGCGATCTGCGACCAGGAGATGGAGCTCGGTGTGGCCGCCTACGCGGCGGTCATCGCCGGGCCACCAGGTGAGGCCCCTCGGAGCCTCTGCGTCATCGGGCCCCGCGAGCGGCTCCGAGCCCGCGTCCGGGAGGGGATGCTCGACGGGCTGCTCGCTGCCGCGATCGATCTCTCCCGGGCGATGCAGCTCCCGGCCGACCCACGGTAGTTCCCGTCCTATGGAAAGACGTTCCGCTCAGTGGCCCGCTCGTCAGCGTGCTTCGACCCGCGGGCCATGGGCGGGCGCCGCGCCGGTCAACAGCATGGGGCGCATGATCCGGTCCCGCCCATGTCGCACCCGAGGTCGCGGGTGGCGATGACGGTCGCCCTTACGCAGGCGCCGACGCGCCTCGGGCTCTTGCTCGGCTTCGTGGCCGGGTCGAGCGGCCTCGGCCTGGCCGCCGCGCCCATCGTGCTCCCGGAACTCGCCGACGTCGTCGGCAGGGATGTCGGCCAGACCGCGTGGGTGCTCTCGGCCTTCTCGCTCACCCTCGCCGTGATGACGCCGGTGTTCGGGCGGCTCTTCGACCGGCGCGGCGCCGGCGGGACACTGGCGGCCGGGGCGGCGCTCGGCCTCACCGGGGCGACGGTGGTCCTTGTCGCACCGACGTTCACGACGATCGTGATCGGCCGGCTGCTGCAGGGTGCTGCGGCCGCCGCGCTCTCGATCGTCGCCTTTGGCATCGCCGGCCACCATCACGAGGGCGCGAGCCGGGCGCGGGCGCTCGGCGTGCTGACCGCTGTGTCCTCGCTGTTCCTCGGCGCGGGGCCCCTCATCGGTGCCGGTATCGCGGCGGTGCTCGGATGGCGCGCGACGCTGGCCGCCCCGGTGATCGCCACGCTCGCCGTCGTCCCGCTCGGACGGCTTGCCCCGCCGGGGGCCGGCGGTGCGCCGGTCAGCCTGGACATCACCGGGGCAGTGCTGGTGCTGGCGACCGGGTCGGCCGTCACCGGCCTGCTCCAGGCGCGAGCGACCGGGCTGGGCGCCGTGATGACCGCGCTCGTGGCCGTCGTGGCCGCGGGCGCCTTCACCGCGCTGATCCGCCACGCGCGGAGCCATCCCGACGGCTTCCTGCCCCGGGCGGCGATGGCCAACCGCGTCTTCATGGCCCTGTCGGGCTCGGCGGCTGCAGTGATGAGCGGGTTCCTCGGGATGTCCTTCCTCGGCCCGCTGCTGCTACCCGAGGAAGGCGGCCGGACGGCAGTCGACGTCGGGTTGGTGCTGCTGCCCGCCGCGCTGGCCGCCGCCGCCGTGGCTCAGCTCGTCGGCTGGCTGCGCCCGCGTATCGCGGTGGAGACGATCCTCGTCAGCCTCGCGGTCGGCACGACCGCGGGGATGGTCGCGGCGGGGCTCGGCCACCGTGCCACCGTTCTCGTGGTGCTCGGCGTGGCCGCCGCCACCAGCGGTTTCGCCGGCGCGCAGGTCGCGGTGCTCGACCGCGTCTCTGAACTCGTCGCCCCCGAGGACCGCGGCGTCGCGCTTGGCACCTTCAACCTGATCTTCGTCACCGGTGGCGCGCTGGGTGCGGCACTGGCCGGCGGGCTCGTCGACGTCGGCAGCGCGGCCGCCGCGACGCTCGGCATCGCTGCGCTGCCGTTGCTCGCGGTCCCGCTCGCGGCCGTGGCACGGACGGAGGTCGACCCGTGAGCGCATCGACCTCGCCTGCCTTCGACACGCTGGTCCTCGGCGGCCAGGTCGTGGCCCCCGACGGCGTGCGCCGCCTCGATCTTGGTCTGCGCGACGGGAGGGTCGCCGCGGTCGGTGACCTCGCCGACGCCGGCGCGGTGCAGCGCATCGACGCAGCCGGGCTGCTCGTTCTCCCCGGCGCCGTCGACGAGCATGTCCATCCGATCTATCTCGACGACCCCCGGCAGACCTCGATTGTCGCCGCGTTCGGCGGCGTCACCACGGTCATGCACTTCGCGTACGCGAAGCCCGGCACATCGCTGCTGCAGAGCGTGCGGGCGCTGCGCGCCGAGGCGGCCGCCGGGTCGCTGCTCGACTTCGCCGTCCACGCGGGCATGTTCGACCCCGCGGCCCAGCGCGCGGAGATGGCGGCGGTGGCCGCCGAGGGCGTGCGGAGCTTCAAGGTGTTCCTCGCCTACGGCGCGCAGGGCTGGATGACCGACGACGCCGCGCTTGTCGCCGTGCTGCGGGAGGCCACGGCGGTCGGCGGGCTGACCCTTGTGCACTGCGAGAACGGCCCGGCGATCGACGCGCTCGAGGCGGACGCTCGCGCCGGGCTGCTCGGTGACGATCCGGTCGCCGCGATGCTTGCCACCCGCCCGGCGGTCCTGGAGGCGGAGGCGACCCACCGCACGCTCGCGCTCGCGGAGACCTTCGGCGCCGACGTGCTCATCGTCCATGTGACCAACGCGCGGGCGTTGGCGATGGTGCGCGCCGCGCGCGACCGCGGCCAGCGCGTGGCGGCCGAGACCTGCCCGCAATACCTCGAGCTGACGGCGGAGGCGGTCGGGCGTCTCGGCGCGCTGGCCAAGATCGGGCCGCCGCTGCGCACCACCGCCGACAACGAGGCGCTCTGGGCCGGCCTCGCGGACGGGACGCTGCAGTGCGTCGGCTCTGACCACGTCCCGAAGAAGCACGTGGACGAGGACGCGGGGCCGCTGCTGGACGCCGGGTTCGGCGCGCCGTCGATCGAGACGATGCTGCCGGTGCTGCTCGACGGCGCGCTGCGCGGGCGGATGCCGCTCGAGCGCCTCGTGGCCGTCACGTCGGCGAACCCGGCGCGCCTGTTCGGCCTGGCGGGGCGCAAGGGCTCCCTCGCACCGGGCGCCGACGCCGACCTCGTCCTCTGGGACCCGGACGCGCGCCGGACGCTGGGCGCAGCCAACGAGCACACGCTCGCCGGCTACTCCCTCTACGAGGGTCGCGAGGTCCGCGGCCGCCTGGTGCGGACGATGGTCGCGGGGCGCACCGTGGTCCTCGACGGCGATCTCGTCGACGCGACGCCGGCAGGGCGGTTCCTCCCGACGGGGCCCTTCGACCTGGCGATCGCGTAGCCCGGGAGCTCGCGTGACGGTGCTCATCACCACCGGGGGCACGATCGCGATGTCCGGGAGTCGGGCCGTTCCCACGAACGCCACCGCCGCCATTGTCGCTGGGCTCGGGCCGGACGCGCCGCGCGTCGAGGCGTTCTGCGACAAGCCGAGCGTCCATCTCACGTGGGACGACGCGCTCGCCCTGGTCGCCCGGGTGACGCGGCTGGCCCACGCCGGCGAGCCGATCGTCGTGACGCACGGCACGGATGTGATGGAGGAAACGGCCTTTCTCTGCGACCTCGTCTACGACGGTGAGCCGCCGATCGTGTTCACCGGGTCGATGCGCCCGTCGGGCGCTCCCAGCAGCGATGGCGACGCCAACCTGCGCGACGCCATCCTGGTGGCCGAGCATCCGACCGCCCGCGGCGCGGGGGCGCTCGTGGTGTTCGGCGGGCTCATCTTCGGCGCGGCGGACGTGCGCAAGCGCGACAGCGTCCGGCTCGACGCGTTCGCCAGTCCTCACGAAGGTCCCGTCGGCGAGGCCTGCGAAGGGCGCGTGCGGCTTCGTCCCCGCGTGGGGCGACCCGCGCCGCTGGCCCTGCCGGCGCGGATGCCCACCGTCGAGGTCGCGTGGGTCGGCCTGGGGGATGAGGGCGACGGCATCCGCGCGCTCGCCGCAGCGGCCGACGCGCTCGTGGTCGCCGTCCCGGGTGCAGGCCACGTGCCGCCCGCGGCGCTTGACGCCATCCGGCAGATGGCACTCCACCGGCCGGTCGTGTTCTGCGCCCGTCCCGAGCGCGGGCGGATCCTGCGCGCAACGTATGCGTTTCCCGGTGCGGAACCTGACCTTCGGCGGACGGGGGCGATCTGCGGTGGCGTGCTGCCGTCCAGCAAGGCCCGGGTCCTCGTCGGGCTGTGCGTGGCGGCCGGCCTTTCGACTGGCGAAATGGAAGCGGTTTTTCGTGCCTACGACCCACAATGGGCCGGTGGTTCGCGGTGAGGCCTTCCAAGCTGATCTGGCTGGCCGGCGCGGTTTCCTCGGAGCAGGCCGCAGCGCTCGAGGCGGTCCGAGGGGCCGCAGCGCGCGGTCACGGTCTGCCGACGGCGATGCGCGCGGCCGGGCAGGCAGGATGCAGGAACAAAGACGTCCGACGCGCGCTCAAGGACGGCTGGGGCAAGCGCCCGCCACGTCCGTTGCACTGAACGTCAACACCGCACCGAGGTGACAGCGCCAGGTGATTGCCACGAGACGGAAATCAGGGCGCCACGTTGGACAGACGGTCGGTGCGGTTGGTTCCACCGGTCGCTGCGGGCGGGAAACCGGGGGCGTTAGATTTCCGTCTCGTGACCTATCTTTCCGTGAAACGGAATGCGCACGAGCATCACAGAGGTGCTGCTCTTCTCCGGCCCATCCAAGATGGGCGACGAGTTCCGCACACGGGGCACTTAAGTCTGGACCCACGCGTGACCGGCATCGCGGCCGAGGACTGAGCCATGCAGGTACTCAACCGACTTGTCGCGATCGTCGAGGCCGCCACCGCGCAGGACGACGGCATCGGCCTGGCCGACGCCGCCCGAGCGACGGGCCTGGCGCCCGCCACCACGCATCGCCTGCTCAGTGCCCTGCAGGAGGCCCACCTCCTCGAGCGCGGCCTCGACGATCGCCGCTACCGTCCCGGCGTCGCGCTGCTCCGGCTCGCGGCATCGCTTCGCCACGGCGAGCGCTCCGCGGCCGACGTGGCGCTGCTGGCTTTGCGCGACCGGTGGCAGCAGTGCTTCTACCTGACCGAGCTGATCGATGACGACATCGTCTCCGTGCAATCGGTCATCACCACCGACCCCCACCGCATGAGCGTCTCGGTCCCGGTCGGCCGACGCATGGGCCCACACGCATCCGCGTCCGGCAAAGCCACGCTCGCGGCGCTTCCGCTCGCCGAGCGCTGGCCCATCCTGGATGCCTGTGGCGGCCTGTACCCGCTGACGGAGCACACCCTCAAACGGCAGGCGGACCTTGACCGCGACCTGGCGACGGTCGCCGACTGCGGCTACGCAGTCTGCGACCAGGAGACCGAGCTCGGCGTGGCGGCGGTCGCCGTTGCCTTCCGTCCGGAGGACGGGACGTGCCGCAGCCTCGGCGCGATCGGCCCGCGCGAGCGAATACTGGAGGCGCTCGACCAGGGCCTCGCCGAGGACCTGATCGCGGCGGGCCGCTATCTGAGCGGTCAGCTCCACGACGCGCACACGGCCGGCCAGGAGCTTGCGTCGTGGTGAGCGATGCGATGGCAGGCGGCCCGTCCATGGCCCGCGTCCATCCGCCAGACGGAACCGATCTCCGCATTTTCGACACATAGGCCAGCGCGCCAGGCTGGCGTTGGCCTGGGGGCAGATACGCTTTCGTCGTGGGGACACGGAGAATGCGCCGCCAGAGCGCATTGTCGGCGGTCACAGAGGGTGCTCCGCCGCCCGCTGCGCGCCGCCGTCGACATTCCGGATCAGAGTAGGACACAGGCCGATATGCAGACGATTGATCGAGCCACGCAGATCATGCTGAGCGTGGTCGAGGAGCCGGGTGGCCTGACGCTCATCGAGGTCTCCCGACGCACCGGCCTGGCCGTTGCGACCTGCCACCGGCTCGTGGCAGGTCTGGCGGGCCCCGGCCTGCTGGAGCGGGACGAGGCCACGCGGAAATGGGGAGTCGGGCCGAAGCTCATGCGCATCGCCTCGGCGATTACGCCCGGCGGCCTGGATCCACTGGTCGAGTCGACGCTCACGCGACTGCGCGACAAGTGGCAGGAGTGCTTCTACCTCGCGGTCCTCGGCGACGCCCAAGTCGTTTGCACCCGCTCTATCGAGACCTCCGAGGCACACCGCGTCAGCGTCACGGTCCCGCCCGGCAGGCGGATGTCGCTCCACGCCTCGGCCTCCGCCAAGGCAATTCTCGCTGCGCTCGAGCCCGCCGATGCGCGCGAGCTGCTGACGGCCACGACGCTTGAGCGGTACACCCGGCACACCTGCATCGACGTCGACGTGGTCCTCATCGAACTGGCCGAGACCGCGGAGCGGGGCTACGCGATCTGCGATCAGGAGATGGAGGTCGGGGTGCTCGCCTACGCGGCATCCGCCGGAGGCGGAACCACCCACCCGCGCCGCAGCCTCGGCGTCATCGGGCCGCGCGCCCGCCTCATGGCCCCCGAACGATCCGGCATGCGCGAGGACCTCGTGGATGCGGCGAATCGCCTGGCCGGCCTCTGAATCACGGCCCCGGCGGGCCCGACACCCGGCGTCATTTCCGCCTGACGGACATGGTTTCCACAATGTTGGCCCGCGGGTCGACCGAGTGTCCGACAGGGAGTCCATTGGGCGGCATGCGGAGGGGCATGACGATACGGCCATGGATCGCATCGGGCCCGACGGCGCACAGAATCGCCGCACCTTCCTCAGCCGGGCATACCGACTCGGGTCGGGCGCAATGCTGGCGGGGTCAGCGGGCAGCTTCATCGCCGCCTGCGGTCAGAAGGAGACCACGTCGGTGCCGATCTCCTCGGCGCTGGCCCAGCCCGGCACGACGATCCCGACCGCGACGCTGAACTGGGCGATGGCGCCCTACGCCGACGAGACCATGGCGGTCATCGCGATGAAGCAGGGCTGGTTCTCCAACGTCGGCATCGACATCGGCCCCACCGCCACCGGCGCCAAGTTCGACCTCACCGAGTCGATCGCGCCGCTGGTCTCCAAGCAGGTCGACGTCGGCTCCGGCGTGTTCGAGGTCTTCGCCTCCCAGCTCGACACGGTCGACACGGTACGCAGCTTCATCACCTTCGACACCTTTGAGGGCTTCGGGTTCTTCGCACCACCGGAGAGCGCCCAGACGTACAAATCGGTGCAGGAGTTCCAGGCTCAGGGCCAGAGCTTCGAGCAGGCGATCCGCTCCACGATGGGACAGATGAGGGGCAAGACCGTCGGCACGGCGACGGACCCCGCCTCACGGCTCTTCTACAACATCTGCTTCTCGCTGGGGGGGATCAGCGCGAGCGAGCTCAAGCGCAAGAACCTGTCCAATCCGAACATCGTCACCGCGGCGCTCTCCTCCCGCCTGGACATCGCGGCGCCGTCCGGCGGCGTGGAGATCACGCGACTGCTCTCCCAGGGATTCAAGCCGTTGCTGGACGTGCGCACGCTGCTGAAGGAGTCGCAGGATGCCCGACGGCTGCAGATCGTCACGCACGGCGTCTACCTCACGCGGAGCGACATCTACGAGCAGCGCTACGAGACCGTGCTGCGCGCGGCATCCGTGATCTACCGCGTCCTGGACCAGCTCCGCGATGACCACGTCAAGGCGGCCTCCTACCAGCTGCCTTTCCTGAATGCCTACACCGGCACCAAGCTCACCGAGACGCAGCTGGCGCAGATCCACAAGGGCATCGCCGTGCTGCGGACCTTCGAGGAGATGGGCGAGTTCTACGCCGGCACCCAAGCCAACAACATCTACCTCAACGCCCAGGCGCAGATCGAGCAGCTGCGCAAGGACAAGGTCCTGAAGGGGCCGCATAAGGTCAGCGAGATCGAGGGCGCCCGTCGCGTCTACCGCGACCTGGTGCGTTACAAGGCCGAAAGCGACCGGCTCTTCAAGGCTGTGGGCAATGCCGGCGATCCGGTCGTCCGCCGTGCCCGCGCACAGTACGAGGCGCGCAACTACCTCGACAGCTACCGCTTCCTCGCCGCCCACAGCCAGGCATGAACGTCTCGGTGACTCAGCACCGACTGACAGGCGTTGCCGCCATCCGGCCGAAGCCGGCTGGGGGTCGGCTCGCGACGGTGCGACGGCTCGCGATCGCCATCGCAGTCCGCGCCGCGGGATTCGCGCTGCTCGTGGCGATCTGGGCCGCCGCGTCCACCCAGTTCCTCGCCGTGCAGCTGCCGCGGCCCGAACTGGTCCTGCAGGCGCTCTCGGACAACCTGATCACCGCCCCGTCGCTGTCGCTGCAGGGGCTGCAGGGCGGGTACCTCTCCAACGTCGGCTACACCGTCGCCAACACCCTCGTCGCGGGGCTCGTCGGTGGAAGCGTCGGATTCTTCGTCGGCGCCGCCTCGGCGCGCGTGCAGGTGGTGCGCAACGCCTCCTCGCCGGTCCTCTTGCTGTTTGGGACCGTGCCGGATCTCGTCCTGGCGCCCTTCCTGCTCATCTGGATCGGACCCGGACGCGCCGCGCAGTTCGTCATCGTCGCGTTCTTCTGCTTTGTCATCCTCGCGATCTCCACCCAGAACGCGGCGCTGCGGCTCCCGACGCGCTACGAGGAGAGCGCCGCGACGCTGGGAGCCGGCCCGGCCCATCGGTTCCGCACGATCGTCCTCCCCGCCACGATCCCCGCCATCATCGGCGCGGCCCGCATCGCCCTGGGAACCGCATGGGGACTGCAGTGCGCCGGCGAGCTGCTCGGCTCCGAGCGCGGAGTCGGACGCGTCGTGGTGCTCTCGCAGCAGCTGAGCTTCACCGCCGGCACGATCGCGGTGATCCTGCTGCTGGGCGCCGTCGCGGTCGCCGTCGACACCGCGCTCGTGCTCGCCCTGCGAACGTTGTGCCGCTGGTCGGCCGGGGAGGGAGCCTGATGTCCGCCGTCAACGTCACAGGCCTCACGGTCCGGTTCACCACCGAGACGGGCGTCACCACCGCCTTGGACCACGTCGAGCTCGACATCCCAAGCAGAGAGTTCGTCGTCCTGATCGGCCCATCCGGCTGTGGCAAGTCCACGCTCCTGAACGCCCTGGCCGGCCTGCTGTCGCCGACCGAAGGGACGATCACCTCGGCCGGCGAGCCGGTCGACGGCCCCGATCCCCGGCGTGGGGTCGTCTTCCAGCAGGACACCACGTTCCCCTGGATGCGCGTTGCCGACAACGTCGGCTACGGACTGCGCGCCCGCGGCGTTCCCGCCGCCGAGCGCAACGTCGTCGTCGAGGAATACCTCGAGGCCGTGGGCCTCAGCGATCAGCGCCACGCATGGCCCAAGGAGCTGTCGGGCGGCATGCGCAAGCGCGTTGCCATCGCCACCGCGTTTGCGGCCGACCCGACCCTCCTGCTGATGGATGAGCCGTTCGGCTCTCTCGACTTCGTCACGCGCACGCGCCTGCACGACCTGCTGCTGGCGCTGTGGCAGCGCACGGGCAAGACGATCGTCTTCGTGACCCACGACGTCGATGAAGCGCTGGCGCTGGCCGACCGCATCGTGGTGCTCTCGCAGGGAGCAGTCGTTGACGACATCGACGTCCCCTTCGCCCGGCCACGAACTGACGAACTGCGCCGCGACAGCGCGGCGATCGACCTGCGCCGGCACCTGCTGGACCGCCTCGGCCTTGCCGACCAGCGCACCGACCTTCCGGCCGCATGACCTTCGGTACCCACCTGCGAACGCGTCACGAGGCGCGTTGGCTGATGCTCGCCGGCGTTGGCCTCATCGCCACCTGGGAGGTGGCGGCGCTGCTGATCGCCGGTCAGGCAGTACGACCGAACTCGATCCTGCCGAGCATCCCCCACACCCTGGGGGCATTCTCCGAGCTCTCGGATTACTGGCCCGGCGGCCTGGGGATCAAGGCGACGCAGGATGGGGGTCGCCAGACCGTCGTGGCCGGCATCTTGGCGTTGGGGTATGGCGCGCTGATCACCGGTATGCGGCTGGTCCTCGGCATGGCGCTGGCGACCGCGCTCGGTGTCGGCGGAGGCCTGCTCATCGGCTACGTCCCCGCGATCAGGCGCTTCGCCTTCAGCCCGCTGAACCTCCTCGGCGCGCTTCCCCTGATCGCGACGCTTCCCTTGTTCGCGTTCTGGTTTGGAGCCACCACCCAGGGCGCCGTCCTCTTCATCGGCTTCGGCGCCGGCATCACGCTGCTGAGGGCGACGCTCAACGCGGTGGAGAACATCCCGCGGCGGTACATCAACAACGCTCGCGTGCTGGGTGCCTCAAGCTGGATGGTCTACCGCACCATCATCGTGCCCGGCATCCTTCCGGAGCTGCGCGGCGGCATGGCGATCGCGCTGACGTTCTCCTGGTCGATGGCGCTCGCCGCCGAGCTCATCGGCATCCAGGACGGTCTCGGCCGCATGATGCTCCTGGCGTTGCGGTTCAGCGAGGTGGACCGAATGATCCTGATCGGCGCCGTCTTCGTCGCGCTCGCCGCGACGACGGTGCTGGTCTTCGACCGGCTCGCAGACCGAGCCATCAAATGGGAAGAGTGAGGACGATGGACACCCAGCACCCACGGCCGATGGACCGTGACTTCTACGTGCAGGCCCGCGAGGCCGCGACCGCAGCACAGGTCGTCGAGCAGGTCGACTTCGACGAACCGGGAGCGTTCCTCCTGGACCTCGGCGCCGGCGAGACCGCGAGCATCGAGTTGCTCTCCGGCGCCCAGATCGTGAACCTGCTGCCGTTCAACACGGCCGATCCCGATGAACGGCTTTGGGCGCACGAGACCTGCCTGCTGGAAGGCCTGTGGCTCACGCGCTACTCCCGCCTGTGGGGCACCATGGCCCGCTTCCGTCCGCTCCTGACCATCCTCGAGGACACCGTGGTGACACCGCGGCGCCCCGGCGAGATGGGTGCGCACCACCACCCCGTCTACGGTGGCGCCGGGACGCCGGCATCGTGGAAGTGGGCGGGCGGTCGTGAAGGCACGCTCACCACCTGGGAGCAGTTTGCTGCCGCCCTGGCCACGCGCGCGCTGCCGACCACGCTGATCAAGGACAACGCCTGCCTGTTCCAGAAGACGCGCCTTGACGCGCCGGCTCAGCGTCTGGACATCCTCGCCTCCGACGCGGTCACCGGCGACAGGGTCACGCTGTTCGCCGAGGTCGACGTGACGCTGATGCTCGCGCTCAGCCCGTACGTCGACGGCGCGAGTGCGACGGCCGACATCGACGAGTCGCCCCGGCCGGTACGCATCACGCGTACCACCGCCGTCGCGCAGCCGCTCGGCTGGCCCTATCCCGACATGGGCTACCCAGACCTCGCGCTGTATCTGGACGAGACCGGCACCCGTGCAACCGAAGCAGTTCCCACTCCCGGCCGGGAGGCCATCCTGTCATGAGCGCATCGACCATCGGCCTGGCTCTGGAGCCTGTGGCCCCTCCCATCGACCAGCCGTTCTACGATCGCCTTCAGGCCGCCCGCTCGTCCTTCACCAAGGTCGACGAGCACACCGTCGAGCGCGGGACGGGCTACGGCTTGCGAGTGTCGGCCGGCCAGGCCTTCCGCCTGGTCACGGTCGAACGCGCGCAGATCGTGGACCTGTGCCTGACGAGCGCCGAGGATCCCACCGAGCATTACGCCGCCGGCACACAGCTGGCGTGGGAGGGCGGGTTCGTCAGCCGCGGAAACCGCATCTGGGGCACTGCGCCCAGGAGCCGTCCCCTGGCGGCGTGCACCGCCGACACGCTGCGACCCAAGGACGACGCCAGCCACGCCCGCGATCACGTCAGCCACGGCGCCCACTGCAACGCCCACCACTGGATGCTGTACACCGGCACCCATCCGCGCACCTGCTACGACAACCTCCGGGCTGGCTTCGCCATGCTCGGACTGCATCAGCGCTACGTGCACGACAACATGAACATCTACCAGAAGACTGCGCTGGATCCGCACACAGGCCAGTACCTGGAAGGGCTCTCCGACGCCGAAGCCGGCGACTACATCGAGTTCTACGCCGAGACGGATCTGCTGGTGGTTGTCTCGCTCTGCCCGCAGGGCAGCGGCGCAGACACCCTCCACGGTGGCGACGATGACTGGGTGCCCTACTTCGACATGCCGGTGTACCCGATCCGGATAGAGGTCTACGACACCGGCATCACGCCTCAGGGCTGGCCGGTGTCTCGCTGAGCTCATCACGTGGGGCCCCGGGGCCGGTCAAGGCCGGCCCCGGCTCCCGCGACATCGGGCTAGCGCTGGTCAGAACGGGGCGTACGGCAGGTACTTGCCGTCGAGCGTGATCACGGCTCGCGAGCCGCCGGCCGGATCGTCGACCTTCTTCACGTCGATGGTGAAGTTGACCGCGCTGATGATGCCGTCACCGAACTGCTCGTGGATCAGGGCCTTCAAGGTGGTGCCGTAGACTTGGAGCATCTCGTAGAAGCGGTAGATCGTGGGGTCGGTCGGAACCCGGTCGGGGATGCATCCGCGCACCGGGATGGCCTGCAGCCGGCGCGTCTGCTCGTCGCTGAGTCCGAGCTTGGCCCCGACGGCGGCCGCCGCGGCGGCGGGCAGCGGGTGCTGGCCCAGCAGCGCGGCGGTGACGTAGGCGAGGCTGAGGTCGGTGGTGTCGGCGAGCTCCCGCCAGGAGAGATCCTGGCGGGCTTTGGCGTCGATGATCGCGGCTGTCAGCTCGCTGCGTGGGGTGGGGGTGGCGTCGGTCTGCTGCGTCATGGCGTCTTTCGAAGTTCGGGTTCGATTGGTGAGGAGGTGGATCGCGTCGGGTGGGTAGTCACAGCGTCCACGTCAAACCCGGGACCGGTAGGCGAGACTGGGAGGTCCCGCGGTGGTCGTTTCTCACCAGCCGGGCGAAAGTGCCGGTTTGCAGCGCCGACGCGCCACTTCCGGCGTGAATGGAGGGTGGGTGGTCTCGGTGACCGCCTGTCCTCCACTTACCGCCGTCGCGAGCGGCAACGCGCCAGCCACGCCGGTCCGCCGCTCACGCACCCCGACGAGCCGCTTGCTGCGGGGCCCGGCGGCGGGTGATCAGCGGCATCGGGATCTCGGGCAGACGGCGGGCCACGTACGTCACGATGACCGCCGCGACGCTCCCCAGCGCGGCGCCCACGGCGACGTCTGAGAGGTAGTGGACGCCGAGGAAGACGCGGCCGAGCGACAAGATTATCGCCGCCACGAGGACCGCGACGCCGGCGCGACGATGGGTCAGGAGGATCGCGGTCCCGATGGCGAATGCGGCGGTGGCGTGGTCGCTCGGCATCCCCGCGTCGGGCGCGTGGGCGAGGAAGTCGTGGATCGAGTGATGGGAGACGAACGGCCGGGGGCGGTTGACCGCGTCGCTGATGAACTTGCCCACGAGCAGGGCCAGCGCGGCGCTGGCCCCCGCGATGATGCCTGTGGCCCGGGTGAGGTACTCGCCGCGGACGACGGCCGCCACGAGCAGCCCCACGACCAGCGCCATGAAGAGGTACTGCGAAACCATCACGTAGGCCCGAAGGACGTCCTCGAAGCCATCGTGACGGAGCGCGAAGTGATCAAGGGCGTGGGCAATGCTGAAGTCCATGGTCCCTACGACATCATGATGATGTGAAGAACGTGTGACGACCCAAGTGTCGGCTGAGGTCGACGCGCTGGCGCCAGCCCTCGGTAAGGGGGAGGGCCTCGTCGTAGGCGGCCAGGCAGCCGGCTCGACCCACTCGAGCATGAGGTAGCGCTCGTCGACCCGCAGGAGATGCGTGGATCGCGGCGACCGCCATCGCCCACGATGCCGACCTGCTGACCCAGGGCGCCGACTTCGACGACGTCCCGGACGCACCGCGCGACCTACGGCAGGCCGTCCTTGTGGGCGGCCAGCCAGGTCCGGAGTCCCTGCGGGTTGTCGCTGGTGAACTCCGTGGTCGGGATGTAGGTGTCGAACTGCGCGATCTGCTGGCCGCGGATTGCGCGCAGCGCCTGCTGAACGGCGACGCGGCCCATGCGCTGCGCGTCCTGGCCCACGGTCAACACGAGCGTCTTGGGCTGGGCGAGCATCGCCTCGGCGATCTGGACGCCGATGTCGCTGCCCAGGACGACCGTGCGACCGGCGTGCCTGGTGGCCTGGATGCCCTTCAGCGCGCCGAGGGTGCCGCCTTCGTTGGCCGCATAGAGGGCGTCGACGTTCGCCTTGGCGGTGAGGATGTCCGCGGCGGTCGTCGGCGCGTCGTCGGGCAGGAAGCCCGGCTGGTCGGCAACGTACCGGACGCCCGGAACCTTGGCTGAGAGCGCCTTCTTGAAGCCCGCCTTGCGCTGACGGCATGCCTGGTAGACGTCGCAGTTGAGGATGGCGACCAGGGGCGCGTTGACCTGCTTCCTGAGGAAGTACCGCGCGGACAGGTTGCCGACCTGCTCGCCCATCTTGACCTGGTCGGTGGTCACGAGCGCCTTGACGAACTTCCTGGCGGCATCGCTCGAGACGCAGGTGTTGTAACAGACGACCGGAATGCCGGCGTCGGCCGCTTGGCGCACGAGCGGGACCGAGCCCGTGTCGGAGACCGGCGACATGATGATCGCGTCGACCTTGCTGCCGACGAGCGTCGCCATGAACGACGACTCGCGCGCGGCGTCGCCCTGCGAGTTCTGACCGATCAGCTCCAGGCTCTGCGACGCGGCGCCGACCTGGATGCCCTTGCGGATGCCGCCATAGAAGCCCTGTGCGTCGAGGTAGAGCGCGCCCAGGCGGACGCGCTTCTTGCCACCGCCGTCAGTCGACCGCGCTCCGCAGCCCGTCACGGCGCCAAGAGCCAGCACAGCGATCAGGAAGGCGCCGAGTACGTGTCGCCGGGTCATCGGATGCACGTTGATCCTTCTCCTCTCCTGTCGGGATTCCCGAAGCACGTCCCTCGAGCAGCCCGCGCTCAAAGGTATCGGATGGTGAGTTTGGGCTTCGCTAAGCGCCTCCCCGCGCCGTCACTCGGATCCCGTGCGACACCGCCTCGTCGGTCATCAGCCCGCGGTCGAAGCCCTCGCGGTTGAACGCTTGCCATGGCTCAGGCGGTGCGGCACGATGTATCGAACCCCATGAAGCACTCTTGGCTTCGCTCCGCGGGGTCGTTCGGGCTCGCGCTTCCCCTGCTCATCGTGCTGTTGAGCCTGGTGGGGTACGTCGTCACGAGTGGGACGATCCGTAGGGATCGCGACTCGGACGCGGCGCGGCGTGTCGAGGTCGACACCGTGGGGGCGCAGGTCATCCTCGGGCGAGCGCGGGCGTACGTCGTGGGCTTGGGGAACATCCTGGCGGGCGAGCCGATCCCAGGCCAGCAGCGCTTCGTCCAGTTGGCAGGCGGCACCGCCGGGGGTGTCGGCCTCCTCGACGCGATGTGGGTCGAGCGCGTCCCCGGCTTCGCGCGCAGCAGGTACGAGGCGCGCGTCGGCGCTCCCATCACGCGGCTGACGCCGGCAGGGAGCTTCGAGCCTGCCCCACCGGCAGCGTCGTACCTGGCTGCGACCTTCACGACCAATGGCAGCCCGGAGCTGCCGCCGGGGGTGGACGTGTCCCGCTGGCCGGCTCTCGCCGCCGCCATCCGTGACCGCTCGTCGGCCTCCGCCGTCAGCGCCAGCGAGCTCGGCTGGCTCGGCGGCCGGCCTGGGTTCTATCTCCTCGAGGCCGGCAGCTTCGGCCATGGACCGGACTCCCGCGGATACCTCGTGGTGTTCGTGCCGCAGGGATGGTTGACCGCCTCAATTGGGGGGGATCCGCGACGTCTGGCGGTCAGCCTCGACGGCAGGCACCTCGAGGGGCTCGACTCTCCGCCCGCCCGCAGCGCGAGCTTCGGCACGCTCGGGCGGCGGTGGCGCATCGACGTGGCGACCGCGCCCTCGACGGGACTCCAGACGCTGCTGCCCTGGCTCGCAATCGCATGGCCCATCGCGGCGGCGCTCATCGCGGTCCTCGTCGGGCGCGGGATCGCGCGGCGCAGGCGGGCCGAGCGCGAGGTCGAGCGGATCTTCGATCTGTCGCTCGACCTGCTGTGCATCGCGGGCCTCGACGGCGACTTCAAGCGGGTCAACCCGGCCTTCGAGCGGACGCTCGGCTACACGACCCAGCAGCTGCTGTCCCGGCCGTTTCTTGACTTCGTCCACCCCGACGACCGCACGCGGACCGCTAAGGCGATGGAGGTGCTCAAGCGCGGCGAGAAGGTGGTCCAGTTCGAGAACCGGTACATGTGCAACGACGGTTCCGCGAGGTGGTTGCAGTGGAGCACCCGGCCGATGCCGGACGAGGGCCTCGTGTACGCCGCCGCCCGCGACGTGACCGACCGCCGGCGTGCCGCCGACGAGCTGCGCGAGACCCAGCGGATGGTCGAAGCAAGCCGCGACGAACTGCGCCTGCTCGCCGACGAGCAGGCGGCACTGCGGCGCGTGGCGACGCTGGTCGCGCAGGGCGTCTCCGCCACCGAGGTCTTCGATGCCGTCGCCGCCGAGATGTGCGAGCTCCTGGGCGCCGATTCCACGCACCTGTTGCGCTACGAG
>JAOPZJ010000141.1 GCA_025964155.1 Solirubrobacterales bacterium
CCGGCGCCGGCGGGCCCGGGGACTCAACCGGTCTCGGGAAAGCCCTCGCTCAGCTCCAGGAACCGCTCGACCGACGTCTCCTGATGGGTCAGCTGGTCGGCCAGGCGGCGCGCGTGCTGCGCCGCGCGCTCGGCGAAGTCCTCCAGGCAGCGCTCCGGATCGTCCGGAAGCGGATAGACGTGGGCGACGTCCTGCTGGGCGCAGGCGATGCCCATCGGCGGGCGACCCTCGGCGAGCGTCCGGGCCCCGCAGACGGGGACGACGGTCAGCCGGCGCTCGGGGGCGATGAGCGCGACAGGCATCAGTCGATGGGCCGGCAGGTTCAGCGGCAGGTCAACCGTCCGGTCGACCGCGACCGGGCTGTCCGCCACCGCGGCGAGCGCCTCGCGCCAGATCTCGAGGACCGTGTCTGCGGCCAGAAGCGACTCGCGCAGCGCCCGTGCCTGAGCGGCGTACAGCTCCTCCGCCTCCGCCCGGGTGGCGGCATCGTGCAGATCCAGGTCGCACGGGACGCGCAGCAGCGACTGCGGCGTGACCGCGTCCCCGGCCCCGTGCCCGCCGTTGGCGACGTAGGTCTGGATCGTCCCCAGGTCCTTGCGCCCGTGGAAGATGACGGTGAGCGCCCGGCCGACGAGCAGGCCCTCGATCCGCAGTGCCACCGCGGCCGAGTCGTCCGGGTCCAGAAGGGCCCGCCGCAGCAGATCCTCGGCGTCAGTGCCGTCGTGTGCCTGATCTCGACCTGATTCCTCCATGACGTGCTCCTCGTGCGTGGCTTGTTCACCAATGATCAGCGATGCCGCCTGTAATGGTTATCGACCACGCGGCGGAAACCGAGCAGTTAAGGCTGGACGGGTTGGCGTGCTGACGGCTGGGTAATGTCCCGCCGATGGCAAAGCTCCTTTACAAGCCCTTCGGGATCGTCCTGGCCCTTGTGACCGGCAGGCTCGCCGGCGCACTTTTCGACGCGATCTGGCCGCGCCTGGACCGGAAGGGCGACGGCAGCGTGCCTGGACCGACCGAGCGCGACGCCAGCGCCGGCCGCGCCATCGCCGCCAGTGCGGTGCAGGCTGCGACGTTCGCGGGGACGAAGGCGGCGGTGGACCGCTTCGGCCTCCGCGTCTTCCATCACGTCACGGGACTGTGGGCCGGCACCAGGAGCCCCGAGGAAGAGGCGCAGCGGATCGCCAAGAAGGCCGCCAAGAAGGCGAAGAAGTCGCGCGACCAGCCGCCCGCCGCGGCGTAGATGATCGATCCCACGGGCCGCCTCGTGAAATCAACCATGTAGCGGATCGGCTCAGACGCCATCGCCCGCCTGCCGCGCGCGGGCGTCGGCCAGCGCGTCCTCGACGGGCATCGGCGGGGCGAAGTGGTGCCCCTGGCCCGCATCCACACCCAGGTCCTGCAGGCACCGCACCGCGGCGTCGTCCGGGACGAACTCGGCGACCGTGCGCGCACCCAGTGCCCGCGCGGTCTCCACGAGCGCGCTGATGACGACCTGGTCGGCGTGCTCGGTCGCACAGTGGCGGACGAACTCGCCGTCGATCTTCAGCACGTCGAACGGCAGGTGCTTGAGGGAGTAGAAGCTGCCGAAGCCGGCGCCGAAGTCGTCGATCGCCAGCGCGCATCCCAGGTGCCGCAGCTCCCTCGAGAGCTCCTGGAGGCGCGGCAGGTGGGCGACGGCCTCGTGCTCGCTGACCTCCACGGTCAACCGCCTCGGGTCCACGCGGTGGGAGGTGAATTCCTCGCCGAGGAAATCGATGAAGATGTCGCGCTCCAGCGATCGCATGGAGACGTTCACCGACAGGGGCGGACCGTCCCGGTTGGCGGCCAGCAGGGCCACGGCACGCCCGACGACCCACAGGTCCAGGGCCTGCACGAGGCCATGGCGTTCGGCGACGGCCATGAAGCTCGCCGGGACCTGCAGGTCCCCCTCCTCGCCCCGGATCCGCAGCAGCAGCTCGAGCTGCACGACGTAGCCGGTCCGCAGGTCGATGATGGGCTCGGCGAAGAGGACGAGACGGTCCTGGCGGATTGCCTCACGCACCTGCTGGGCATCGCTGCCGACCGCCCGCATGCGCGGCAGGTCCGTGGGTGCGGTCCGTGACGCGTGGACCCTGTCGCGCCCGGTCTCCTTCGCGTCGTACATCGCCAGATCCGCGTCGATGAGCAGCTCGTCGCCGCGTTGCTCGGGCCGGTCGACGAGGGCGACGCCGATGCTGACCGTCACCGCCTGCCCGTCGGCTGGCCTGCGTGTCCCGCGGACGGCGTCCACGAGCGCCCCGCCGACGACGAGCGCCTGCTCCAGGTTGGCCTGCGGCAGCAGGATCGCGAACTCGTCCCCACCGAACCGCGCCAGCAGATCAGACGCCCGCAGCCGCGAGCGCAGTGCGTGCGCGACCTCCACGATCACCTCGTCGCCCCCGCTGCGCCCCAGGCGGTCATTCACGGCGGAGCAGCCATCCACGTCGACGACGAGCACCGCGCCGTTGACCCCGTAGCGCCGCACCCGCGTGAGGTGCTCCTGCAGCGACCGCTCGAACGCGCGCCGGTTCAGGAGCCCGGTGAGCGGATCGTGGTCGGTGAGGTACGGCAGCTGCGCCTCGGCCCGGCGGCGCGCGCTGACGTCCTGGACCTGCGTGAGGAAATGCTGTGGTCGCGCGTCGGCATCCAGGACGAGGGCGGTGCTGACCGCCGTCCAGACCACTTGGCCGGACGGCCGCACGAGGCGCAGCTCAGCGTCGTGGGCCCGCAGCTCCTTGGCAAGCAGGGCCTCGCGCGCTTGGCGGTGCGTGTCCGCGTCGGCCTGGTGCAGCAGCGCATCGAAGCTCGTGCCACGCAGCGCGTGGCCCCCCTGCCCCACCAGCTCCGCCAGCGCACGGTTGATCTGCAGGACCACGCCGTCCAAGGCGACGACGGCCATGCCCAGCGGCGCCTCGGTGAACGCGGAGCGAAACCGCGTCTCGGCCTCGCGGAGGCGACGCTCCACCTCGCGCCGGCGCGTGATGTCACGCATGCTGCCCTGCGCCTCCAGGAACTCGCCCGTGTCGGGGTCCCGCACCGCACGCAGCCGCGTCTCGACCCAGAGCCAATGGCCGTCGCGGTGCTGGACACGGTGCACGGTCTCCACGACACCGCCCGTCCTCAGCAGGCTGACGTACACCCCGCGTATCCGCTGCAGGTCATCGGGATGGGCGATCTGGGAGATCGTCTTTCCCAGCATCTGCTCGGGCGAGATGTCCAACAGGGCGCGGCCGGCCGGTGACACGTAGGTCACCGAGCGGGACGGGCCGATGAGGAAGAGCACATCGGTCGCGCTCTCCTCCAGGAAGCGCGAGCGGCGCTTGGCCCGGAGGGCGGCCTCCGCGGCTGCGTCGCGCTCCTGCGCGCCTTGCGCGGCCAGCGCGTGCGCGCCGCGCTCGCGGCGCACGAGCACGCCCACCGCAAGGACGAGCATGAGCGTCAGGCCGACGCCGACCCCCGCCGCGGCCAGAACGCGCGCGAGCTCCGGCCGGGTCCGGTCGACGCTCACGAGCCACCGCCGATTCCCGACGGGAATCCGGGACGCGATGCTTCCCGCGTGCGGCCGGGCGACGGCCCCGGTGAGCGCGACGTCGTCGTCGGAGATCTGCACGCCGAGCCGATCCGGGAGCGCGGCGGCGATCTGCCGCCCGAGTGCCCGCGTATCGTAGAACCCGGCCACCAGGACGTCGGACCGGAGCCCCCGCGGGCCGACGACCGGCACGAAGATGCCGACGACCGGCTGGCCCGTACCCATGGCGGCCATGGGGGCGCTCACCGCCGGCCGGGCGGTGCGCATCGCGGTCCAGATCGCCGAGGCGCGCACCGGGTCGGCACCCAGATCGACGTGGGGCGCGCGTTGCGGGCTGGCCCGGGACACCGCCTCGCGGATGACCGTGTACAGGGCGCGCGGCGGCGCCGGTGAGCTCCGCCCCTGGCGGTCGACGACGACGATCGGCCCGGCCGAGCGCTCAAAGGCCGCGCGGCGGGATCCCGGGACGCGGTTCAGGACGCTCACCGCGGTGAGCGCGGGTCGGCGCATGAGCTTGTCGGCCGCCAGCCGGAACTGCGACGGCGACGTCGCACCCGTCGGGACGTACAGCGTGGCGAACTCGTCCAGCGCGGCGATCACCGGCGCCGTGGCGTTGCGCGTCGCGCTTTCGGCCAGGCGCAGGTCACCGCGCTGGATCCGGTCGGCCTCGTGACGCGCGCCGTGGGCGGCGGCCAGCGTGGCGACGATCGTGAGCGACACCCCCACCGCTCCCGCCAGCCACGTGATGGCGGCGGGCGCCCGCCGCAGCGCTCCCGTCCACGGATCGACGAGCGTCCCGGCCAGAAGCAGCCCGCCGAGGGCGGCGGCAAGGGACATCCCCGTCCGGGAATCGATCTCGGCCAGTTCGTGCTCGCCGGTGACGATGCCTGCCACCGCGACCAGGCAGACCAGGCCGGCGACCACGGCGCAGAGCTCCGCCGCCAGGCGGCGGCGGGCAGGCAACATCACGGCCACGGCCAGGAGGAGGAGGACCGTCGCGCTGTGCGGCGACGGTCGACCGACACTGCCGGCAGCCGCCAGGGCGCCGGTCGCGAGCCGGTCGTCGATCCCCAGGTTGACCGATCCGATCCACTCCAGGGCCGCGATGCCCATCAGGGCCGCGGCGCACGCGGCGAGCACGAAGGACACCTGCCGCCCCCGCGGCGCGCGCCCGGCCAGCACGGCGAGGGCGAGCGCGAGCAGCGCGACCGCTGACAGCGGCGGCATCGCGGGGCTGTCGGTCCCCAGCCGGGCAAGGCCAGGCCGCTCGGCGGCCCATCCTACGAGCGCCACGACGGCCAGCACGAGGGCGACGGTGGCCGCGGCGCGGGGCCTGCTGGCGAGGATGCCGGCGCCACGGACGCGGACCGGCTTCTGGCCGGCGACAACCTTCGCTCGCTGCGCGTCGCGATCGCTCATGACTCGACGCGCCCCGAGATGTCTCATCCGGGGCGCCCGAGGATCCTACGGGACGGTCCTAGTCGATCCGCCGGATGACGAAGCCCCGGTCGGCGAGCGTGGCCAAGGCATCTTCGAAGCCCGCGTAGTCGCGCGCCAGCAGGCGGTCCAGCGGCCGGCCCGCGGGGCCACTGGTGCGCAGCCAGCGCCTGAGCGCGTCCGGGTGCACGCGCTCGGCTGCCTCCTCCGTGAGCGCCAGGAGGATCGGCAGCTGCGGCTTGTCCGCCAGGTCACCCCCGATCACCGCCAACGGGTCGGCGCCCAGCGCCGTGCAGAGCTCGGCCTCGCTGAGCCCGAGGCGCTGCATCAGGACGGCGGCGGCGATGGCGGTCATGACTCGGGGATGGGCGGCCCGGGCGACATCAACCTCCGCGCTTGCGGCGCAGCGCCGCCCAGCCGTTGTCGAGGAGCATGCGGGCGGCGGTGATCGGCTTCGGCTCGCCGGCGACGGGCTCCCGGCCGGCCCCGATGCGCTGGATCTGACGGGTATGGAAGTAGAGCTCCAGCGCGGCGTCGAGCTGCTTGGACGACGGGCGCTTGCCGGTCATGTCAGGGGCGGCGGCGCCGCCGGTGACGGTGCGCGGCACCGCGGCGTCCAGCGCGTAGGGACGGCCGAGGCCGACCATGTCGGTGGCGCCCGAGGTGATCGCCTCACGCATCGCGGCCGCCGAGCGGAAGCCGCCCGTCACCATCAGCGGGACGGTGGTGACGGCGCGGACCTTCTCGGCGTAGTCCAGGAAGTAGGCCTCGCGCTGCTTGGTCGACTCGGCCCTGGGACCGGTCGTCATGGCCGGCGCCTCGTACGTGCCACCGCTCACCTCGAGGAGGTCAAGACCCTCGGCGGAGAGGGCGGCCACGACGTCCATCGACTCCTCCTCGCTGAAGCCACCGCGCTGGAAGTCGGCCGAGTTGAGCTTGATGCCCACCGGGTAGTCCGCGCCGACCCGCGCGCGGATCGCGCGCATGACCTCCAGCACGAAGCGCATACGACGGGTCGCGTCGCCACCCCACGCGTCCGCGCGCTCGTTCGCGCGTGGCGACAGGAACTGGCTGACGAGGTACCCGTGGGCGCCGTGGATCTGCACCCCTCCGAAGCCGGCATCCCGCATGACCTCCGCGGCCGTGGCAAAGCGCTCGACGATCTCGTGGATCTGGTGCTCGGTGAGCGCCTTGGGCGTCGGCGCCCCGGGCACCTTGGGCCGCAGCGCCGACGGCGCGACCGGATGCGTCCCGGCGATGCGCAGCGCCTGGCGGCCGGGGTGGTTGAGCTGCACCCAGGTCGGCGTGCCGCCGCCCTGTGCGGCGGCGGCCCAGGCGGTGAACTGCGGCAGGTGGCGCGCGTCGTCGGCGACGACGTTCTTCGGCTCACCCAGGTGACCGCGGTCGACCATGACGTTGCCCGTGATCAGCAGCCCACCCCCACCTGCTCCCCAGCGCGAGTACAGCGTGTTCAGCGCCTGCGTCGGCGCGTTGACGCGATCGGAGAGCTGCTCGCTCATCGCGGACTTCGCGATGCGTCCTGGCAGGACCGCGCCGTTGGGCAACGTCAGCGGCTCGGTGAGGACATCGACGGCCGCATCAACAGTGGGTTGCATGCGGCAACCTTATCGGTGCTCTAGAAAAGCTGGTTTTCGCCGCCGAAGACCTCGCTCACCGAGTCGTCGGTGAAGATGCGGCGGATCGAGTCCGTCAGGAGCTCCGCGCAACTGAGCACGCGGATGTTGTCGGGGGCGCCGCGACGCAGCGGGATGGTGTCGGTGACGACGATCTGCTCGAAGGGCGACGCGGCGAGGTTCTCGAAGGCGTTGCCGCTGAGAACCGGGTGGGTCGCGGCGGCGAAGACGCGGGCAGCGCCCTCATCCTGGACCGTCTGCCCGGCCGCCCGGAGCGTCCCCGCGGTATCGATCATGTCGTCCACGATGAGGGCGGTCTTGCCGCGCACGTCGCCGATGATGTAGCCGATCTCGGCGACCTGCTGGGCCGGGCGCTCCTTGTCGAGGATCGCCAGCTCGGCGCCGAGCTTGGAGGCGAACTTCTTGTTGAGCTTCA
>JAOPZJ010000152.1 GCA_025964155.1 Solirubrobacterales bacterium
TACGGGCCGGGCACGGAGATGCTCCCGCCGCAGGTGCGCGTGCCGCCGTTTGCCACCGCGAGCGACACCGATCCCAGCACCCCCGGGGCGACCGTCAGCTCGAGCGGATCACTCACCCTCAGGTTGAGGTTGCAGGCCTTGTCGGCGTCGATCAGCAGCCGGGCGTCGCCGAACCGGGTGTAGGTGATCGAGCTCGACGGGGTCGTGACCGTCTCCTGATAGGGCCCGGTGATCGATACCGCCCCGTCGCCGCCGGCGGCGACCGACACGAGCGGTCCCGAGCCGGGCGCCGGGATCCCGATGTCGCCGAACCCGGCCGCGGCGACGTCGCCGTCGATGTCGTTGAAGGCGGCGGCGGCCCAGTCGGTGGCCGAGGCGGAGGTCACCGATCCGACCACGACCAGGGTACGCGGGGTGCCGTTGTAGGCGGGGGCGATGACCAGCGCATCGCCCTGGCTGGTCACGGCCTGTGCCGGATCCACGAGCTGGCCGCGCATGTCGAACTGGCGCGACTGCAGCCCGCTGCCGTCGGCCCCCGCGCGCGCGATGAACGCGTTGGTGTCCGCGGCCGTCCGCGTGCTGCCGGTCACCCAGAGCTGGCCGTTGTAGACGAGCAGTGCCGCGGGAATCGTCGGGGGGTCCCCCACGGCCAGCGCGAGATCGCCGCCGTTCGCGAACGACGGGTCGTCGGCCCCGGCCACGGTGTAGGCGTGCAGCGCGCTCGCAGCGCTGGTCGTCGGGCCGAGCTGGACGAGCACGACGATGCCGCCGGCCGGGCGGAAGGCGATGTCGGCCCCCTGGTCGGCCGAGGCGTTCCCGCTGCGGTCCTGGACGAGGGTCCCCCGGGTCCCGAAACCGGTCGCCAGGCTGCCGTCGGCGTTGAACATCGCGACGAAGGTGTTGTCGTCGGTGCCGCCGTGGGCGCTGTCGCCGGTGACCGCCAGCCGCCCGTCGGGGGCGAGGGCGAACGCGTTCGGGGTCTCCGGCGTGAGGTTGGAGAGCTGGCCCGGGTACGCGGCCTGGAAGGCGCCCTCGAAGGTCACGATGCCGTTGAGCGACGCGCTGTTGACCGTGTTGACACCGGCGCCGAACGCCGTGTCGGCGGTCCCGTCGGGCAGCAGGCCGACGAGCGCGCCGTCGGTGGTCGAACCGGTCCCCGTCTTGACGAGGATCCGCAGATGGTGATCCGGGAGCACGAGGAGGTCGATCCCGTAGTCCTCGACGCTCGACGACACGGACACCACGACCTGGCCGTTGACGCCGAAGCTCGTGTCGGACGTCCCGTCGGGATGCCGCGCGACGATCGCGACGTTGCCGGAGGTGCCACTGCCGGTCTCCCCGACGCTGTAGATCCGGTTGAGGCTGGTGTCGGTCGCGCTAGCGTGCGGGCTCGACGTCGCCCCCGCCGTGAAGTCGGTGCGCGCGATGCCCGACGGCGGGGCGAAGTACGTGTCGAGGGTCAGCGTGGGATCCGAGAGGACGTCCGCCGACGCCGTCGCGCACAGCGCCACGGCCAGGACGACGGCCAGCCCGAGCGCGCGGCGCATCACTTCGTCCGCTCGACGGTCGACACGCTGCCGTCGTCGTGCCTGAACACGAGCTTGACGAGCCCCTTGCCCGCCGCGAACCAGCTCGTCCGCGTGCCGCTGCCGAAACGGTAGCCGGACTGGGACAGCGTCGACCGGACGCCGGTGGCGAGGAACGTCCCCGCCGGCGTCTTGATCTTCTGGGCCTTGAGCACCATGCTCACACCGGTCGCCGCGTAGGTCTTCCAGTCGCGCCCCTGGCGCGAGCTGCGCCACGTGGTACCGGTCGTGGCCGGGACCGGGAGGACCGGGTTGAAGCCGTAGACCATGAGGTCGTACGGGGTGAAGAAGTGGATGCGATCAGCCGCCGCGGCGTTGCGCGGGCCGAGGGTCGGGAAGTGCGCCGTCGTCGCCGCCTTGGTGTAGCCGGTGAGGTTCGTCACCCCGCTGAGCCGCGTCGAGAACGCGTAGCTGCCCGCCACCTTGATCGGCCCGGACACGTTCGCCACGTCCACCTGGGCCGAGTTGTTGACGACCTGCGAGACGGTGAACTTCTGCGTCGACCACGCCGGCATGTGCTTGGAGTTGCGCCAGCGGAACGTCGCGGTCTTGCCCCGCGTGAGCGGCAGCAGGTTCGCATCGGACGGCAGCGGCAGCGGCTTCAGCGACGTGCTGATCAGGTCCGACTCGGTGGTCTCGCCGCCCGAGTGCCGGAAGACGATGCGCGCGGGACCGACCCCGCGCACCCAGTAGACCGACCGGACGCCGCTGCCGTACGGGTCCCCGATGGCGCCGGCCTGGGTGATCGTGGAGTCCACCCGGGCCGCGGGCACGCCGGCGGGGAACGCCGGAACGACGACGCGCGTCCGCCCGATGTAGCGGTTGTCGCTGGTCACGTCGTTCTGGACGCCGCCGACCGAGCTCCAGCGGGTGCCCGCGAGCAGGGGCTCGGCGAGCGTCGGCGAGCGCGTGCCCCAGATGAGCAGGTAGTCGGTGCCGGCGACGCTGTTGCCGCAGCCCGCCGGGCTGGCGCACAGGATCGGCATCTGCGGTGGCGGCGCCGTGCTCTGGTAGTTGAGGTTCACCAGCCCGGCGTCGGTGTGCTGGAAGTCCATGAGGCCGGCACTCGGGCTCTGATCGGCCGGTGGATCGATCTCGCTCCAGCTCAGCCGGAACGACGTGCCGCTGCGGCTCTGGACGGTGAAGTGCTCCTTGCGCACCGTCGGCGAGTAGGCGCTGTCGCTCCAGCCGTAGACCCAGTCGGCCGAGTCCGAGAACGGCAGCCACTGGTCGATCGGGTCGTCCAGCGCGGCCGCGTGCGCGGCCGCGGGGAGCACGACGGCCAGCGTTAACGGCAGGGCGAGCAGGAAGGCAGCGGACCGGGGCATGACCGCACCGTAGCCCGTCGGGGGTCTCGGCCAGGAGGTTGGCGCAGAACTTTACGAACGCCCGACGCTCCGATCGCGAAAGCGGCTCATCCGCGACAGAGCTGCCGCCGGCGACGCCGTACACGCGTCGCGGTCCGGCGCATGTAGGCGAACGCCGTTTGAACGGTCGTCCACGAGCGAACGGCGCTTGCCCGTGCCTGCCGATATCTGCACGTTCGTGTATGATCGTGCAGCGATGCTGACCGCCGAGCGACACGCCCTGATCCTCGACCGGCTGCGCGCCGACGGGCGGGTGCTGGCGACCGATCTGTCCGGGGAGCTCGGGGTGTCGCGCGACACCGTCCGCCGCGATCTGCGCGAGCTCGACGAGGCCGGTGCGCTCCGGCGGGTGCACGGGGGCGCGCTCCCGCGCCAGGGCGACGCCGAGCCCTTCGCGGCCCGGACGCGCCGTGCTCCCGTGGCCAAGGCGTCGATCGCGCGGCGCGCGGCGGCGATGGCGCGCGACGGCGAGGTGCTGATCCTGGACGGCGGCACGACGACGCTGGAGGTCGCCCGCGGGCTGCGCGAGGACCTGCGCGCGACCGTGATCACCACGAGCCCCCCGATCGCGCTGGAGCTGGCCTCCCATCCGGGTCTACAGGTCACGGTGGTCGGCGGCACGCTGCGCGCCGGGGCGCTGGTGACCGTCGGCGCCGACACGGTCCAGTCGCTGCGCCAGGTCCGCGCCGACGTGGTCTACCTGGGCATCTGCGGGCTGCATCCCGAGATCGGCGTGACCACCGACGACATCGAGGAGCGCCACGTCAAGGCGGCGATGATCGAGGGCGCCGCCGCGGTCGTCGCGCTGGCCGACCACGACAAGCTGGGCACCGCGATGTCGTACGTCGTCGCGTCCTTGGGACAGATCACCCATTTGGTCACCGATGCGGCCGCCTCGCGGCAGGCGCTCGCGCCCTACCGCGCGCTGGGGATCGAGGTGATCCTCGCCTGATGGGCGCGCGTGCGGCGGCCGTGCTGGGCTTCCTCGCCCTCGGGCTGGGGCTCAGCGGCGTGGTCCCCACGCTGTTCCGCGCGGGCGCCGACCAGCCCGGCGTCGCGACCGGCGGGGCGCTGTCCCTAGTCTCTTCGCTCGGCTACCTGGGCTTCATGGTCGGGCCCCCGCTGATCGGCGGGCTGGCCGAGCTGACGTCCCTCCGCGCGGCCGTCGGGCTGCTCGTGCTCTCCGGCGGCCTCGTCGTCGCCCTGGCCGGGGCCGCGGCGCCCGTGTCGCCACGGGCGCGGCTGGCC
>JAOPZJ010000157.1 GCA_025964155.1 Solirubrobacterales bacterium
AGGCACGAGTGCCCCGGAGTGGGACAACATGTGTATGACTTGCATGCCTGACATCGCTCCGCTCTCCGTGCCGCGGCGTTCGCCAGTGGGGTGAGACGGCTCGCATGGTGCACGTCACCCCGCAGCCACGGCGCCACGGCGTCATCGACCCGCGGCGGGTCCTGGTCGTCGGCGGCGGGGTCTCCGCACTTGAGGCGCTCATTGCCCTGCGCGACATCGGGAGCGGCCTGCTGCGGCTGGAGCTGGTCAGCCCGTCGAGGAGCTTCGTCCTGGACCCACAGCTCGTCGACCGGCCGCAGGGTGCGACCCCCGTGGAGATCGACGTGGACGAGTTCTGCGCGGATCTCGGCGTGCGACTGCATGTCGGCGAGCCGGCGGCCGTGGAGCAGCTGACCCGCACGCTGCGGCTGGCTGACGGGCACACGCTGGGTTACGACGAGTTGCTCATCGCCTGTGGCGCACTGCCGTTCGCGCCGTACGCGGGCATTCGCACCCTCGGTCTCGGCGCGCTGTCCGATCAGCTCGCCGCACTTCGGCCGGGTCGGCTGTCGATCGTCGTGCCGCCCGGTGTGGCGTGGACGTTCCCCGCCTACCAGCTGGCCTTGCTCGCCGCCGGCGAACTTGCGATCCGAGTCGAGGTCATCACGACGGAACGCCGCCCCCTGGAGCTTTTCGGTGAACGTGCGCCGGGGATGGTGACCGAGCTGCTCGCCCACGCCGGGGTCACTGTCCTTCCGCGTTGCGTCGTCCCGCCCGGATCTGATCTCTTCACGCTGCTGGACAATGCGATCGCCCTACCGCTCGTGCGCGGGCCCGGACTCGTGGGCCTGCCGACAGAGGGCGACGGCTTTCTTCCTGTGGATGCGCCCGGGCGCGTGCTCGGCGCAACGTCCGTGCACGCGGCCGGGGACGTCACGAGCAGGCCGTTGAAAGAGCATGGGCTGGCGGCCCAGGATGCCGGCATCGCGGCCACCGACATCGCGCGGGAGGCCGGTGCCTCACGCGCGGGGAAACCGGCACCGCGCGTGCTTCGCGGCACGCTCGTCGCGACTGATGGCACAACGGTGCATCTGCGCCGTGTCCTTGACGGGCGCGACGCCGGCGCTGCGTCGCCAGAGCCGCTGTGGCCCCCGCGGGCGGCGACGGGCGCGTGGCGCCTGACCTCTTGGCTGGAGCACCGCCCCGAGCCGGCGGCCAGCGCAACCTGATTACGCGCCCTCGAGGAGCCCGTGGTCCAGTGCGTAGCGTACGAGCTCCGCGCGAGTTGACCGTCCGAGCTTTTGCTGGATGTGCGCGCGGTGGGTCTCCACCGTCCGGACCGACAGGAAGAGCCGCTCGCCGATCTCGGCGTTCGTGTGGCCGAGTGCGATGAGCCGCAGGACTTCGGCCTCGCGCTCGGACAGATCGTCCGGCGGTCCGGCTGGGTGCTCTGGCGTCGTCGCGAGCCGGGCTCCCAGGGCTGGGTTGAGATAGGTGCCGCCGTCGGCGGCGCGACGCACCGCTTCCACGAGCTCGGTGTCGGCGGCTTCCTTAAGGACGTACCCGAGGGCACCCGCGCGCAGTGCGCGGCGGGCGTATTCGGGGTCCTCCTGCATGGTGAGGATGACCGTTTTGGTGTCCGGGCACCGTTCGCTCACGCCGGGCAGGGCGTCCAGCGACGACTGTTCACCGGGCATGTTGAGGTCGAGGATCAAGACGTCCGGCTTGTGCCCGAGGACGGCTCGAAGCGCCCCGTCGACATCGGAGGCCTCGGCGACGACCTCGAAGCCAGGATCGGCATCAAGGAGCAGCCGGAGGCCGGCACGGACGACGCCGTGGTCATCGGCAAGGACGATGCGGATCGGCGTCACAGGCACGACCCTACGACCTGCACGCACGACTCGCACGGGAGCCGAGCTGCTGTGCGCCTTATGCTCGACCGTATTCCTTTGGTTGCTGCAGATGATGACGGTCCCCCGGGTCGCGTGGATCGGTTGCGTCAGCTGTTGGACGTCGGTCGCTCGCTGACGGCTGAGCTTGACCTCGACCACCTCCTGGAGCGCGTGATGCAGACCGCTCGTGAGCTGTGCGGCGCGCGGTACGCCGCGCTCGGTGTGCTCGACGAGGAACGGCGCGAGCTGGCGCAGTTCCTGACCGCCGGGGAGGACCCGGCGGTCCATACGGCGATCGGCCACCTGCCGCGAGGCCGCGGCATCCTCGGGCTGCTCATCGACCAGCCGGTGCCGATCCGGCTGCATGACGTCTCCGACCACCCGCGCTCCTACGGCTTCCCGCCCGGGCACCCGCCGATGCGCAACTTCCTCGGCGCGCCGATCGTGGTCCGCGGCGAGGCATGGGGCAACCTGTACCTGACCGAGAAGGAGGGTGCGGAGGACTTCGACGACCACGACCTCGAGGCGATCGTCGTGCTTGCCGAGTGGGCGGCGATCGCGATCGACAACGCCAGGCTGTTCGGGACGTCCGAGCGACGGCGGGTCGAGCTCGAGCGCGCGGTCCGCGGCATGGAGGCCACACGGGACATCGCGCTGGCCCTCGGAGGTGAAACGGAACTGGATCGTGTCCTCGAGCTGATCGTCAAGCGCGGCCGCGCGCTCGTGGACGCCGACGCGCTGCTGATCTGGCTGGTCGATCAGGACGTGCTCCGGCTCGCCGCGCACGCCGGCAACGCGACGCCGCCGGCGGGCGCCGAGATTCCCTTCACCGGCTCTACGGCGGGCGCGGCGTTGAGCAGCGGTGAGCCGATTCGCGTCGAGGATGCCTCGACCGCCCTCATCGTCGACCCGGCGCGGTTCGGACTTGGCGGAGCCCGGAGCGCGCTGATCGTGCCGCTGCTCTTCCGCGGGCGTGGTCTGGGGGTGCTCGCCGCCTTTGACCACATGGGCCAGGCCGCGACATTCTCCGACGACGACGAGCGCGCGCTGCGGTCCTTTGCGGCCAGCGCGGCGACCGCCGTCGCCACCGCACACAGCGTGGAGGCGCGGCGGCTGCGCGACTCGATCGGCGCCGCAGAAGCCGAGCGCCGCCGCTGGGCGCGCGATCTCCACGACGAGACGCTGCAGGGTCTCGGGGCGACGAAGCTGGCGCTGTCGGCTGCGCTGCGCGGCGACCCGGCTGCGGCACGGCGGCAGATCGAGGGAGCAGTCGCGCAACTCGAGCGCGAGATCGGAGCGCTGCGGGGCATCATCGCCGACCTGCGGCCGCCCGCGCTGGACGAGCTCGGCCTCGAGCCGGCACTACGGACGCTCGCCGAGCGGGTCGGTGCCTCGCACGGGCTGGCGCTGGACCTCAACCTGGAACTCGGGGAGCGCCGCCTGGACCCGGACATCGAGACGATCGCCTACCGCGTGGCCCAGGAGGCCCTGACGAACGTCACCAAACATGCGGCGGCGACCGGCGTGCGGCTGGAGCTCCGCGCCACGGCCTCCGCGCTGGAGCTGAGCGTGCGCGACGACGGGTGCGGGTTCGCGGAGCCCGCGGCTGAGCGGTCCGGCGGCTATGGCATTACCGGGATGCGCGAACGCGCGGAGATCGGCGGGGGCCGCCTGCGAGTCGAGGGTGGCGTCGGCGGCGGAACGACCGTCGCGCTGATGCTCCCGCTGCGGTAGCGCTCACCGAGGTCGCGGCCGGCACGGTTCAAGCGCTCAGCGCTTGCGCGACGTGGCCGAGCGTGTAGTGCCCCAGCTCGCCGCGGCGATAGCTCAGCCAGCGCGCCACTCGCCAGGCGCAGACGACGCTCGAGGGCTGCCACAACGGCCGGTCGTCGGCACGGCCGGCATCCAGGCCGTCAAGTGCGCGGCGCAGGTAGAGCTCCTGTCCGCCGGGGGTGGTGAGCTTGCCCCGCAGGACCGGGGTGTACGGGACACGTGGGGTGTTGCCGGCGCACGAGCGCACGATCTCCGCGGCCGCGGTGTCGGCCTGCTGGGCGGCAAGGCCACCCTGTTTGACCGCGCCGTTGGTCGCGTCGCCGGCGGCATAGACGTCATCCGTGCCGGGAACGGCCATGTGCGCATCGACCTGCACGTATCCGCGCCCGTCGAGCGGGAGGCCGGCGAGTGCCGGGCCGTTGAGCAACGGCAGCGAGATCACGGTGTCGGCCAGGTCGGTCACCGACGAGCCCGGCTCCGGCGCGCCGCCTGTCTCGACGAGCACGCGGTGGCGGTCCAGTAGGGCACGCGTGGCGGCATGTGTGCCGGGCCCGAAGACCTCCAGCGGGACCGTTTCGCCGGTGATGACGCGCACATCGCGTCCTGCTCCGGCGGTCAGCAGCGCGAGCTCGTACGCGGGCAGCGTCCAGCTCGTGCCGGCGGGGACGACGATGGCGACGCTGCCCGAGGTGCCCGTCGCAAGCGTCTTGGGAAGAGCGCCGAAGCCCAGCGTGCGCGTCGCGGCATAGGCGAGTGCGGGCTGCGCGCCGGGCGCCAGCAGCAGCCGCTCGTAGTCCAGCCGCTCACCTCCGGCGGTGCGGACCTGTCGCGCGTCGGCGTCCACGCCGGTGACGGTGCCCGACACAAAGCGTGCCCCGAACGCGCGGCACAGCCGTTCGAGATCGATGCGGAGCGGCGGCCCACCCCATGGCTCCCCGAGGATCTGCGGGCGCAGCAGGAACGACGGATGACCGGCGACGACCTGTAGACGTAGGCGGCGGTCGCCGAGGTCCGCGAGCGCCATCAGCGCCTCGACCGCCGCGATTCCGCCGCCGATGATCAACACTTCTCGCCCGTGCACGGGCAAGTGGCCGCCTGATCCGTCATTGGACACCAGCATCATCGGTCGTCTCCTGGTCGCGGTGAACTGAAGTCAGCGTCGCAGCGTGGCACCGACACGTCATCGGTAACAACGGCGGCGCCGGCCGGTGAGAACTACCGTCGACGAGCGGCGTTTCGCGCGGGAAGTCCGCAGCTGCCGTGCGGGAAGCAGCCGATGGCGACGGCGTTCTGACCAGGAACAGTGGGGGCCGTCCCCTACAACTGGAGCACACCAATGTCTCGTCCGTTTCGCCTTGGCGGCATCGTCGCCGGGCTCATCCTCATCGTCTTCGGCGCCGGCGCCATCGTCACTGGTCTCGCCGGCCGCCACGAGATCAGCACCAACCTCAAGCAAGAGCAGATCGTCGGCACCGCCGACATGAAGCCCTCGCTCATCGCGAAGGCGGTCAAGGAAGCCGGGTTGCAGGGCGTCACGTTGCCGACGTGCGACGTGGCGGGCAAACCGATCACGGACGGTGGCGCGGCCAAGTGCTTCGCCAGCTACATGCGCATCCACGCCCTCGAGGCGACCGGCGGCAAGACGTACTCCCAGATGCCGCAGTTCGTGACCGCGGACGGCAAGGGGACCGACAGCTCGGCCGCGGCCCTCAAGGACCCGAAGACGGGCAAGCCGCAGAGCAACCAAGCCCGCCAGGTGTGGATCACCGAGACCGCGCTCAGCACCGCGCTCAACACCTCGTTCTTCGCGTCCTCCGTCGCCCTGTTCGCGATCGTGATGGGTGTCGCGCTGTTGCTCGGCGGCGTCGGCTTCCTCGTGCTCGCATTGGAGCTCCTCGGGCGCGTCGGTCTGCGACGCAGGACCGACCTGCCGCACACCACGGCACCCGTCGCAGGCTGAAGAACGCTGATGCGTGCGCTGCTCCGAGCCGTTCTACCGGTCCGAGAGCTTGCGCCGCCTGCGGGAGGGCTGGCTTCCCCAGATGCCGCCCTTCGGTCCGAGCAGGCCGAGGGGCGACGCCTTCAGCACGGCGCGGTTGGCGCCGGCCCGCGGACGCCAGTTCGCCTGTCTGGCTGCCCGCGTCGCTTCCTGCGGAGCGGCCGACGAATACGACACTGCGATCTTGCGAGCGATGCGTTTGGGTGAGCTGGGGGCTGTGCGGTCCATGTCGATGAGTGTCATGTGCGGGCGCCCGGCCGACGGGTGATTCCGATCACCAATGGGGCAGATCCCTATCAACAGCCGGGCGGGCCAGTCTGGCTACACAAAGGTAGACTAATGGTGCTCAGTGGGCAAAGACGGGCTGAGTCGACGGCGCGGGCTCCGGGACCCGGCGGGGTAGCAACGTGCCGCACACCACCGCCCCGACGGTGAAGATCGCCGCCGACCACCAGAACGCCGTGGTGTAGCCGTGAACGGCCGCTTCGGCCAGCAGCTGCGCGTTCGGGCGCTGACTGCCGACGTAGCTCGTCACCGCCCCGGAGGCGAGCGTGCTCAGGAGCGCCGTGCCGATCGAGCCACCGACCTGCTGCCCGGTGTTGACCATCGCAGAGGCGACGCCCGCATCGTGAGCGGGGACACCGAGGGTCGCGGTGCTCATCGAGGGGGCCATGACCAGACCGAGCCCGAGGCCCATCACGAGCAGGCCGGGGAGGACGTCGGCGGCGTAGGTCGAGTCGACGGTGACGCCGGTGAAGAACAGCATCGCCAGGGCGCCGAAGACCATGCCCGCGGTGACCAGCGGACGGGGGCCGAACCGCGGCACGAGCTTGCTCGTCCCGAGCGTGGCGGTGACCATGATCACGCCCATCATCGGCAGGAAGCCCAGGCCCGTCTTGACCGGGGAGAAGCCGAGGGTCTGCTGCATGTAGTACGTGAGGAACAGGAAGACGCCGAACATGCCCGCGCCGACGATGCCGACGGCGAGGTAGGCGCCGCCGCGGCCACGGTCCAGGACGACCCGCAGCGGCAGGAGCGGGTGCTGCACGCGACGCTCGATCGCCACGAAGCCGGCGAGGAGGGCGACCGCGGCGACCAGCGCACCGATCGTCAGCGGTGCGCTCCAGCCGGCCGTCTCGGCGTTGGCGAAGCCGAAGACGAGCGAGAACAGGCCACCGGTCACGGTGAGCGTGCCGGGGATGTCGATGCGCGGCCTGTCCGCCGCGACCTGATTGTGAAGCAGGCGGGTGGCGGCCAGGGCGGTCGGCACCGCGAACAGGAGGTTCACGTAGAGGCACCAGCGCCAGCTCAGGTACTCCGTCAGGACGCCGCCCAGCAGCAGGCCGGCGGCGGCGCCGGAGCCGGCGATGGCGCCGAAGACGCCGAAGGCAGTGCCGCGCTCCTTGGGCTCGGTGAAGGTGGTGGTCAGCAGCGAGAGCGCCGTGGGAGCCAGGAGGGCGCCGAACGCACCCTGCAGGGCGCGCGCGCCGACGAGCACGCCGAAGCTGGGCGCAAATCCGCCGAGCGCCGAGGCGCCGGCAAAGCCGATGAGGCCGATGACGAAGACGCGCTTGCGTCCGACGATGTCGCCGATGCGTCCGCCGAGCAGCAGCAGGCTGCCGAACGCCAGGGCGTAGGCGGTGACGACCCACTGCCGGGAGTTGTCGGAGAAGCCGAGGGACTGCTGTGCGGACGGCAGGGCGATGTTCACGATGGTGGCGTCGAGGACGACCATCAGCTGGGCCAGGCCGATGACGGCGAGGATGAGCCAGCGGCGTTCGTGGTGCGGGTTCTCTACGGGTGGCATCGGGGCTCCGGGTCGTAAGTGGAGTGGGGCTCTCAACTTCTTACGACCACCGTAGCACGGAAACGGAGAAGCTCTCTCCGAATGGAGAAGATTTCTCCGATTAGGTGATGGCGGTCACACTCGAGCGGGCTCAGGGCACGAGTACCGAGGCACCGACGAGCCGGCCCGACCGCAGGTCGTCCAGCGCGTCGTTCGCCCGGTCCAGCGGATACGTCGTGACGTGTGACCGCACGCCGGCGCGCGGCGCGATGTCGAGGAACGCCTCGCCGTCCGCCCGCGTCAGGTTGGCGACCGACCGCAGGACGCGCTCGCCCCACAGCAGCTCGTACGGCAGCGGGGGGATGTCGCTCATGTGGATGCCACCGCACACGACGGAGCCGCCCTTGGCGACCGCCCTGAGCGCGAGCGGGACGAGCTCACCGGCCGGCGCGAAGATGAGCGCGGCGTCGAGCTCGGCGGGGAGCTGCTCGTCGCTGCCGCCGACCCAGGTGGCACCGAGCTCGCGCGCCAGCGCCTGCGCGGCGGTGTCGCCCGGACGGGTGACGGCGAAGACCTCGCGCCCCTCCCAGCGCGCGACCTGGCAGACGAGGTGGGCGGCGGCCCCGAACCCGTAGAGCCCGACGCGGGCCGGATCGCCCGCCATCCGCAGCGTGCGAAACCCGATGAGCCCGGCGCACAGCAACGGTGCGACCTCCAGGTCGCCGTAACCGGGGGGGAGCGACAGGCAGAAGCGCTCGTCGGCCACGCAGCGCTCGGCGTAGCCGCCGTCGATGTGCAGCCCGGTGAAGCGCGCCGCGTCGCAGAGGTTCTCCCGCCCGGAGGTGCAGAAGCGGCACGTCCCGTCCGTCCAGCCGAGCCACGGCACGCCGACGCGCTCGCCCGTGTCCACGCGCTCACCGACGATCTGGTGCCCCGGGATGAGCGGCAGCCGGTCTGCGGTCAGCTCGCCGTCGACGATGTGCAGATCGGTGCGGCACACACCGCAGGCGCGGACCTCGAGCAGCACCTGCCCGGGACCGGGCACGGGGTCCGGCACCTCGGCGAGGCGCAGCGGTCGGTGGGGGGCGTCGACGTGTGCGGCCAGCACGGAGACATCGTGGCATGTGTCCTGCCAGCCGGCACGCCCTTGTCGCCGCGCTCAGTCCTCGTCGCGGGTGGCGTCGCGGTC
The DNA here is from genome assembly GCA_025964155.1 of Solirubrobacterales bacterium. Taxonomy (GTDB): domain Bacteria; phylum Actinomycetota; class Thermoleophilia; order Solirubrobacterales; family Solirubrobacteraceae; genus Paraconexibacter. The sequence continues at coordinate 8,619 of JAOPZJ010000157.1, forward strand.
GTCGCCACGGTGGCGGTCGCCGCCGCGGCCGGCGTCACCGAGGTGCTCAAGCGCGTCGATCAGGCTCTGTGCGCGGCGGACCGCCGGATGATCCTTGTAGCGGGCGCCCTGCTCGCGCAGGTCGGCCACGGTGTCGGCGAGGATGCGGCCGAGCGAGTCCTCGGTGTCCACGACCGTGTCGGCCGGGTCCTGACCCATGGCCTCGGCGGCGGCCGCGAGTGCCTCGGCCTTGGCACGGTCACGGGCGGCGGCCGCCTCCCGGGCGGCGCGCTGCGCTTGCGCGGAGACCTCGGCTTCCATCGCGGCGATCCGCTGCTCGGTGTCCGGGTCCGACGGCGTGGCCGGCGGGGCCGGCCGCGGGCGGGGCGGAGTGGTGGCGCGTCCCGGATCACGGCGGGCGGCGACGATGCGCTCGTAGGCGGCGCCGATCTGCTGGGATCGCTGCGTGGCCGCCTCCGAGCCGCCGTGGCGGTCCGGATGGTGGAGCTTGAGCAGGTTGCGATAGGCGCTGTGCAGCTGTGCGTCGGTCGCCGACGGGCTGCAGCCCAGCAGGGCGTAGTCGGCGGTCAGGCTCGCTGCCATGTCTGCACGGTAGTCCGCGCGGTGGACCGCGGGCCTCGTCAGCCGCGCTGGGCCCGCCGCATCGCCGCGGTGAGGGCGTCGTTCAGGCCGCGCATCGCGAGCTCGTAGGGGAGGGCGAACTTGCGCTGAAACCAGTATCCGACGCGGACGTCGCTCGACGAGTAGACCATGTACCGGTTCTTCTGGATCCCGGTGAGGATCGCCGCCGCCACGCGCTCGGGGGCGACGGCACGACGCTGAAAGTGCCCGACGAGCTGCTTGATCCGCGGGTTGTCGCGGTCCACGCCGACGATCTGGACCGTGCCGACCAGTGGCGTGTCTACGCCCCCCGGGCAGACGAGGCTCACGCCGATGCCGTGCCGGCGCAGGTCAAAGCGCAGCACTTCCGAGACGCCCCGCAGGCCGAACTTGCTGGCGCTGTAGGCCGCGTGCCACGGCAGGCCGAAGAGCCCGGCGGCCGAGGAGACGTTGACGAGGTGCCCGCCGCGGCCGGCGGCGATCATCGGCGGGACGAAGCACTCGATCACGTGAATCGGCCCCATCAGGTTGATGTCGACCATCCGCTGCCAGTGCTCGTGCTGCAGGTTCTCGACGGTGCCCCAGGTGGAGACGCCGGCGATGTTCATGAGCACGTCGAGGCTCCCGTGGTCGCCATGGATCTCCTTGGCCATCGCGGCGACGGCGCCGTGATCGGAGATGTCGGCGGCCCGCACGAAGCTCACCGTGCCGCCCGCGCCGCGGATCTCGGCGGCGACGGCCTGCAGGCCCGCGTCGTTGATGTCCGTCAGGAAGAGCCGCGCGCCCCGCCGGCCGGCGGCGATCGCGGTGGCCCGTCCGATGCCACTCGCGGCGCCCGTGATGAGGCAACGGCGGTCCTGCAGCGTCTTGATCGGCATGGTGGCGGTCCCGTCGGTCGGAGGTCGGTCGTACGTCACGAACAACAGTGTTCGCCATTCTAACGTCGGGCGGTCGGTCTGTGGTGGACGTACTTCGGCGGCGGCGGCGAGGAGGAGGACGCCGAGCGGGCGATGGCGGCCGCGCACGGCGACGCCCGCGTCCGGATGGCCCTCGTCGGCTTTGGTTACGCTTGCGGGCACGCTGACGCTCGCGCGGCGGGCCGTGGGCCGGGGTAGTCTCGCGCGATCATGACCCTGGTCGACCGCCTCGCCGAACCCGCCCGTCGTGTGTCGCTTGAGGTGCGCTCGCTCGCCGCCCTGGCACGGGCGGGCGCCGTCGGGGTGCAGTCACCGGACAAGCTGCTGGCCACCGTCAACGCGATGCGTCGGTTCGGGCCCTTCGGTGCCGCCCCGAAGATCGCCGCCTGGCGTCACGGCCCCTATCCGGCGATCGCGGACGAATGGGGTGAGATCACCTTCGACGAGCTCGAGGAGCAGGTCAACCGCCTGACGAACGCGTGGCAGGCTCAGGGCCTGGGCGTCGGCGCCACGATCGGCATCCTGTGCCGGAACCACCGCGCGCCGCTGATCGCCTCGTTCGCCGCCTCGCGCCTCGGGGCGAACGCCGTCTGGCTGAACACCGCGTTCTCGGCCCGCCAGGTCAAGGAGGTCGCCGAGCGCGAAGGCGTGGACTTCCTCGTCTACGACGAGGGCTTTGCCGAGATGGTCGCCGAGATCACGCCGGCCCGCGGCAAGATCGCCTGCGCGACGGACGACCCGGCCGACGACGCCTTCCGCAAGCTCGTGGCCGGCGGGGACCCGACGCCGACCGCGGCGCCCGCCAAGCCGGGGCGCATCGTGCTGCTCACGAGCGGGACGACCGGCACGCCGAAGGGCGCGCCGCGGCCCGAGCCCAAGTCGCTCGTGCTGCCGGGCGCACTGCTGGACCGCATGCCGATGAAGGCGCGCGAGGCGACGGTGATCGGTCCGCCGCTCTTTCACGGCACCGGCCTGATCATCGCCCTGCTCACGCTGAGCCTCGGCTCCAAGCTCGTGCTGCGCCGGCGCTTCGACGCCGCGGAGTTCGTCGACGATCTCGCCACCCACGGCGCGACCGGCGCCTGCGTGGTCCCGGTGATGCTGCAGCGCGTGCTCGCGCTCGGCGAGGACGAGGTGAAGGCCCGCGACCTGAGCGCCCTGCGGGTCGTCTTCTGCGCGGGCTCCCAGCTCCCGGCCGAGGTCGCGACGAGGGCGTCCGACCTGCTCGGCGACGTCATCTACAACCTCTACGGCTCGACTGAGGTCTCGGTCGCGACGCTCGCGACGCCCGAGGACATCCGGATCGCACCGAACTCCGTCGGCAAGCCCGCCCTGGGGTCGCGCATCCGCATCCTCGACGACGGGGGCGCGGCGCTGCCACAGGGCCAGACAGGACGGATCTTCGTCGGGACGACGTCGCCGTTCGAGGGCTACACGGGCGGGGGCGGCAAGGAGATCGTCGACGGGCTGATGTCCACCGGCGACGTGGGCCACTTCGACGCGAACGGCCGCCTGTTCATCGACGGTCGCGACGACGAGATGATCGTCTCCGGCGGCGAGAACGTCTTTCCCCGTGAGATCGAGGAGCTGCTCGTCACCCATCCGGCGATCGCCGACGCCGCGGCGATCGGCGTCGAGGACCCGGACTTCGGCCAGCGACTACGTGCGTTCGTCGTCAAGCGCGAGGGCCAGGACATCAGCGCCGACGACCTGCAGACCTTCGTCAAGGACAATCTCGCCCGCTACAAGGCGCCCCGCGAGGTGGTCTTCCTCGACGAGCTGCCACGGAACCCGACCGGCAAGATCCTCAAGCGGGAACTGGCCGAGCTGCAGGTGCCTACGGCGTAGGCCGCTGGTGATCGGCGCGACGCGGTCCACGCCGAGCGCCTAGTCTAGCGGATCCGTAGAAACTACCGACGCGGTTCGGTGGTCCACACGGCAAGCGGAGCGGCACGTGCCGTCGATACCGCTCGGAGCACGAGCGGACATCGATCGGGAATCGCTCCAAATGAGCGCCAGCCTGGCCCGCACCATGGAAGGAGCAACGATGAGACACGGCACCAAGCTGCTGCTCTCGGTGCTGGTCGTCGGCGTGCTCGGTGGCGTCTCGGCGCTCGGCGTCTTCGGGCTGTTCACCGCAACGACCCAGAACGCGGGCAACGAGATCAGCGCCGGCACCGTCGCGATCAGCGACAACGACTCGGGGTCCGCGCTGTACAACACCATCGGAGCGAAGCCCGGGGACACGGCGGCGAGGTGCGTGAAGACCACGTTCACCGGATCGCTGCCGTCCGCGGTGCGCCTGTACACGACGAGCAGTCCCGGGGCGCTCGCCCCATACGTCGACCTGACGATCACCAAAGGAACGCAGGCCACGTCCACGTTCCCCGACTGCACAGGCTTCGTCGCCGATGCGAACCCGGCCGTGTACAGCGGCACGCTGGCGCAGTTCGAGCAGACGCGAACGAGCTTTGCGACCGGGATCGCCACCGGCCCCGGTGTTCAGACGAGCTGGCTCACGAACACCTCCGTCGTCTTCAAGTTCCAGACCACGCTCCAGGCAGGCACGCCCGACGCCGCGCAAGGCGCATCGTCGGGCGTCCACACGTTCATCTGGGAAGCCCAGAACACCTAAGCGCATGCACCTTCCACACGGCAAACGAGGAATACGACCATGACCAGAACCAAGAAGCTGTCACTCTCCGCCCTGGTGGTGGGAGTGCTCGCAAGCGTGTCGGCGTTGGGCGTCTTCGGCCTCTTCAGCGCGACCACCCAGAACTCGGGCAACGAGATCTCCACCGGTACCGTCGCCCTGTCCGACAACGACGGCGGCTCGGCGCTCATCAACGTCACCGGCGCGCAGCCGGGGGACAGCTACACCAAGTGCATCAAGATCTCCTACAACGGGTCCCTGCCGTCCACCGTCCACAGCTGGGTGCAGGGCGCCACCGGCCCGCTGGCCGACTACATCAACATCAAGGTGACCCACGGGTCGCAGGTCAGTTCGACGTTCCCGGACTGCACCGGTTTCACGTCCTACACCGGCGCCGACGGCACGAAGTACGACGGGCCCGTGGCGGCGATCCGGGGCTCCAGCTACGAGACCGGGGTGCCCACGACGCTTCCGGGCAAGACCACATGGGACCCCGGCAACACGCTCGTCGTCCAGGCCGTCGTGACGATCAGCGCGGCCGCGCCGGACACCGCCCAGGGCTCGACCAGCGGCGACTTCTCGCTGCACTACGAAGCCCGCAACGGCTGAGGCGGCGACGGTCACCAGGACGGAGGACCGGCGAGGCGCCGGCCCTCCGTCCGAACGACGCCCGCATGACGATGATCTCGCCAACCCCAACCGGCCTCGCGCGCACCCTCGGTGCGTGTCTGGGGGTTGCCGGCGCCGCGCTGCTCCTCTTCACCGCGCGGCCGAGCGCGAACGTGCCCCGGCTCCCCGCGACCGTGCGGCTCGCGGTCGCGTCCACGGGCGAACTGGAGGTCACTCCGACGCCGCTGCGTCGCGTGCTGGGTTCTCGGTCGCTGGTGCCCGGGGGACGGCGCACGCAGGCGCGTTTCACCATCCGCAACCAGACCGGCAAGACGCTGGTCGTCGGCTTCCGGGCCCCTGCGGCGTCCACGCCGCTCGACGGCCTGCTCCGGGTCCGGCTGAGCAGCGCCGGTGCGTCGCTGGCGAACAGCACGTTGCAGGGTCTGCGCCGCGGCAGCGCGGCCACCCTGCGCATCGCCTCCGGGACGACACGCCGGCTGCGCGTCCAGGCCTGGATACCGCGCGACATCAGCGACGGCTACGAGGGCCAGCAGGCGACGGTCTTGCTGACGCCAACCGTGAAGGTCGGCGCCTGAGGATGGTCCGCCGCCACCGCCCTTGGAGCGTCGTGCGCACGTTCGCCGTCTGGATCGCGATGGGCTTTACGCTGGCGATCCTGCTCGCGTTCGCGCTCCCGCTCGCGTTCGGGGACCGCTCGTATGTCGTCCGCTCCGGCAGCATGACGCCGACGATCAGGACGGGAGACGTCGTCGTGGTCAAGCCGATCCCGGCGCTGTCGGCGAACGTCGGCGACATCATCACGTTCGAGGATCCCCACGGGCGACTCATCTCGCACCGCGCCCGCTGGATCCACCGCGTCGGCAACCAGCTGCAGTTCACGACGCAGGGCGACGCGAACAGCGGACAGGAGCATTGGCAGGTCCGTGCGGACGGCCGGATCGGCCGCGTGCTGTACCGCGTCCCGAAGCTCGGCTTCGGCATCGTCCGGTTGCAGACGACTGCCGGGCGTGTCGGCCTGATCATCGTGCCCGCACTCGTGCTGGCGGCGTCGCTCCTGAGGGGGATCTGGCGTCGTGAACGCGATGAGGAGGTCGTCGATGCGCTCGCGGCGTGAACGACGAGCGTCGCGCCGGCGGCGCTGCACGTGGCTGGCCGGCTTCGCGTTCGGAGCGATGCTGGTGGCGCTCACCAGCACGACGGGCGGGGTCTGGGCCGCGTTCGGTCAGCACACGGGGAGCACCGGCAACGTGCTCGTGGCCGTCCCTGACTTCGTCGCGCCCCAGGCGACGGCCGCGGTGATCCAGAAGACCGAGGGCGGGACGCCCGGCTACATCCGTCAAGGTGGCACCTACCGCGTCTACGCCAACGTCACCGACAGCGGCAATCCGGCGAGCGGCGTCGCGTCCGCCACCGCGAACGTCAGTGCGACGACACCGGCACAGACCGCGGCCGCGCTCAGCGCGGGCGCGTTCACCATCGCCGGCCAGAGTTACAACGAACGCAGCGCCAGCCTGACCGTGAACGCCACGCTCGCGGCCACGACCTACACGTACGCGCTGACGCTGTCGGATGTCGCGGCGAACACCCGGGCCCAGACGGGCTTCCCGGTCATCGTCGACAACACCGCGCCGACCGCGTCCGACGTCCAGACCGCGAACAAGACCGGCAACACCGTGCGCAAGCCAGAGCTCGGCGACACGATCACGTTCACGTACAGCGAGCCGATCGACCCGAACTCCGTGGTCTCCGGCTGGACCGGGTCTGCCACGAACGTGGTCGTGCGAATCGATAACGACGTCATCGGGTCCAACGACGCGGTGACCGTGTACAACGCAGCGAACACCGCCGTCCTCCCGTTCGGCACGGTCTATCTCGGGCGCAACGACTACGTGTCGTCGAGCGCGAGGTTCGGTACCAGCGGGACGCCGTCGACGATGACCCTGAGCGGGAACGCGATCAGCGTCACGCTCGGCACGGCAACCACCGGACCGCGGACCGCGGCCTCGAGCGGCACCATGTTCTGGCTTGGCGCGACCGGCGCCACGGACCGGGCAGGGAACACCGTGAGCGCTGGCCTCGTGACCGAGCCGGGCAGCAGCGATGGGGAGTTCTGAGCGGTGAGCCGCACGCACGGGTGCGGGCGCCGGATCATGGCGGCAACGACATCGGTGGTCCTCCTCGGCGGGGCGATCGCGTTGGCCGGCATCGCCAAGCACCCAGGGCCCGGGCGGGTCCAGACGCAGGCCTTCGTATCCGGTGCCTTCACCCTGTCGAACTCCAAAGGCCATGGGGCGATCCTCACCGTGTCCGATCTGGCCCCCGGCGCTGCGACGACCGGCTCCGTGACGCTCCGCAACACCGGCCGCCGAACGGGCGCGCTCGCGCTCGCGCCCACCCGCATGGCGGATGTCCCCGGTCCCGGCCGTGGGGTGCTTTCCAGAGCGCTCGCTCTGCGGGTGGCCGACATCACCTCCGGCTCCAACATGACGGTCTACGCGGGCACGCTGGGCGCGCTACGCGGGCGCCGGCTGATCACCCTGCTGCCGGGCGACAGGCGGACCTATCGGTTCACCGCGAGCATGCCCGACACGGGCGCCGGCTCGGGCAGGACGGGCGACAACGCCTACCAGAAGGCGTCCGTCGCCGTCACCTACCGGTGGACGCTCACCCAGGCGACCGATCGCGCCTGCGGCAATTCGCTGCGGGGCGACGCCCGGCCGAACCGGCTCGTCGGCACCCTCGCCGGCGATCGGATCCTCGGGAGCGGTGGCGCGGACCGGATCATCGGCCGCGCCGGCACGGATTGCCTCTACGGCGGACCCGGGTCCGACAACATCGACGGCGGACTCGGACGCGACCGCATCACCGGCGGCTCGGGGGCGGACCGCATCGTTGCCCGTGACGGCCGGCCCGACGCGATCGATTGCGGCACCGGCCGCGACACGGCGTTCGTTGACCTCCACGATCGCGTGCACGGCTGCGAGATCGTCCACAGGTCGCGCACCAGGTGATGGTCGTGCGCGCCCGGCCTCACAACCCCTGCGGGTGCCGCGCGACATAGCCCTGTGTCGAGCCGATCGTGGCGCTCCAGCGCGTGCCGGTCTGCTTCAGGGCGATGGTGTCAAAGCGCCGGCCGTCGACGACCATGAAGGCGTGACCGCCGTTGGCGTAGATCGTCACGTGCTTGCCGCGGCCCGGCCGGCCGTAGGTCGCCAGGGCACCGGAGGCCAGCGGGGCCTTCAGCAGGCCGGCGGCATGCAGGACGTAGGACACCGAGCCCGAGCAGTCATAGCCGGACGCCGTGAACGAGCCGTGGCCGCCGCCGTAGACGTACGGGTGGCGGGCGATCCGCTGTCCGGCCTGCTTCATCTGGCGCAAGCGGCGCTGCACCCGCGCGGTCCGGGCACTGGCCAGACGCTCTCGCTCGGCGCGGCGTAGCTGAGTGGGCGTCGGGCGTGGGGGCGGTGATGCCAGGCTGCCGCTACCGGACGCCGGCAGGCCGAGCGCCCGCTGGAAGCCGGCGGACGTGGCGGTGGGGGACGTTGCGGCGCCTGCGGCCTGGGCCGGGACGGTCACGACGGCGAGCGCCGTCGCCACGCGCAATCGGCGCGCGAACGTGGGGGACAGCGGCATGGTGGTGCTCCTTCGTGTCGTTGTCGCCTACGGGGTGAGCTGACGGGCTCGCGCAGCGACAGACCGCGCTACACCGCAAACCGGCGGTGATTCGCCCCGGCAGCCGCCGAGGCGGCTGCGATCGGGTCCCCCGTTTCCCGCGCCTGGAAGGCGCGCGAATTCGGCGTTATGCAGGTGAATACCGAATCAGGAGCACGGAGTTGCGCCCGCGTGACGTGGGGCACAGAAGCTGGGGCAGGTTTTTGACCATCCAATCTGGGCCGACTTCATGCCAAGTTGAAAATATTTCTTCCGCATCGCCCGCTGGCACCGATGGCGCATGCGGCGCCCCAGATCTCCGGCCAGCACTATTTTACTGGCTTGTTGAGCGTTGACACGCTGTCACGTCGACGTCGTCGAACCCGGACGTGCGACAGGGTGTGCCACTTGCATCAGGTACGGGCGTACCACTATGTTTGCCTCCGTTCACCGGCAGGGGGTCGGTGAACGGATGTGTCCGCGTGGGATCGCGGGCCCGATCGGGGAGAAACGTATGTCAAAGTTCAGGGTCGGTCAGGCGCTGCGCGCGCTGCGCGTGGCCATGCCGATAGCGGTCGTCTGCGTGTCGGCCACGGGGGCATCACCGGCGCAGGCCGGGCTGCTGGGGAACGTGCTCGGCGGCGTCACGAACACCGTCACCACGACGGTGTCCACGACGACCACGAACGCGATCCCCGCGGTCGGCGGCCTGCTCACCGGCCAGCAGGGGCTGCTGGGGACGACCCAGCAGCTGCTGTGCCCGACCGCCTCGAGCCTCGACACCCTGCTCAACACCACGCCCGGCCTCGGCGACCTCGGCCTCGGGACCATCGGCCAGGGCCTCTCCTCGCTCCTGTGCTCGGCGGGACTGCTCGAGTATCGCTTCGAGACGACCTACGCGCGGCCCGGTGGGGGAACGGTCGCACGCTCGACGCTTGCGACCGTCGGGGTCCCGACGCCGTTGAACGTCGACGACGACATCCTCCCCGACCTCATCGGCACGATCACGATCACGGGCCCCAACCAGGTCGGCGTGAAGATCGAGCGCTCTCCGACGGAGACCGCGACGCTCCCCGTCGCCGTGCAGGCCGTCCTCAACGACGCCACGCACAAGACCCTCGGCCGCGGTCACCTGGCCTTCGGCTACGACGCGCGAACGGACCGCGCCCCGGGGACCTTCACCCTGTCGACGCCGCTCGACACGCTGCTGAAGCCGAACGGGTCCTACCACTTCGACCTCACGCAGCAGCAGCGCGGCAACGCGATCGCGGTGACGGCGGGCCTCTTCGACGGCACCTTCGCGAACCCGGTCAACCCGACCGAGGTGCGCCTGGAGTACGGCGCGGCGCCCGACACGGCCGCCATCGACGCGCGGGTCGGCACCGACCTGGCCGCGACGCTCACGACCAACCGCACCGGCCCGGCCAAGCTCACCGGCCGCGTCGTCGCCGGCCAGCGCCAGGACCGCTTCGCCGCGACGATCACCAACCTGCCCAGCACCCTCGGGCTCACCGCCCGGACCAGCGGCGACCTGCACGCCGTCTACACGGCGTCCGCACGCGTCGCTTCGATCCGCGCGTTCTTCGCCACCGACGAGGCCGGCGCCACGCGCCAGAAGTCGATCGTCAACCTCGACGACGTCCCGACCGGCATCACCGCCGACATCGCCGGCAGCCACGGCACCATCACGACCACGGGCGGCCCCATCGGCCAGACCGAGGTCGGCGTGGCCAACGGCGAGCCGCGCCTGCTGACCGGCGAGCCCGCGTACGTCAACTCCGACGACGACGGCAGCGTGAGCTCCACGGCGCTGCGCGTCCCCGGCCTCGAGCGAGCCGCCTTCGACTTGGGCGACGCGCCGACGATCTCGGCCAAGCTTGCCGCGACCCCGCTGTTCGCCCGCCTGCACACGCCGGACCAGACGATCACCGCCCGCGTCCAGAACCTGCCGCACGAGTTCGACCTCGGGCTCGACGTCAACGGCGGTCGCGTGACCTACGACGGCCACGGCACCGGGATCGGAAAGATCACGCTCGCCGGTGACGCCACCCGTCCCTTCTTCGGACGCGCCACCAAGCTGCGCGGCACGCTGACGTCGATCCCGGCGACGATGACGGCGACGCTCACGCAGGCCGACGGCACCGCCGGCCTGACCATCGAGGGCAGCGGCGCCATCGGCACCGTCGAGTTCCTGGCCTCCAACGGGTCCGAGCTCCTGCCCCCGGGCACCGGCGACGGCGCGATCTACCGCGACCTCAGCGGCGGGGACTACCTCATCGCCGCCCGCGTGCACGACCTGCGCGAGGTGTCGGTGCACACCACCGGGGCGGCGCAGTTGAAGGCAGTCACCCGCGGCGGGCCGTTCTCGCTCGCCCTGGCGACCGACGACCTGCAGGCGGACGGCACGATCACCGACCTGCCCGCCCAGGCCACGTTCGGCCTGGACCAGGCAGCCGGGAAGCTCACCTTCACCGGCGCGGACGCCGCCGGGCACCCGCAGGGCATCCAGCGCCTGGCCCTGACGGCGCACAGCGGTGGCGGCGGCGCGCTGTTCGGCCGCGCCGACCGCATCGACGCGGTGATCCGCGACCTGCCCGCCTCGCTCGAGCTGGGCTTCCAACCCGCCGGAGAGGATGTGACGGTCAGCGCCAGCAACCCGATCGGGTCCATCGAGGTGGTCGCCGCCAACCGGGTCATCGACCGCGCCGCCGACCTGCCGCCGGGCGACGGCCAGGGCATCCGCTACATCGACCACGCCGGGGGCGACTACGTCGTCGCGGCCCGCGTGCTCGGCCTGGAGCGCATCGCCGCGACGCTGTCCAACCCGATCAGCGTCGCAACCCGCACCGCCGGCGGCCCCTTCCGCGCCGACATCGACACGGACGCTCTGAGCGGCTCGGCCCGTATCGCCGACCTGCCCGCCCGGGCGACGGTGACCGCCGACCTGGATCAGGGGCGCGTGACCTTCAGCGGCCGTGACGCGAGCGGTGGCCCGGCCGGGATCGACACGCTGGACGTCGACCTGCACGCGACGGGCCCGCTGTTCGGCCGTGCCGACACCGTCCACGCGCACGTCGAGGAGATCCCTGCCGACCTCACGCTCGACCTGGCCCAGGGCGCCGGCGGCGTCGACGTCAGCGCCAGCAACGGCGGCGTCGGCCTCGTGGAGCTGTTCGCGGGCAATCGTCCCCAGCAGCCCGGCGACCTGCCCGCGGGCGGCGCGCAGGGCGTCAGCTTCACCGACCTGACGGGCGGCGACTACGCCGTCGCGGCGCGGGTGCGCCACCTCAAGCACCTCAAGGCCGATCTCGGCACGCCGATCCGCCTGCAGACCGAGACCGACGGCGGGCCGTTTGCGGTGCGCGTGGTCACCGATGACCTCGACGCCGCGGCGACCGTGCAGGACCTGCCGGCGCAGCTCGACGCCACGCTGGACCTGGACGCCGGGCGGCTCACCGTCCACGGCCGCAACGCCGCCGGCGACGCGCAGGGCATCGACCTGCTCACGCTCGACGCGCACGCCACCCAGGCGCTGTTCGGCGGGGCGAACTACGTCAAGGCCCGCATCGAGAAGATCGCGCCGGACCTGACGCTCGACCTCGCCCAGGCGGCGGACGGCGTGAAGGTCACCGCCAGCGACCCGATCCAGACGATCGAACTGGCCGCGGCCAACCGCCCGGTGGACTTGGCGAGCGACCTGCCGGCCGACGGCCATCAAGGCGCGACGTACGTGGACCGCGAGGGCACCTTCCTGCTCGCCGCGCGCGTCCATGACCTTCAACGCATCGAGGTCGCGCTCAACCCGTCCGTGGCGCTGAAGGCGCTGACCGGCGGCGGTCCGTTCGACGTGCGCGTCGACACGAACGACCTGCACGCGACGGGGGCCTTCCTGGACCTGCCGCCGAGCGTCGACGTCGCGCTGGACGCCGCGGCCGGGCGCCTGCGCTTCGCCGGTCGCGAGGCCGACGGCACGACGCCGAAGGGCATCGATAGCGTGCAGCTGCACGTCGCGGGCAACGGGCCGCTCTTCGGCCGGGCCTCGCGCCTGGACCTGGACGTCGTCAAGCTCGCGCCGACGGTGACCATCGATCTGGCCGCCGGCGGCACCGGCGCCTCGATCATCGCGGATGAGCCGATTCAGTCGATCACGCTCGGTGCGACCTCAGGGGCCGACCCGGTCAACGTCGACGCGGTCCTCGACACGCCCCAGGGGGCGGTGTTCCGTGACACGCCCAGCGAGTACACGCTCGCCGCACGGCTCCTGGACCTGGAGCACGTGACCGTCAACCTCGGCGGCTCCGACGTGGGCCTCAGCTCCAAGGTCCGCAGCACGCCGTTCCGGGCGCTCATCCAGACGCCCGCCCTGAACGCCGACGCCTTCATCGACCAGTTGCCCGCGGAGACCGACCTGCGCGCCGACCTCGGGAGCGGCCAGATCAGCTTCGACGGCCACGGCTCCGGCGTCAACCGGCTGGCCATCGACGCCCACTCCGACACGCCGCTGTTCGGCCGTGCGACGGACATCCACGCCGCGATCGACGAGGTCCCCTCGAAGGTCACGCTCGGCCTGGACACCGGTGCGAGCCGGGCGAGCGTCGTGGCCGGCGACGACGGGGACGCCGCCATCGGCCGCCTCGAGCTGCTCGCGACCGACGGCGCCACGACCTTCCCGTCCGCCCTCGCGGATCCGGATTCCCAGGGCGCGGTCTACCACGACCGGGCCGGCGCGCCGTTCGTCATCGCCGCCCGCGTGCGACAGCTGCGCAAGCTCGCCGTCGACTTCTCCCAGAACGTCGGTCTGGAGACGAGCACCGCCGGCGGTCCCTTCTCCGTCGACGTGGATACCGATGCCATCGGCGCGGTCGCCAACGTCCTGGACCTCCCGGCTCACGCGACGCTCGGCCTGGAGCTCGACACGGGGCACATCACCTTCGACGGCCAGAACGCCGACGGGGACCCGGCCGGCATCGACCTGCTGACGGTGGAGGCCCGCCTGGCTCAGCCGTTCCTGGGCGCCGGCAACCGCGTGAAGGCGCGCATCGAGAAGCTGCCCGCCCACGTCACGCTCGGCTTCTCGCAGAGCAACGGCGCGGCGTCGCTGTCGGCCGACAACCCGATCCAGCTCATCGAGCTGCAGGCGTGGGAGGACGGCAAGGCCGAGCCCGCGCTGCCGGCCGACCAGGGCGCGATCCTTCACGACAAGGCCGGGGAGGACTTCCAGCTCGCGGCGCGCATCCGTCAGCTCAAGGCGCTGACGATCAACTTCGGTGACGCGGTGAACCTGCACACCGAGACGGCGGGCGGCCTCTTCACCGCGGACATCTCGTCCGACGCCCTCACGGCGCAGGCGACCATCGACCAGCTCCCGACCGTGCTGGACCTGGGCCTGAACCTCACCGACGGCAAGGTGACGTACAGCGGGTCCGCGCCCGTGAACCTCATCCACGCCGCGATCACGTCGGAGACGCCGGTCTTCCTCGGCGCCACGAACTTCGCCGTGGACTTCCGGGTCGTGCCGACGCACTTCGAGCTGGGCATCGGCCAGGACCTGAACCAGTCGATCAGCCTGACGTCCGACCAGCCGATCGGGCAGATCGACGTCAGCGCCGGCAGCCCGGGCCGTGACGCGCCGGTGATCGCCGATGGCGAGGCCGGCGCCAAGCTGGACTCGACCGACGGCAAGCTCGGCCTCGCCCTGCGCGTGTTCGACCTCTCGTCGCTGAAGGTCGACACGGCACCGATCGCCCTTGAGGCCACGATGCGCCCCGACATCCCGTTCCGCGTCGACGCCAAGCTGGCGGCCCCGGTGAGCGACCCCGCGGCCCCGGTCGACCCCAACGCCCCGCCGCTGCACGTGCAGGCCGACATCGAGAACCTGCCGGCGACCTTCAAGGTCGGCCTTGGCGACATCAACCCGGCGGGGTCGCCCACGACCGGCGGCACCAAGCTGACCTACCAGGCCTCGAGCCCGGTCGGGCGCATCCACATCAAGGCCGACGGCGTCGCCCTGCTGGAGGGAGCCGACGGGATCGAGGCCGATCTCGCCGGCGTCCCGAGCGCCTTCACGATGACCCTCCCGGAGCAGCCCGCCACCGGTGTCAAGCCGCCGCTGGCCCAGCTCGCGGTCAACCCGGGTGAGGCGATCGGGGAACTGCGCCTGGCGGCGGGCAGCCGCACCCTGCCGGCCACGGGGCAGGCGACGGACGTCTTCTCCTACACCGGTGACCCGGCGAACTTCGGCGTGGCCGTGCGGCTCACCGGCGTGCAGGGGCTCGCGATGAACCTGGACCCGGTGAACCTCGTGCTGGACCAGGTCGCCGCGACCACCAAGAAGATCGACATCAACGCCTCGCTGCCGCAGGACGGCGGCCCTGACGCGACGATCACGGGCGCGCTGAACAAGCCTTCGGCCCACACCGAGGTGGGCGTGACGCTGCCGGATCCCACGGCGACGCCGAAGACGCCCACCCGCCTGCTGCTGCGCAACGGCACGCCGGCGGCCCCGGGCTCGATGGCGAACCTGACGCTGAACATCGCCAACCTGGGGACGATCCCGTCGGCGACCTTCAGCCTGGACAACGTCCCGCGGATCCTCGATGCCTGCCTGGCCACCGACAACACCTGTCGCCCGGCCGACAAGATTCCCGCGGCGCTGTCGAACTACACGCAGAGCACGGGATTCATCAAGACGTTCCCGGATTCCAGCCAGAACGCGACCGCCGGCGGGAACAACCGCCCGTACGCCGCGAATGTGTCGATGGACTTCAACGACCAGGGCACGTCCGGGACGAGCTCGTCGATCGCGTCGATGGTCACGATGAACGCGACCATCGACCTGGGGTCCGGCGGCGCGCCGGTGCAGATCAACAACGTCCGCTTCCACCGCCTGGCGCTGGACTTCGGGATGAACGGCCAGACCTTCGGCTACCTCGGCCAGACCGTGCCCAAGTTCTACATGTTCATCGACTCCAACACGCTGCCGTTCGTGATGAACAACATCTCCTACCCGCCGTCGATCACCGCGTTCAAGATCGGGACCGACGGCAGCCCGGCCAACGCCAACAAGCGCCTCGTCTGGCTGCCCGGCCGCAAGTCGGCGGGGACCGCGCTGGACTCGCGCGCGAGCGGCAGCCTGGCCTGCGGGGGTCAGCAGAACCTGACCTCGGGGGGCATCAACCTGCTGAACTTCCCGGTCATCGGGCAGCTGGTGTCGGTCTGCGGTTAGGGCGGGCGGGGCGACTCAAGCGCGCGGCGCCGGCGCCGATGACCGGTGGGACCGCCGATGCGCACTCCCGTCCTCGATGCTGCCCGGGCCCCCGAACCGCTCACCGGACACCCCGTCGACCTCGTCGTCGCCGGGGGCTGGCGCCTGCCCGTCCGCGTGCACGGCGCGCATGCCTCGGGCAGCGTGACCATCGAGTCCCTGACAGGTGCGGTGGTGATGCCGGGCGGCGTGGCCGCCTGCCAGGCGGCGCTGGAGTGGCGTAGCGCGCGCGGCCTGGTCCGGCGCGCCGGCGAGCTCCGCGTCACCCGCGACCGCATGATGCTGACCGGCGCCGACGAGGCGGTGATCATGCAGCGGCGCAACTTCGCGCGCGTGCGCTGCGCGGTCCGGGTCGCCGTCGCCGGCGTGGACGGCGTGGACGAGCTCATCACGCGCACCGTGGATCTCAGCATCGGCGGGATGCTCGTGGAGCACGCGGCGCTGCTGCCGCTGCAGGCGCGCGTGCGCTTCAACATCCTGCTGCCCGACCACGGTGAGCTGCCGGGGGAGGGGCAGGTCGTCCGCGCGACCCCGTTCGGGCATCGCGCGATCGAGTTCGACGAGCTGCCGCGCGGCGACGAGCAGCGCCTGGCGCGCTACGTCATGGCCCAAGAGCGCGAGGGGCGCTCGACAGCGGCGTACGTCGCGTGAGATCTACGAGGCGGTCCGGCCCACGCGCTCCAGCGCCTCCAGCGCGGACCGGACGTCTGGCAGCGCGCTGACGCGGCCGGTGTGGTCCAGCAGCAGGAAGCGGTCGAGCCGGCGCAGGAACGCGCGGTCGTGGGAGACGGCGACGACGGTCCCGGTGAAGCCGTCGAGCGCATGCTCGAGCGCTTCGCACGACTCGACGTCCAGGTTGTCGGTCGGCTCGTCCAGCAGCAGCAGGTTGTGGCCCTCGAGCTCGAGGCACAGGATCTCCAAGCGGGCGCGCTGGCCGCCGGAGAGCGTCTCGACCTTGCGATTGGATGCGTGCTGCAGGTCGTACCGGGCAAGTCCGCGCATCGCCGTCTCGTACGCGCCGGTGCGCTCCTCCACGATGTCCGACAGCGTGCGCCCGGCGAAGTCGTCCCGGCGATTGAGCTGGGTGAAGAGCCCGGGGGAGACGCGGTTGCCCAACACCACCCGCCCGGCGGCCGGTGTCGTCGACCCGCTGAGCAGGGCCATGACGTGCGTCTTGCCAGAGCCGTTGGGGCCGATCAGCCCGACGCGCTCGCCGAAGTGGATCTCATCGCTGAAGGGCCGGACCATCCCGTCGATCTCCACGTCGTGCAGGGCGACGACCTTGCGCGCGGAGTCGGCGCCCCGCAGCCGCACGCTGATCGTCTTGTCGCTGATCGGCGCCGGCGGCGGGCCCGCGTCCACGTAACGCTTCCAACGGGTCTCGAACGCGTTCGCGCGCTTGGCGAGCTCCGGCGAGTAGCGCGCACGCTCCTTGAACACGCGGACCAGCTCGCGCAGGCGCTTCTCCTCCTCGTGCCACTGGGCCAGCCGGTCGCCGAGCTTCTTCTGGCGGTCGGCCCGGGCCTTGGCGTAGGTCGCGTACGAGCCGTCGTGGACCCACGCGCCGTTGCCCTCCAGCGTGACGATCGCGTCGGTGCCGGCGGCCAGCAGCTCACGATCGTGGCTGATGAGCAGGATCGTCTTGCGGGTCTTGCGCAGCTGCTCCTCCAGCCAGCGCTTGGCCGGGATGTCGAGGAAGTTGTCGGGCTCGTCCAGCAGCAGGATCGGGGCGTCGGAACCGAACAGCAGCTCCAGGACGAGGCGCTTGCGCTCGCCGCCGGACAGCGTCACGGACGGACGGTCGCCCACCTCGGTCAGGCCGCCGCCGGCGATGCGCCGGCAGACGGCGTCCCACTGCCCCTCGAGCTCGTAGCCGCCCAGGTCGGCCCAGTCACCGATCGCGGTGCCCAATCGCACCCCCGCCGACTCGTCCCCGGCGGCCAGCTCACGTTCACAGGCCAGCAGCGCCAATCCGGCGGCCCGGACCCGGGGCGGGGCACCCATGAGCAGCAGCTCGCGCACGGTGCCGTCGCCCGTGCCGACGTCCTGACGCATCCACAGCACGCGGCCGCCGAGCGACGCGTCCCCCTCCTCGGCGTCCAGGTCCCCGGCGAGGATCCGCAGCAGCGTGGACTTGCCCACGCCGTTGACCCCGATCAGCCCGGCGTGCCGGCCGGCCGGCAGCTTGAAGGAGACGTCGGAGAACAGCGTGTCGCCACCTGGATGGGCGTAGGCGAGGTCGGTGACGTGGAGGTGGGCCATGGCGACGGAGCGGCGGCCGGCGGATGCCGCCGGCTGGCGAGTATGACGGGCCGGGTGAACGCGCACGCGCCGTCGCCTTGACATCAAGCGCAGTTGAAGTGGCACGCTGTGGGCGTCGGGTCGGACGTCAAGCGAAAGGGGTCCCATGCGCGTGGTGTGGTTGACGGAGTTCGGCGGGCCGCAGGTGCTCGTTCCGGGCGAGGCGCCGGACCCGGTCCCCGGGCCGGGACAGGCGCTGATCGAGGTCGCGTTCGCCAACATCACGTTCGTCGAGACCCAGTTCCGCGCCAGCGGTGCGGGACCGTACAAGGGCGAGCTGCCGATGATCCTGGGCAACGGCGTCGGCGGCGTGGTCACGTCGATCGGCCCCGGCGTCGGTGGGGAACTCGTCGGCCGGCGGGTGATCAGCAGCACCGGTGGCTCGGGCGGCTACGCCGAGCGCGCTGTGGTGGAGGCCGGCGGGCTCGTCGAGGTCCCCGAGGTTCTGGCGCTCGACAGCGCCGTGGCGCTGCTGGCCGACGGGCGCACGGCGACGATGCTCGTCCGCGCGGCCGGCCTGCGCTCCGCTGAGCTCGTTCTCGTCGAGGCGGCGGCCGGTGGCGTGGGAACGCTGCTCGTGCAGCTCGCGCGGGCGGCCGGCGCCAGGGTGGTCGCGGCGGCCGGTGGCCCGCGGAAGGTGCAGCTGGCGCGCGACCTGGGTGCGGACGTCGTCGTCGACTACCGCCGGCCGGGGTGGACGGAGCAGGTGCGCGACGCCGTCGGTGGCGTCGACGTCGTGTTCGACGGCGTCGGCGGCACCATCGGTCGATCCGCGTTCCAGCTCCTGGCGAGTGGCGGTCGGATGCTCAGCTACGGGCTGGCGAGCGGTGAATGGGCGGGCGTTTGCGAGGAGGCGGCCGCCGACCGTGGGGTGACGCTCGTGCAGGCGTCACGTCCGACGCCGGTGCAGACGCGGGCACTTGTGGAGCGTGCGCTGGCCGAGGCGGTGGCCGGCCGCTTGCGCCCGGTGATCGGCCAGCGGTTCCCGCTGGACCGAGCGGCCGACGCGCACGCCGCGATGCAGTCGCGTGCCACGGTAGGCAAGACGCTGCTGGAGGTTGGGCGATGACGTTGACTTCCGGAGCAACCGGGTACACGGGAGGATGTGCCTATGGCGGAGATCGCGATTACGGTGGAGCCCTCTGGCGAGGCGTACGTCGCGCTCGTGGTCGGGGCTGCGCCCGCGGTCCGTCACTCGGTGGCGCTCGACGCGCTGGAGGCCGCTGAGGCGGTCCCCGCGCTCGACGGCATCGTGCTGGACTTCGACTACTACGGTCGCGTCGTCGGGCTGCGGGTCACCGGTGCGGCGGACTCGATCCTCGCGCCGTCCCTGCTGGAGGCGGCCGAGCCTGCTCGTCGCTCAGATCGGTGACGACGGTCGGGCCATCCCCTCGGCGAGATCGCCGAAGCCCGGTGCGAGGATCGCCCCGGGCTGACCGATGAGCTCCTCGGCGATGATGGCCTCGGTGGTCAGCATCAGCGCCGCGACCGAGGCTGCGTTCTGGAGGCTCAGGCGCGTGACGCGCACCGGGTCGATGACACCGGACTCGATGAGGTCGCCGAACTCCCCGGTCAACGCGTTGAGCCCGTGCCCGTCCGGCATCGCCCGCACCTGGTCGACGACGGACTCGCCGTCATACCCGGCGTTCGATGCGATCTGGAACAGCGGGTCGCCGAGCACCGCCCGCACGACGTCCATTCCCACGCCACGGTCGCCGTCGGACGCGACGCCGGCGAGCGCCCGCTCGGCGCGCAGCAGCGCGGTCCCGCCTCCGGGAACGATGCCCTCGGCCAGCGCGGCGCGGGCGGCCGCCAGCGATCCCTCCGTGCGGCGGAGGCGCTCCTTCGTCTCGACGGCGGTTGCCCCGCCCACCCGGATCACGGCCAGGCGGCTCGACAGGCGCGCTCGTCGCTCGCGGAGCGCCTCGATGTCGACGTCGTGGCTGGCCCGCTCGAGCTCCACGCGGATCTCGTTGAGCCGGCTCTCGACGTCCTCCTCGCTGCCGGCGCCCTCGATGAACGTCGTGGAGTCCTCGGTGACGATCACGCGGCGCGCGCGCCCGAGCGTCTCGAGCTCCACATCGTCGAGGCTCAGCCCGGCCTCGGGCGTGATGACGCGCCCGCCGGTGAACGCGGCGAGATCGCCGAGGTAGGCGATGCGCCGGTGGCCAAAGCCGGGGGCGCGGATCGCCGTCGCCTCCATCGTGCCGTGCTGGTTGTTCTGCACGAGCATGCCAAGCGCGGCGCCGTCGACCTTCTCGGCGAGGATCACGAGCGGCTCCGGGCGGCGCATGACGTGCCCGATGGCGCCCATCAGCTCCTGGACGGTCGAGATCGGCTTGGTCGTCAACAGGATGTAGGGGTTGACGAACACCCTCTCCATCCGCATCCGGTCGCGGATGAGGTACGGCGACATGTGGCCGTTCTCGACGTGCAGGCCCTCGACGAACTCGACGGAGATGCCCGGCAGCTCCGACTCCTCGACGCTGACGACGCCGTCCTGGCCGACCCGGTCCAGCGCCTCGGCGACGACGCGGCCGATGCGCTCGTCCTCCTTGGCGGCGATGGTTGCCACATGCCTCAGCAGCCCGGGTTCGGTGATCTCCCGGGCGCTGCGCACGAGGTCGGCGACCACGAGGTCAACGGCCTCCTCGATGCCGCGGCGCAGCAGCATCGGGTTGACGCCATTGGCGAGGACTCGCATCCCTTCGCGGATGAGCGACTGGGCCAGCAGCGTGGCGGTCGTCGTGCCGTCGCCAGTCAGCTCGGAGGTCTTGTCGGCGACCTCGCGTACGAGTTGGGCGCCCATGTTCGCGAACTGGTCGGAAAGCTCGAGCTCACGGGCGATCAACACGCCGTCGTTGGTGATCGTCGGCGCGCCGGTGAGGCGCTCGAGCACGACGTTGCGACCCTTCGGCCCGAGCGTCACCTTGACGGTGTCGGCCAGCACGTCGACCCCGGCTTGCAGCCGGCGCCGCGCGTCGTCGTTGAAATGGATGATCTTGCCCATGGGTGATGTCTCCCCTGTCAGGCGGCGTCCGCGACCAGGATGCCCCTGCCCTGCAGGCGGCCCTGGTCGAGGTCGGCCATGGCGTCGTTGACGGCTTCCAGCGGGTAGGCGCTGGTGTGCAGGGTGACCTTGCCCTGCGCGGTGAGCGTCATCAGTTCGGAGAGGTCGTTGTAGGACCCCACGAGGTTGCCGATGAAGTTGATCTCGCGCGAGATGATGTCGATTGTCGGCACGTTGATGTTCTCGCCGTAGCCGATGACGTAGTAGGACCCGGCCTCGCGTAGCATCGCGACGCCGTCCTGGATGGCGCCGCGCTCTCCGACGAAGTCGATGATCGCCTCGGCGCCCTTGCCGTCGGTCATCTCGAGGATCGTGTCGGCCTGCGTGCCGTCCGCCGCGACCGTGACGTCGGCCCCGCTCTCGGCGGCGAGCGCGCGAGCGTGCTCGGAGGGGTCGATGACGATGATCTCGGCGGGCGTCATCGCCTTCAGGCACTGGATCCCGATGTGGCCGAGGCCGCCCGCGCCGATGACGACCGCGCGTGAGCCGGGATACAGGACGCTCGCCGCCTTCTTGATGGCGTGGTAGGCGGTCAGCCCCGCGTCGGCGAGTGCCGCGATGTCCTGGGGGTGCAGCGTCGGGTCGAGCTTGACGACCGAGCGCGCGTTCGTCTTCAGCAACTCGGCGAAGCCACCGTCGACCGAGATCCCGGGAAACTCGCTGTTCTCGCAGTGCACATCGTCGCCGGCGCGACAGGCGCGGCACAACCCGCACGTGACGAGCGGGTGGACGATGACCGTGTCGCCGACGGCGACGTTGGTGACCGCCGAGCCGATCTCGTGCACCCAGCCGGCGTTCTCGTGGCCGAGGACGTACGGCAGCTGCACGCCGGACTTGTCGGCCCACTGGCCCTCCTGAACGTGCAGGTCGGTCCGGCACAGCCCGGCCCCGCCCACGCGTACGATCACGTCGTGCGGCGCCGTGATCTGCGGCTCGGCGATCTGCTCCACGGCGAGCGGGTCGTGATACTTGTGCAAGCGTGCGGCGATCATGCCGCCACCTCCTCGGTCGGGTCGGGGACGCCGTGGCGGACGCGCAACAGCGAGCGGCAGAGCCCACCGTTGCTCTCGAGGCTCAGACCCACGAGCCGCGCCCGGCGCAGCCACGTGACGAGGTCCGCGGCTCCGAGCGGGGTGCCGTCGCCGGCGACGAGCGCGGGCGCATCCGGGCCGTACGGCATGCCCAGCTCGCGCCGCAACTGCACGCAGCGGGTGGTCTCCGGGCCGTCCGGCAGGTCAGCCAGTCGCAGGGCGACGACCGCCACCGGGTCCGCGCCGGAGGCCAGCAGCGCGGCGCACACGCGGCCTTGGCGGGCGAGGAGCGCCTTGCGCCGGAACAGCGCACGCAGGGGATCCAGGTCACCGGTGCTCTCACCGGGAAACGCGGCGTCGAAGCCCGCGCCCCGCTGCACCGCGGCGTTGATCTCGGTCCCCGTGTAGTGGTCGTCGAGGACGACACCGACCTTCCCCACCCCCGGCACGCGGAGGACGGCCTCGCGCGCGTCGGACACCATGAGGAAGGCGAAGTTCGGCGCGCACTGGGGCGTGGGCAGGCGCAGGTGCACGTCGACGTCGCCGTTGTCGGACACGACACACGAGCCGACGAAGCCGAGCGTGGTGATCGGCTCGTCGAGCTCGGGGTCGTAGACCGTCGCGAGCGCCGACAGCACCTGGGCCTGTGGGAGCACGCCTAGCCTTCCACCAGCTGCGCGTCCGTCTGGTCAGCCGGTGTGCCGGCTTCGTCGGGCAGCCTGAACTCCTCGGGGACATCGACGCCGTAGAGCTTCGCGGCGTTGAGCCCAAGGATCTTCTTCTTGGCGGCCGTCGTCCACCGCGGGTAGTCGGAGTACGTCTCGTCGGGATAGTCCCAGTCGACGAGGCCCTCCACCTGCCACCTGGGCTCCCAGATGGCGTAGTCGCTGCCGAACAGCATCTTGTCCTCGCCCACCCAGAACAGCAGCTCGCCCATGACCTTCGCGAAGAAGCGCGGTCGCGCATGCATGAGGCCGCCGACGACGACCGACAGGCCGGCGTAGACGTTGGGCTCTTGCGTGGCCATGAAGCAGAAGTCCTCGATCCGCGGCAGCCCGACGTGCTCGACGATGAAGTTGAGGTCGGGGTAGCTCGTCGCCGCGATGTCGACGTCCTTCACGTCGAACGCGTCCTTGTCCAGCGGCCAGATCGTCGGGCCCTTGTGGACGTGGATGTTCTTGATGCCGAGCTCGAGGCACTTCTCGAAGAACGGCTGCGCCTCGGGGTCGGCGAGCGTCCAGCCCCGCGACCCGTCCCGCCATTCGGCGGTGTAGAGCTTCACGCCCTTCAGGTCGTACTTCGCCGCGTCGGCTTCGAGCTGGCGCAGGCCGGCCTCGCCGTCACGCGGATCGAAGCGCCCGTTGAGGATCAGGCGGTCCTTGAAGCGCGCCTGCATCTCGGCGTTCTGCTCGATCGAGTTGAAGCCGTT
>JAOPZJ010000169.1 GCA_025964155.1 Solirubrobacterales bacterium
GACATCCCGTCCGTCGTGGTCCCCGTCAACGCGACCAACCGGTTCGAGTGGGTGCGGGGCGAGCAGCAGCACCAGCAGCGGCTGGCAGCGGTGGCCGGCTGCGACGTCGTCCACAGCCTCGCCTCCACCGCCCCGCTGCGTGGGCGCTTCAAGCGCGTGACGACGATCCACGATCTGAACAACGCCAAGGACCCCGATACGCACTTCGGGCTGCGCGGGCTGGGGATGCGGGTGCTCGTCCCGGCCGCGGCGCGCCGGTCACACCGGGTGATCGTGGACGCGTCCTCGACCGTCGAGGACCTCGTGGACGAGCTCGGGACGGCGCGGTCGAAGATCGACGTCGTCCCGCTCGGCGTGCGGCCCCCGTCCGACTCCGCGGTGACGCCGACGGACGCCGCGACGCTGCGCGCGCAGCTGGACCTCGGCGACCGGCGGGTGCTGCTCTCGGCGTCGGCCAAGCGTCCCCACAAGAACCTCGTGCGCCTGCTGGAAGCGCACGCGCAGCTGCCGGCGGACGGGCGCCCGCTGCTCGTCCTCCCCGGGTACCCGACGCCGCACGAGGAGCAGCTGCGGGCCCGCGCCGCGCAGCTGGGGACGCTCGCCGACCTGCGCCTCCCCGCCTGGGTCAGCGACGAGGACATGGAGGGGCTGTACGCCGTGGCCGACGTCTTCGTGTTCCCGTCGCTGTACGAGGGCTTCGGGCTGCCGGTGCTCGAGGCGATGGCGCGCGGGGTGCCGGTGGCGTGCTCGGACCGCTCGTCGCTCCCGGAGGTCGCCGGCGATGCCGCGCTGCTCTTTGATCCCGAGGACGTCGCGGCGATGCGCGACACGCTCGTCCGCCTGCTCGACGACGTGCCGCTGCGTGAGCGGCTGGCCGCGGCCGGGGTCGCCCGTGCGGCGTCCTTCACCTGGGCTCGCACGGCCGAGCTGACCGTGGCGGCGTATCGCCGCGCGCTGGCGTCCTAGCGCGTGTCGTACGCGGCGAGGATGCGCCGCAGCGGGTCCTGCTCGGCCACGCGCTTGACGTGGGCGGCGTACCAGGCGGCGGTGCTCCGGCGCAGCGCCGGCCCGGCCTCGTGAACGCGGACGAGCGCGTCGGCGAGCGCGTCGACGCTGTCGTCGTGGCAGACGAACCCGTTCACGCCGTCGTCCACGAGCTCGACCGCGGCGTTGTCGGCGCCCGCGGCGACGACCACCGGCACGCCCAGCGCGGCCGCCTCGATGACGACGAGGCCGTAGCCCTCGCGTCTCGTCGGGGCCAGGAGGCAGAGAGCGCCGCGCATGGTGGCGGCCAAGACATCGGCGTTGACGAACCCAGGGGCGCTGACGACGTCGTGCGCCTGCAGCCGGTCGATCGTCTGCAAGACGTCAGGCCGTTGGGGGCCGTCACCGAGGATGACGCCGGTGAGGCCGGGAACACGGGCGGCGGCACGTGCGATCGCCTCGACCGCCAGCGGGGCCTGCTTCTCGGCGATGTGGCGCCCGGCGAAGACGACCTGCTGGGTTGCCGGGCTCGGGGCATGCGGCTCGGGAACGCCGTCGGGGTCGTCGGAGCGGGCCCATTCACCCCACAGCACGGTGGGCTCGCCCTTGAGCCCCTCGGCGATCAGGCGCTCGGCGTGCAGGCGGCTGAAGACGAAGGCGTCCTGACGCACCCGGGCGCAGGCGCGCTGGATCGTGCGAGCGACGATCGCCTGGGGGCCGCCGACGTACTGCTTCCAGTACTCGGGACTCCACACCTCGTACCAGTCGCTCAGGATCCGGTAGCCGCCGCGTCGACGCGCGGCGCCGGCCGCCAGCAGCGAGAAGAACGGAAACGCCACCGTGTGGACGACGTCGTAGTCCTTGCCGTGATCGAGCAGGTGCTTCAGGACACCGGCGCCGAAGCGCACGGGCTCGCCGATCGTGCGGTTGCCGTCCGGGCCGTAGAGCGGCTCGTCACGGGACACGGCGATCACCCGAACGCCCGGAAGGTCGGGTGGCTCGTCGGGCGGCCACTGCCGGCGCGTGAGGTACGTGACGTCGTGGCCGTGCTGTGCCAGCGCCTCCGCCAAGACACGCATCCGGCGCTCGGCGCCCCCGACGGTCCACGGGAACAGGCAGTCGTAGATCAGGCAGATCCGCACGCGGCGATCCTAGAGCGGGGCGCTAGACCGCGACCTTCCGCGTCGCCAAGCGTTACCAGTCGTACCCGCTCGGGTACGACCTACAGCGCTTCTGCGCCTTTTCGCTATGAGCACACTTGAGCACACCCCCTCGTCGGGCCTTCCGGCGGACAGCGACTCCACCGACGAGCTCGTTGTCTCCGTCGTCATTCCCTGCCTGAACGAGGAGGAGAACATCGAGGCCTGCGTCGCCCAGGCGCTCGGCGCGATGGCCGCGGCGGGCATCGCGGGCGAGGTCGTCGTCGCCGACAACGCGTCGACCGACCGCAGCGCCGAGCTCGCCACCGCCGCCGGTGCACGCGTCGTCCACGAGCCACGTCGCGGCTACGGCTCGGCGTACATGGCGGGCTTCGCGGCAGCTCGCGGCAAGTACATCGTCATGGGCGATGCCGATCTCACGTACGACTTCAACGAGATCCCGCGCTTCGTCGAGGAGCTCGACAAGGGCGCCGAGCTCGTCATGGGCGACCGGATGGACAACATCAAGCCCGGCGCGATGCCCTGGCTGCACCGCTACGTCGGCAACCCCGTCCTCAGCGGGATTCTCAACGGCTTCTTCAAGACGGGCATCAGCGACGCGCACTGCGGCATGCGGGCCCTGCGCCGCGACGTCCTGCCCCGCCTGGACCTGCGCACGACCGGGATGGAGTTTGCGTCGGAGATGGTCATCCGGGCCGGCAAGGAGAACCTCCGCATCGCCGAGTTCCCGATCGACTACCACCCCCGCGGGGGAGAGTCCAAGCTCGACACCTGGCGTGACGGCTGGCGCCACCTGCGCTTCCTGCTCGTCCACTCACCGACGCACCTCTTCGTGTTGCCCGGAGTCGTTCTCAGCGCCCTCGGGCTGCTGATCGCCCTGATCTCCGTCAGCGGCGTCGAGGTCTTCGGCCGCCAATGGCAGCTGCACACCACCGTCGGCGGGTCGATGCTCATGATCGTCGGCGTCCAGGTCGTGGCCCTAGGCCTCTGCGCTCACGCCTACGGCTCCTACTTCATGGGCGAGAAGGACGCATGGTTCGATCGCATGCGCGCCCGCTACCGCCTCGAGCACGGCCTACTCCTCGGCGCCGCGAGTGCCTCTGTCGGCCTCGTCACGGGCATCGTGATCTTCGGCATCTGGATCAACAGCGGCTTCGGCTCCCTCTCCGAAGAGCGCCTCGCCATCCTCGCCACCACGCTCGTCGTGATCGGCCTTCAGACGATCTTCTCGTCGTTCCTGCTCAGCATTTTGGGGTTGCGGCGTCGTAGTGACGGGTGAGGCTGGACAAGGCTAGACGTAGTAGCGATTGACCGTCAGGACCATGGCGGCGATCGTATGAAGTGACACGAGGGCCCAAAGAGCAGGTACGAACAAACGACCTAGGCGAGGGCCAACGGACTTCGCACCCAAAGCAAATAGGCCGGCATAGAGAGCGAGCAGCGGCAGAAGGTAGCGAGCTTGCTCAAAGCGGGCGGCGTTGGTGACTAGGGCCTGGTAGTCAGCGATGCCGACGGCTGCTGGCACGCTTGCCAAACCGACGAGACAGCACAGCAGCAGCGGCCATTTCTCA
>JAOPZJ010000191.1 GCA_025964155.1 Solirubrobacterales bacterium
GGTCGCCCTCGTTCTTGCGCATCATGCCGTGGTCGACGAACACGCACGTGAGCTGATCGCCGATCGCGCGATGCACGAGCAGCGCGGCGACGCTGGAGTCCACGCCGCCGGAGAGCCCGCAGATGACCTGCTTGTCGCCGACCTGCTCGCGGATCTTGCGCAGCTGCTCCTCGACGATCGAGGCGGCGCTCCACGTCAGGTCGCAGCCGCACACGTCACCGAGGAACTTCTTCAGGATGTCCTGGCCAAACGGCGTGTGGACGACCTCGGGATGGAACTGGATGCCGTAGATCGCGCGCTCCACGGATTCGAACGCGGCGACAGGCGAGACGGTGGACGACGCCAGCGCGGTGAAGCCGGGCGGCGGTGCGAACACGGTGTCACGGTGCGACATCCAGCAGGCCTGCTCGAGCGGGAGCCCTTCCAGCAGGCGACCGGGCTCCTTGACGCTCAGCGTCGAGCGGCCGAACTCCCCGACCTCGGCACCCTGCACGTCGCCGCCGAGCGCCTGCGCGACGAGCTGCATGCCGTAGCAGATGCCCAGCACCGGAATGCCGAGCTCGAGCAGCGCGGGGTCCAGCCGCGGGGCCCCGTCGGCGTACACGGACGCCGGGCCGCCGGAGAGGATCAGCCCCTTGGGCTTGCGCTTGGCGACCTCGGCCGCCCCGACGTGGTGCGGCAGCAGCTCACTGAACACGCCGCACTCGCGGACGCGCCGGGCGATGAGCTGCGAATACTGGCCCCCGTAGTCGAGGACGACGACCTCGTCGGTGTTCCGAGGCACGTCGACGGGCGCCGACTCGTCCACCAGTTCGGTGGCGGCAGTCGACGCCGTGACGACGGAGTCCGGATGGTTCAAGCGGATGTCTCCGCGAGCACCGGTGTCGTGCCGGCGTCCATGTCCGCGGGACGCGAGTTGGACGCCGCGGCGCCGCGCGAGCCCATGCCGACCTGCTGGGCCTGCTGCAGGAGCTTGCCCTCGGTCTGCAGCGCCGGGGCGATCATCAGTTCGGCCCGGTTGAACTCGGCGATGTCCTGATAGCCGCACGTGGCCATCGAGGTGCGCAGGCCGCCCATGAGGTTGAAGGTGCCGTCGTTCTCGTGGGCCGGGCCCATGACGATCTCCTCCATGGTGCCGTTCTGCACCGTCTGCACCCGCGCCCCGCGCGGGAGCGTCGGGTGAAACGTCGCCATGCCCCAGTGGTAGCCGCGGCCCGGCGCCTCGTAGGCGCGGGCGAGCGGCGAGCCGATCATCACGGCGTCGGCGCCGCAGGCGATGGCCTTGGACACGTCGCCACCGGTGCGCATGCCGCCGTCGGCGATCACCTGCACGTACTCGCCGGTCTCCAGCATGTGCGTCGAGCGTGCCCCCGCGACATCCGCGATGGCGGTCGCCTGCGGGACGCCGACGCCGAGGACGCCGCGGGTCGTGCAGGCCGCGCCCGGGCCGACACCGACGAGGACGCCGGCTGCGCCGGTCCGCATGAGATGCAGGCCGGTGTGGTAGCTGGCACAGCCACCGGCGATGACCGGGATGCCGACCTCGCGGATGAACTCCTTGAGGTTCAGCGGCGTGGACGTCATCGACACGTGCTCGGCGGACACCACGGTGCCCTGGATCACGAGGATGTCCAGGCCGGCCTCGAGCGCGAGCTCGTAGTACTGGGCCACACGCTGCGGCGTGAGCGAGGCCGCCGTGACGACCCCCTGCTCCTTGATCTCGCGGATGCGCTGCGTGATCAGCTCGGGCTTGATCGGCTCCTGGTAGATCGCCTGCATCTCCCTCGTCGCCACGTCCTTGGGCAGCTGGGCGATGCGCTCCAGCTCCTCCTCGGCGTTCTCGTAGCGGGTGAAGATGCCCTCGAGGTTCAGGACCGCAAGACCACCGAGCTTGCCCAGCGTCGCCGCCGTGCGGGGCGAGACGACGCCGTCCATGGCCGACGCCAGCAGCGGCAGCTCGAAACGGTACGGGCCGAGCTTCCACGTGATGTCGACGTCGTCGGGGTCGCGCGTGCGTCGGCTGGGCACGATCGCGATGTCGTCGAATCCATATGCGCGGCGGGCTTTCTTTCCGCGCCCGATCTCGATCTCCATGGCGTGAATCCTAAGTCTGAGGGAGGACGAAAAGACCCCGCGCTGGCGGGGTCTGGGTAAGACGGGTACTACGACCTGTAAGGCGGCAACCCAAGGTCCCATCGAGGATATCAGCGGGCCTGGACGCGTCCCCTCCGGGGGCACGTCCTTCCCCCACGCTAGGACACTTCGATCGGCGCGACGAGCCGCTCGATCGCCGTCTCGGCGACGACGCGGTCCAGCTCGCGCGGCTCGATGAGGCCGGCGCCCAGGCGCTTGGTGGACTCCGCACCGCACGCGACGGCGAAGCGCAGGCACTGCTCCATGCTCTGCCGCTGGTACCGCGCGGAGACGTATCCGGCCAGGAAGGCGTCTCCCGAGCCGACGGCGGCCACGGCCTCGCGCGGCTCGATCCACACCCGCGAGAGCTGACGCTCACCCGCCTCGATGCTCGACGCGATGCAGCCGTCGGGCATCGTCATGAGGGCCTCACGGGCGCCGAGCTGGATCATCTCCCGCACCGCGATCGCACGGTCCTCGTCGTCGTTGAACTCGTGTCCGACCAGCTCCTCGGCCTCGAGCACGTTCGGTGAGATGACGTCCGGTTCCGCGCGCACGGCCTGGCGCAGAGGCTCGCCGTCGGTGTCGACAACCGTCAGGACATCCATCCGCTTGAGGTCACGGATGAGGCGCGCGTAGTAGTCGGAATCGACCCCGCGCGGCAGAGAACCGGCCATGACCACGATGTCCGCACCCCGGGCGAGGTACAGCAGCTTGTCGCGGAACAGCTCGACCTCCTTCGAGGTCACCGCGGGCCCGCGCTCGTTGATCTCGGTCTGCTCCCCGTTGGTCGGGTCGTAGACGGCCGTGTTCGTCCTCGAGTCCTCGCGGATGCGGACGAAGTCGTTGAGGATCGACTCCTCGGTGAGCTGCTCCACGATGCGGGTGCCGGTGGGCCCACCCGCGAATCCGGTGGCGATCACGGGCTGATTGAGCGTCTTGAGCGTCCGCGCGACGTTCACGCCCTTACCGCCGGCCATTGTCGTCTGCTCGACCGTGCGGTGCCGGCGACCGAGCCGGAAGCTCGGGACCGAGAGCGACTTGTCGATGGCCGCGTTCAGGGTGACGGTGATGATCATGCGGTCTCTGCCTCCACGCTCGGGGTGTCGCCGCGCCGTGCGGAGCGGCGGCGGAGGAGCACGAGCAGCAGGCTACCGCCCACGAACGTCGCAAGCAGGAGCAACGTCCCTGGGCGACGTCCGTAGTCCGACAGCCGCTCTGTCGTCGTGGCGGCCGGGACGGCCCGCGAGGCGACCAGCGCGACGCGGTCCACGGTCTTGCCCCGCTGGCGGACGAGGATGGTCCCCAGGCGCGCGCCCTTGGCCAGCGGGCCCTCGACCTCCTTCGGGACATCGACGATGCGGGTGAAGAGGCGCTCACCGCGCTTCGTCGTGCGCTGCGCCGTGCGCGAAGCCACGATCCCGAGGCTGGGACCGTCGCGGAAACGGATCGTCGCGGAGGCCAGCCGCTGCCCTTTCGTCACCGCCGAAACCACGTGGTAGCGCTGCAACCCGTAGCGCAGGAGCGCCAGCGAGTCCTTGTTGCGCGCCGCCTCGGACGGTGTGCCGAGGACGGCGCTGACCACGGTGACGCCGTCGCGCGTGGCCGACCCGACCAGGACGTAGCCGGCCCGGTTCGTATGGCCCGTCTTCACGCCGGTGACGAACGGGACGGAGCGCACGAGCGAGTTGCGGTTGACGACCTTGATGTCGCGGCCCCGCTGACCGCGCACGTGCAGCGTGGCGTCCGGCCGGTTCGTCGTCTCACGGATGAACGCGTTGGTCCGCAGGACAAGGGCCAGCGCGACGAGGTCTGACGCCGTGGAGTAGTTGCCCCCCACGTCGAGCCCGACCGGGGTCTCGAAATGGGTGTTCTTGAGCCCGATCTGCTTGGCGCGCTCGTTCATGAGGCGCACGAACGCCCGGCGGGAGCCGGCCGTGCGCACCGCCAGCGTCTCGGCAGCGTCGTTGCCCGACTCCAGCAGCAGCCCGCGGAGGTAGTCGCGAACCGTCATCCGCTCGCCTTCGCGCAGTCCGACGAGGGACTCGGCGCCCCCGGGGCTGTACGGCACCTGTGCCAGGACGTCGTCGAGCGACAGCCGGTCCAGCACGACGAGCGCCGTCATCAGCTTCGTCGTGGAGGCGATCGCCCGGCGGTCGTCGGCCTGGCGCTGGAACACGATGTCACCCGTCGCGGGCTCGACGAGCACGGCGGCGGGGGCGCCGATGGACGGCGGACCGGGCGGGGCCGCAGCAACGGCCACACCTGAGCCCGCCGCGCCGAGCAGCAGCGCCAGGAGCGCCAGGACGAGCGCCACGGCCGATGCCGCCTGCCCTACTTGCGGAGCTTCAGCTCGCGACCGACGCCGAGGCTGTTGGCGTCGACCTTGTTGAGCTCGAGGATCTGCGCCATGGGAACCCTGGACTTCACGGCGATCCCGGACAGCGTGTCGCCGCTCTTGACCGTGTAGGTCTTGGGGAGCTTCTTGCCGGCCGGCTTCGACGCCGGGGGCGTCCTCGTGGTGGTGGCCACCGGCTGCGTGGACGACGCCGGTGTGGCGTCCGACCCGGACTGCACGAGCACATACACCGCGATCGTCGCGGTGATCAATGCCAAAGGGGCCAGGAAACGCGCGGGGCTTCGATGCTGCATCAACCCCGGAGGGTAGAACCGTTCGGGTGTCGCCGGGGGTCATGCAAGTCCCCATGCGGTCTCACGCAGCCGCTCGGCCTCGACACGCGCCGCGCCGGCGGGGTCCGGGGATGCTCCAGCGGCGGTGTGGGCGTTGACGATGGACCGCGAGGCCGTGATCAGGCCACCCGCCCTGCCCGGAGCGAACGCCGGTGCCAGATCCTGAACGCGACCGCCCTGCGCCCCGACGCCCGGCAGGAGGAAAGGCGTGGTGGGCATGAGCTCGCGGAGGCGGGCCACGTGCTCGGGGGCCGTCGCACCGACGACCGCGCCGGTGTCCGACAGCCCGCTTTCGGGGCCCGCGACGCCCAGCTCGTGCACCCGGCCGGCGACCCGCTCCCACAGGCGTCGGCCGTCCGCCAGCTCAAGGTCCTCGAAGTCTGCGGCCCCGGGGTTGGACGTGCGGACCAGCACGAACACGCCCGCACCGTTGGTGCGGGCGGTCTGCAGGAGCGGCGCCATCGTGTCCACGCCCATGTAGGGGTTCGCGGTCATCGCATCGGCGCCGAGTCCGTCGACGGTCCCGAACGGCGTCGGAGTGGACCCCAGCAGGGACTGGGCGTAGGCCAGCGCGCTGACGTCGATGTCCCCGCGCTTGGCGTCTGCGAGCACGAGCAGGCCCGCCGCCTTCGCGTGGTCGACGACACGCCCGAGGGCGG
The DNA here is from genome assembly GCA_025964155.1 of Solirubrobacterales bacterium. GTDB lineage: Bacteria > Actinomycetota > Thermoleophilia > Solirubrobacterales > Solirubrobacteraceae > Paraconexibacter. Next base: position 5,484 of record JAOPZJ010000191.1, read on the forward strand.
CACGGCCTGGCGCCCCGAGCCGCTCGAAGCAGGCCAGCTGTGGCTTGATCGCCACCACGGCGTCGGCCACCGCGTCCACGACGGCGCGGCAGTGGGTCTCGACCGCGGCGGCCGCCGCCCCGGACGGGGTTCGCGTGTGCCCCCCGGTCGCGGCGGTCCCGCCCGGCCACAGGCGCTGCGGATCCGGGTCCAGCCCGAGCACGATCTGCGACTGGCGCGCGTCCACCGCGGCAGCCAGGCGGTCGCCGAACGCGCGGGACGCGGTCAGGACCGCACCGCCTTCTTCAGCGAGGAGCCGGCGGTGAAGCGCGGCACGCTGGTGGCGGCGATCTGCATCGACTCGCCCGTCCGCGGGTTGACGCCCTGCCGCGCCCCGCGCTCGGCCACATGGAACTTGCCGAATCCGGTCAGCGTGACCTCACCTCCCTGGGCAAGGGCGTTCTCGACGACCGCCAGCACGGCGTCCACGGCATCTGCAGCCTGCTTGCGGTCCAGGCCTGCCTGGGCGGCCACCTGATCGACGAATTCCGACTTGGTCACGACGGTCCTTCCGGACGACTCTTCCGCTTCTGGGTGGGGCGACGCTAGCACCCGCGCAGGTCGCCCAAGGTCGCGAGCAGGTCATGGACGACGACCGCCTCCAGGGCGTGCGGACCGACGGCGACGGCCAGCACATGGGAGGAGGACCGGACGGCGAAGAGCGTCCCGTCGCCGTGCGGCGCCTGCCGCGCCACCGCCGTGTCGGCATCGTGCAACAGGCGCTGGGCGGCATCCGCGATGGCAGCGTCCCCCGCCACGACAGCCCCGTCCGCGTCGAGCACCACGGCGGTCCGCAGATCGACCGACAGCGTGGCGAGATACGCGAGCACGATCGGGGCTGGGACGGCATCCGTCATCGGGATGCAGGAGGATACGGTGCGTGCCCCTGTCGCGAATCGGTTGGCTGCTCACCGTCGTGATCTGCGCGATCGCCGTCGTCGCCCTGCTCCTCTCGGACTATCGCGGCTACGCGGCCGTCACCGCCGCCGTCGGCGTCGCGGCTGCGATCAACCTCGCGGACTAGATCATCTGGCCGCGAGCCAGGCCGCCAGCTCGCGGGCCGCGCGTCCGCGGTGGCTGATCGCCGACTTCTCCGCCGGCTCCAGCTGCGCCATCGTCCGCCCGTCGGCGATGTCGTCCGGACGGAAGGCGGGGTCGTACCCGAAGCCGCCCATCCCCCGCGGCTCGTCGTCCAGGACGCCGGTGCAGCGGCCTTCGAAGACGACCTCGGTGCCATCGGCCGGGTCCCGGTACACGAGCGCGCAGACGTAGGCCAACGGGCTGCCGGCCGGCGCCTGCGCCAGGAGCTTGGCGAGGTTCTGCGCGTCGGTGGCGCCCGGCCCGGCGAAGCGCGCGGACAGCACGCCGGGCCGGCCGTCGAGCGCCTCGGCGACGATGCCCGAGTCGTCGGCGATCACCGGGACGCCGAGGGCGTCCGCGGCTGCCCGCGCCTTGCTGGCGGCGTTGGCCGCGAAGGTCGCGCCCGTCTCGGGCGGCAGCACGACATCGTCGGGCAGCGCGGCGACCTCGTGCCCGCGGAGCAGGAGCTCGAACTCCCGTGCCTTGTGCGCGTTGCGGGTCGCGAGGACGAGCCTCACGCGATCGCGGCGCCGGCCGCGATCGCCGCCTCCTGGGCGGCGCGCAGCTCGCCGATGCCCTTGGCAGCCAGCTCGAGCAGTACGTCCAGATGCGCGCGCGAGAGCGGCGTGCGCTCCGCAGTCGCCTGGACCTCGACGAGCCCGCCCTCGCCCGTCATGACGACGTTGGCGTCGACCTCGGCCGAGGAGTCCTCCGGATAGTCGAGGTCGAGCACCGGCACCCCGGCGACGATGCCGGCGGAGACCGCGGCGACCGAGCCCGTCAGCGGCGTGCGCTCCAGCAGGCCACCGGCGATCAGCCGGTCGGTGGCCAGCGCGAGGGCGACGTAGGCGCCGGTGATGGACGCACAGCGCGTCCCGCCGTCTGCCTGCAGCACGTCGCAGTCCAGGTACACCGTGCGCTCTCCGAGAGCGGTGAAGTCGACGACCCCGCGGACCGCGCGTCCGATCAGGCGCTGGATCTCGACCGTGCGCCCGTCGGGCCGCCCGTTGGCGACGTCACGACGCTTGCGGTCGCCGGTCGACGCCGGGAGCATCCCGTATTCGGCGGTGACCCAGCCCGTGCCGTTGCCCTTCATCCACCGGGGGACGCTCTCCTGGACCGACGCGGTGCAGATGACGCGCGTCTCACCGATGGAGATGAGCGCGCTGCCGGTGGCGGTCCGCATGAACCCGGGCTCGATGGTCACCGGGCGCAACGCGTCGACCGCGCGGTCGTACGAGCGGGGCGGATCAGATTCAGGAGTCACGTGCGCAATCTTTGCGCGCGAGCGAGGTTCGGTGTGGGTTGCAGCGCGCCCGCGGCGATCTCGACCTGTGCGACGTCACCGAGCGGCATCTGGAGGAAGTGCGTGCCCTGGGCGCGGAAGGCCTCGGCGTCCCCGGTACACAGGAAGGAGTAGTTGCCCTCCCCCTCGCGGAGGCTGCCGAGCGACCGGGAACCCAGGACGTGCTCGACCTGGCGGGCCAGCGGTGCGCCAGAGCTGATGATCGTGACGGCGGGGCCCAGCATGCGCTGGAGCATCGGGCGCACGAGCGGGTAGTGGGTACAGCCGAGGATGACCGTGTCCACCCGGGCTTCGCGCAGGGGCTCGCAGTAGCGGCGGACGGTGTCGACGACGCGCTGGTCGAACGGGAAGCCGCCCTCGATGATCGCGGTGAGGTCCGGGCATGGCACCTGCACGAGGTCCACGTGCGGGTCGGCGGCCGCCACCGCCTCGGCGTACGCGCCGCTGGAGACCGTCGCGGTCGTGGCCATGAGCCCGACCCGACCGGTGCGCGTCGTCGCGACCGCATGCACGGCACCCGGCCGTACGACGCCGATGACGTCCACGCCCAGGGTGGTCTCCATCATCCGCGCCTGCAGCGCGGGGAGAGCCGCGGCGGTCGCCGAGTTGCACGCGACGACGAGCAGCTTGACCTGCCGGCGCACGAGCTCCTCGGCGATCTGCAGCGAGAACTCCTGCAGCTCGCGCGCGGACCGCTCTCCGTAGGGGAAACGGGCGGTGTCCGCGAGGTAGACGAAGTCCTCCTGCGGCAGTTGCACGAGCAACTCGTGCAGGACGGTGAGTCCACCCACCCCGGAGTCGAAGACACCGATCGGACGGTCACGTGGGACGGAGACGGCCACGAAGGCATCGTAGAGCGCCGCCCGGGCGGGCCAATGCCCGCGCGGGCGGCGACGCTACTTCTTGCCGACGCTCTTGATCATGTCGCCGAGCTTGTTCCCAATCGTCGTGGCGATGTTGAAGTCCTTTCCGGCCCCGGCGGCGACGACCGCGCTGAGGATCGCGCCCACGAGCAGGATCAGGGCGACGTACTCGACCGTCCCCTGGCCCCGGTCGCCACGCAGCTTGCCGCGTCGCACCTGCAGCTCGACGGATGCGCGACGCGCGGCGTGGGTGACGGCGGTGCTGACGGCGGTGGTGCTCATGGCGCTCGGTCCTCCCGGATCGTGTTCGTGGCAAAGGCCGCTCCGGCGGCCCTGCGCGGTCGATCCAGATCCTGCGCCAGGGCCCTGTGACGACACAACGACACTCGTGCGCGCAGACCGTGCAAACTCTGCGCAGGCTCTTGCGCGCGCTCGTCATCACCAACATGTGGCCCTCCGCCGCGCGCCCCGCGTTCGGCGCGTTCGTCCGCGACCAGATCGACGCCCTCCGCGAGCTTCCCGGGGTGGACGTCGACGTCTTCCACTTCGGCCCCGGCGGCTACCTGCGCGCCGCCCGCGAGCTGCGGCGGGCGCATGGAGGCACCCGCTACGACATCGTCCACGCGCACTTCGGGCTGACCGTGCTCCCCGCGATCGCCCTGCGCGGCGCCCCGCTCGTCGTGACGCTCCACGGCACCGACCTGCGCCACCCGCGCTCCGGCCGGATCACCCGCGCGTTGCTGCCGCTCGTCACGCTGCCGGCCGCGGTCTCGTCGTCCCTCGCCCATGAGCTCGCCGGCGCCGGGACCGACCGCCGCGTCGCCGTCCTCCCGTGCGGGGTCGATCTGGAGCGCTTCCGACCGCTGCCGCGTGCGGCGGCACGGCGGCAGCTCGGCCTGGACCCGGACGAGCCGTGCCTCCTCTTCCCCGCTGATCCGCTACGCGCGGGCAAGCGCCACGATCTCGCGATCGACGCCGCCGACGGCACGCGCCTGCTGTCCCTCGGCGGCGTGGACCCGGAGCAGGTCCCGCTGTGGATCAACGCCGCGAACGCCGTCGTCCTGCCGTCCGACGCCGAGGGCTTCGGCCTCGCCGTGCTGGAGGCGCTGGCCTGCGACGTCCCGGTGCTCGCCACGCCGGTGGGGATCCACCGCGTGGCGCTCGCCGGGCTGGACGGCGTGCTCTGCGCGCCGTA
>JAOPZJ010000205.1 GCA_025964155.1 Solirubrobacterales bacterium
CCTACCTCGCCTGCTCCTCCGGCGGCTACATCGTCCGCTCGATGCAGGTCTACAACCTCCCGGCCGGTGACGTCTCGATCAAATGGGCCCACTACTCCGGACCTCCGGGCGCGGCGGCGGACCTGAACACGCCGTGGTTCTCGCTGGCCAAGGACTCCTATTACGACGATTATTACGTGACCGCGCGCGGGTGGTATGACAACGTGATCGGCATCGGCGTCAGCGTCAATGGCGGTCCGTGGGAGGTCAAGTTCTCACAGATGTACGCCACATCGAAGCTCGCCGACGGCAGCGAGCAAGCCCAGCTGGGATTCTGCTTCATCGACAACTGAACGGCGCCGGGGGGTCGTCTCGCCTGCAGACGGGACGACCTTCCGGCACCGCAGTCCGTTGTTACTTCAGACGCTCGATGATCATCGCCTCGCCCTGGCCCTGCGCGACGCACATCGTCTCCAGCCCGATGGTGCCGTCGAGGGTCTCCAGGTCGTTGAGCAGTGTCGTCATGATGCGCACGCCGGTCATCCCGAAGGGGTGGCCGAGCGCGATCGCCCCGCCGTGCGGGTTGAGCTTGTCGTAGTCGAAGCCGACCTCGTCCGCGATCGGGATGACCTGCGCCGCGAAGGCCTCGTTGAGCTCGTAGATGTCAATGTCAGCGATCGTCATGCCGGCACGCTCCAGCGCCTTCTTGATGGCGCCGATCGGCGCGACGCCCATGAGCTCGGGCTCGTTGCCCCAGGTCGCGGCGGTGATGATGCGGGCGCGCGGCGTCAGGCCGAGCTCCTTGGCCTTGTCGGCGCTCATGATGAGCGACGCCGCCGCGCCGTCGTTCAGCGGGCAGGCGTTGCCGGCGGTGACGGTGCCGTCCTCACGGAAGGCGGGCTTCAGCGTCGCCAGCTTCTCGAGCGTCGTGCCGGGGCGCGGGCCGTCGTCCTTGGAGACGACGGTGCCGTCGGCGAGCGTGACCGGGACGATCTCGCGATCGAAGAACCCGGACTCCTGGGCGGCCACCGCGCGCTCCTGCGACCGCACCGCGAACGCGTCCTGCTGCTCGCGGCTGACGCCGTACTTGTCGGCGACGTTCTCGGCGGTCATGCCCATCGCGATGTACGCGTCGGGCTGGCCCGGGTGCTTGCCCTGCAGCGCCTCGTTCTGGTACTCGGGGTGTGCGGCCTCGGCGGTCTCGTTGTAGCGCGAGACGAACTCCACGCCACCGGCGAGGTAGACGTCGCCCTGGCCGGCGGTGATGTTGTTGGCGGCGATGCGGATCGCGTCCAGCCCCGAGGCGCAGTACCGCGAGATCGTCGACCCGTTGGTGCTCTGCGTGAGCTTGTCGGACAGCAGCACGGCCAGCCGTGCGACGTTGTTGGCCTGCAGGCCCTGCTGGGCGCCGCAGCCGGCGATGAGCTCCTCGATGGTCGTCGGGTCGACGCCGGGGTTGCGCTCGAGGAGCTGGTCGACGACGAACGCGAGCGTCTCGTCGGGGCGCAGGCTCACCATCGAGCCCTTGAAGGCACGGCCGATCGGGGTACGGATCGCGTCGACGATCACGGCTTCAGGCATGTGGTTCCTTTCGGATATGAGGTCGCCCGGCGGTCTCACTCCACGGGCGGGTTTAGCCCCCGGCGGTCTCACTCCACGGGGCCCTGCCCGTAGGGTAGCGATTCACTACTTGCTGTGTCGCGAGCCCTGGTACGACATCCGTGCGAGCTCCAGAACGCGGTCAACGTCGATCGTTGGTTGCCCCGCTCACCAACGATCGACGTTCGGCTCGTGTACGGGTGGGACCTACGGCGCTACAACGCAGGTCACCCAGACGGTCGGCCTGATTCCTGCGTTGACACCGCCCGTCGGGTTGAACACCGTGATCCGCCAGCCGGTGAAGCCGTTGCCGTCGTCGGGGGGCTCCGTGTTCGCCGCACTGACCGCGGGACGAGACGACGTCACCGCCGCAGACTCTGAAGCCTGGTCATCGCTCCGGCCGCCGCCGCCGATCGCCAGCAGCACTGCTGTCACGCCAGGACGCGGCCCAGCAGCTTCGCGTGCGCGCTCACGTCCGCGACGTACTGCGGGAAGTCGGACGCCCAGAGCGCCTGCGGCCCGTCGCAGAGTGCCGCCTCGGGGTCTTCGTGGACCTCGACGATGATGCCGTCCGCTCCCACCGCGGCGGCGGCGGCGCTCATCGGCTGCACGAGGCGGCGGTCGCCGGCGGCATGCGAGGGATCGACGATCACCGGCAGGTGGGTGTGAAGCTTCAGCCAGGGGACCGCCCCGAGGTCCAGGGTGAAGCGCGTGGCCGTCTCGAACGTGCGGATGCCGCGCTCGCAGAGCATGACCTCCTCGGTCCCCTCCTTGAGGATGTAGTCGGCGGCCATCAGCAGCTCGTCCAGCGACGACGACAGCCCGCGCTTGAGCAGCACCGGCTTGCCGAGCTTGCCCGCCACCTCCAGGAGGGCGTAGTTCTGCATGTTGCGCGCACCGATCTGCACGACATCCGCGTACTCGGCGATGGCGTCGGCGTGCTGGCCGTTGAGGAGCTCGGTGACGACGGGCAGCCCGGTCTCCTCACGCGCCTCGGCAAGGATCTTCAGGCCCTCGACGCCCAGGCCGCTGAACGCGAATGGGGACGTGCGCGGCTTGAAGGCGCCGCCGCGCAGCATCGACGCGCCGGCAGCCTTGACGGCGCGCGCGACGCCGAGCGTCTGCTCGCGCGTCTCCACCGTGCACGGGCCGGCGATGAGCGCGAAGGTCGAGCCGCCGCCAACGGTCCGACCACCGATGTCGAACACCGACGGCTCGTGGTGGCTCAGCTCGCTGGAGGCGAGCTTGTACGGCCGGGAGATCGGGACGACGCGGTCGACCCCCGCCATGCCCTCCAGGCTGAGCTGACGAACCCCCTCCGGATCGCCGATCGCGCCGATCGCGGTCGTCAGCTCGCCGGGCATGACCGCGACGTGGACCCCAGTCGTCTCCAGCTTCGCGCGGACGGCTTCGATCTCGGCCTCGCTGGCCCCGGGTGTCATCACGATCATCATGGTGCGACGAAGCGTAGGCCCTCGCCCACCGACGGGCGCGCCCGGTCAACCCGCGCCCGGTTGAACGTCCATGTCGCCCGGCCACAGTGAGGACAAACGGACGTCGGTCGGCGATGAGGCGATGTCGGTCGCTCGGGCAGTGCTCGACCGCCGCTCCATCCCACACGGAGCGCGGCGCCACGCCGATCGAGCGTCACGTTCCTGCTGCTGGGTGACGGATATGTGCCCACCGATCGGTCAGGCAGCCTCGAGCGTCCGTCGGAGATCGTCGGCAAGCTCCCGCTGGCGCCCCGCGTCGTACTACAACCCCAGGTCCCGGACCCCGAGCTCGTCGAACCCGATGTGGTGGGCCAGCTCGTGCCGGACGGTCTGGGTGACCTGCGCGCGCAGCAGGTCCGGGTCGTGCCCGAAGTCGCGGCGCAGCGTGTCGCGGTAGATGACGATGCGGTCCGGGACCTCGTCGCGCGTGGCGCCGTCTCCGTGGTAGAGCCCGTAGGCGCGGCGACGGCGACCGCCGTCGGAGATGACGACGGCGACGTTGTGGTTCTCGATGAGCGGCCTGAGGAGGTCGGGCAGCTCGTCCAGCGCGTCGGCGACGAGTTCCTCGAAGTCCTCGTCGTCATACGGGTCCAGGTCCATGAACTCGCTCTCGTCCGGCTCGGCGGCCGTCCCCTGACGCGCGAGGCGCTCGGCACGCTCCACGACGCGCTCGAACTCCTCCTCGCTCTCGGGCTCGGTCCAGCCGGCCAGGCGCAGGCCGACGGCCATCATGCCGCCACCGAGCGCTGCCGCCACGACGACGACAAGGGCGAATGTCTCGACCAGGCGGATCGGGCCGTTCGTCGACATGCCCTGCAGGAGGACGATGGCGCTCAGGCCGAGGCTGAGCGCCAGTACCGCAGCGACGACGGTGCGCAGAACCTGCTGCTTGCCGGTGCCCGATCCGCGCACGTGCGTCCCCGTTACCTGGCCATCCCGCGCGCGATGACGACGCGCTGGATCTCGTTGGTGCCTTCGTAGATCTGGGTGATCTTGGCGTCGCGCATCATCCGCTCGACGGGGTAGTCGTTCACGTAGCCGTAGCCGCCGAGGACCTGGATGGCCTCCAGCGTGACCTTCATCGCGTTGTCGGAGGCGAACAGCTTCGCCATCGACGTGTACTTCGGCAGGTCGGCGGGGCGCTCGGCACGGTCGCACATGGCGCACGCCTTGTAGAGCAGCTCGCGGGCGGCGGCGGTGCCGGTCTCCATGTCCGCGAGCTTGAACTGGATGCCCTGCATGCGGTTGATCGGCTCGCCGAACGCGATGCGCTCCTTCGAGTACTGGTTGGCGTAGTCGGTGGCGCCCTGCGCGATGCCGACGGCCTGGGCGGCCGCACCCAGGCGCGTGCGCTCCAGCGTGCCGAGCGCCACGGACAGGCCCTTGCCCTCCACGCCGATGATGTTCTCGTTCGGGACACGGACGTCCTCGAGCACCGGCGACCCGGTCGGCGAGCCCTTGATGCCGAGCTTGTGCTCGTAGCTGCCGATCGAGAAGCCCGGCCGGTCGGCCTCCACGAGGAACGCGGTGCTGCGGTTGTTCTCGCGGTCGGTCTTGGCGAACACGACGTAGTAGTCGGCGATGCCGGCGTTCGTGATCCAGTTCTTCGTGCCGTTGATGATCCACTCGTCACCGTCACGCACCGCGGTCGTGCGCATCGACGCCGGATCCGAGCCCGCCTCGGGCTCTGACAGCGCGAACGCCGGCGAACACTCGCCGGACGCCAGACGCGGCAGCCATTTCTGCTTGAGCTCGTCCGAGGCGAACAGCGTCAGCGGCAGCGAGCCGAGCTCCTGGATCATGAGGATGAGGGCGCTGGAGGCGCAGACCTTCGCGATCTCCTCCACCGCGATCTGCAGCATCAGCGTGCCGGTCCCGGTGCCGCCGTACTCCGTCGCGAACGGCAGGCCGAGGATGTCCTGCTCCGACAGGAGCTTGCGGACGTCATGCGGGTACTCGCCCGTGCGGTCGATGTCCGCCGCGCGCGGCGCGATCTGCTCCTGCGCGACCTGGCGCACGAGGTCGCGGAAGTCCAGCATCTCCTGGGGGACCGAGTACACGTCGTTGAAGGTGGTTTCCATGACCCTGATCGTACTCGGGCGGCACCGCGTGGCCCCTGTGGCCGAGCGACACGCGCGGCCGCCTGCCGTGTGGACACAACGGAAGCGCTCAGCCGCGCAGGACGCTCAGGCGGATGCTGCGCTCTGCCTCCCAGATGAAGACCGCCGAGGTGCCGGCGGTCACGAGCTGGCGGTTGGTCACGTAGTCGTGAAAGCGGACGACGGCGCCGCGCGGCGGCGCGATCCGCGCCCAGCCGCGGCTCGTGCGACGTGCGGCCGCCAGGCGTCCCGCGTCGTCCCACACCGTGATCGCACCGCCCTCGAGCGCGGCGATCTGCGGTTCTGAGCCTTTGCGCGCGCTGAGCCGTACCGTCGTGCCGGGCCGGCCGGTCGCGGAGATCGTCGTCGCCATGACCGGCGCCTCGCGGCTGAAGCCCTCCGGCCGCGTCTTCTGCTGCCACACCAGCCCGACGGCCCCGCCGGCCACGGGCGCGGCGACGGCTCCGAACGTCCGCCGCGGCAGCGGGATACGGGGCCCGGCGAACGGTGAAGGCGCGGCCAGCGGGTCGTCCTGGAGGCTCATCGCGATCGGGCGGCCCGACGAGCCGGCGTCCCCGCGCAGCACCGCGTCCACCCCGGACAGGGCCAGGCGGGTGCTGCCGTCGCCGGTGAGCACGCCCTCCGCGAATCCGCCGGGAGCGGTGGGCGAGAACCGCGTGGACGGCGCCGAGCCCGCGCCCCACCCCAGCACCACCGGTGGCCCGGCCGTGTAGCCGTAGGGCGTGGGGAGGTTGATGCTCGTCAGGAGGAACAACGCGCCGCCCGGCCCGTGTTCGAGCGTCGCGCCACGCGGCAGGCTCAGGTCCCCCAGCCTCTGCGTCGCCCCCTGCCGGCGGCCGGTGGCGAGGTCGAGCTGCACCGCCCGCAGTCCGGTCGTGTACCGCCCCTTGACGCGCAGGTCGTGCTCGTAGACGAGCAGGGCGTCCCCGCCCGGGAGGACGCCGACGAGCGGGAACGTGTCCTCCGCGCCGTTCGTCGGCTGCGGGACGACCACCCGCGGCGCCGCGAAGCGCTCCGCCCCCGGGCGCCGCACGGCGATGCGCAAGCCGCCCGTGCCCTCGAACACGACGAGGGCCGCCCCGTCCCGCCCGACGGCCACGGCGGGCCGCAGGCCCTTCCCCAGGCGCTGGGCCGCCGCGAAGTGCCCGCGGTCATCACCGATCGCGGCGTCGACCGTCGTCTCGGACCTCGCGCTGCGCACCCACGTCGCGAGGACCGAGCCGTCGGTGCCGACCGCCGCACGCGGGCCGGGCTCGGTTGCCCCACGGTCCGTGGCCCCGGACGGGCCGAGCGTCGTGGGCGTCGTCCAGGCGGCGTGCGCCGGGCCGGCGGCTGCGGCGATCAGCACGCTGAGGGCGACGGCTGCTGCAGACCTGCGGCACATGCCCCGTTAACGGCGGCACGACGTCAGAGGTTTCACCGGCGGCGCAGGAGGGTCAGGAGATCTGCGTACCCGGCAATCCGCTCCCGGGGTCTTGCGGGGTGGGCGGGGGCGCGGACCGGCGCGCCGGGAGCCGGTACCAATCGGCGATGTGGCCACCCCGCACGCGAATGGCGCAGCGTGCGGTGCCGCCGGTGCCGCTGCCGCATTCGCCGCCCACCCGCTCGAGGAGGACGAAGTCGGCGATCGTGTACCCGTGCACCGCCCGTTCGAGCTTCGTGGGCTTGGCGCCACAGGGGAAGGTGAGGTTGAAGACCAGGCGCTTCTCAGCGGTGTCCAGCGTCACGACCGGCGTGCCGTTCTGGACGTTGGACGGCAGGGCGAAGAAGCGCGCGGCACGCGTGACGTCGCCACCTGTCAGCGCGCCGCTCCACTTGCGGATGACGCGGGCGCTGACGTCGTCCGCCGGGGTGCCCGTGGACGTGGTCGGCACGTCGGCGGGCAGGCGCAACTCCTTGGGCAGCCGCGGGCTGGACGGCCCGGACGGCGTCGCGGACGAGCTTGATCCGCCGGTGGTCGGCGGCGTCGACGATGTTCCCCGACCGCGGTCGCCTGATCCGCAGCCCGTGGCAACCGCGAGGGCGACGACGACGGTGAGGAGCACCGTGGAGCGCGCGCGCATGTGCGCCATCATCGCAGTCATACGGGGCGCATCCGGAGGGGTAGCGGCGGTGCGCCAGGGCGGGTCGGCGCCACCGGCGCGGGTGAGTCAGGACCCCGGTCAGGTCGTCCGCATGCGGGTGCTGCACGCACCGTGTCCAGGCTCGGAGCCCGTACGCTGCGCCGCATGACCTGGGAGCCGGAGCTGGAAGAGCTGGCGCGCCGCCGCGCGCTGGTCCACGAACTCGGTGGCGCGGAGCGCGTCGCGCGCCAGCACGCGACCGGTCGCCGGACCGTCCGTGAGCGCATCGACGCTCTGCTGGACGACGGCTCGTGGCGGGAGACCGGGGAGCTGGCCGGCGTCGCGACCTACGGCGAGGACGGTGAGCTCCAGACGCTGCAGCCGGCGAACATGGTCGTCGGACAGGGCGCGATCCGGTCCCGCCCCGTCGTCGTCCAGGGGGACGACTTCACCGTCCGCGGTGGCGCGGCCGACGCCGCGATCTGGCAGAAGATGGTGTGGGCCGAGCGGGCGGCACACGACCTGCGTAAGCCGCTCGTGCGGCTCGTCGACGGCACGGGTGGCGGCGGCAGCGTGAAGACGCTGACCTCGATGGGCTTCAGCTACGTCCCGCCGCTGCCGGGCTTTGACCTCGCGGTGGACAACCTCTCCCGCGTACCGGTCGTCGCGGCCGCGCTCGGTCCATGCGCGGGACTCGGCGCCGCGCGCGTCGTGCTCTCGCACTTCAGCGTCATCGTCGACAAGCTCGCGCAGCTCTTCGTCGCCGGACCGCCGGTCGTCGCCTGGGCGATGAACGAGACGCCGGACAAGGAGGAGCTCGGCGGGGCACGCGCCCAGACCCGGGCCGGGGCGGTGGACAACCTCGCCAAGTCCGAGGAGGACGCCTTCGCGCAGCTGCAGCGCTTCCTCAGCTACCTGCCGTCGAGCGTCTTCGAGGCGCCCCCGATCGTCGCCGCCACCGACCGCGCCGACCGCCGGGAGGATGAGCTGCTGTCGATCGTCCCCCGCGACGAGCGCAAGACGTACAAGATGCGGCGCATCCTCGAGCTGCTCTTCGACCACGGCAGCGTCTTCGAGATCGGCGCACGCCACGGGCGCTCGACGATCACGGGCCTCGCGCGCCTGGACGGGCGCCCCGTCGGGGTCCTGGCGTCGGACCCGTTGCACTACGGCGGCGGCCTGACGGCGGACGCTGCCGAGAAGTTCGCCCGCTTCGTGGACCTTTGCGATCAGTTCCACCTGCCGGTCGTCAACCTCGTCGACCAGCCCGGCTTCGTCGTCGGCACCGCCGGCGAGCGCAGCGGGACGATGCGCCGCGGCGCGCGTGCCTTGTGCGCCGTGCGCCAGGCGCAGGTGCCGTGGTGCTCGGTGCTCGTGCGCAAGTGCTACGGCATCGCCGGGGCAGGTCATGGGGACGGCGCCCGGCTGAACCTGCGTTACGCCTGGCCGAGCGGCAACTGGGGCTCGCTACCGATCAGCGGCGGCTTGGAGGCGGCCTTCAAGCGCGACCTCGCCGAGGCGGAGGACCCGGTGGCGCTGCGCGCGCAGATCGAGGCGACCCTGCAGGCCGTGATGTCCCCCTTCCGCACGGCGGAGAAGTTCTCCGTCGAGCACATCATCGACCCGCGTGACACGCGCGCGCTGCTCTGCGACTGGGCCGCGCAGGCGCACGTCATCGTGGGCCAGGACCTGATGAGTGGTGGAGCGCAGCGGTCACACGGCTACCGGCCGTAGCACACCACACACGGACCGGACCGCCGCACGCCCTATCGTGCGGGCCATGACGCCCGTCTTCCCTGCCTCCGATGGTCTCGAGGTCACCCCCGAGCAGACCCAGCAGGCGCTCGCCGACGGCAGTGCGGTGGTCATCGACGTCCGCGAGGCGTACGAGCGCGACGCGGGCTACGCCGACGGCACCCGGCACATCCCGGTCACCGAGCTGTCCGCCCAGGCCGGGTCCTTGGACAACGACAAGCCTGTCGTCTTCGTCTGCCGGGTGGGCGGGCGGTCCCTGATGGCGGCACAGGCGCTGCGCGCCTCCGGGTACGACGCTTGGTCGATGGCGGGCGGAATGGTCCGCTGGGACGCCGAAGGGCGAACGCTGCTCCCCGAGGGCGGCACCGTCGCCGACCACTAGAGAAGCCAACTCAATGTCTCGTGCACTCGGGCATTGAGATGACTTCTGTGCGCTCTGGCGCCGCCGCCGCCACGCTCGCGCTGGCCGCGCTGGCCGTGCTCGCCGCCCTCGTGGTGACGAAGCGCGAGACCGTGCCCGCCACCATCGTCCGAGAGGACATGACGTTCCTCGCCCCCGCTGTCCAGCGGGGCTTCAATGTCACCGCGTACAACGACCTGGGCTTCTCCGGCCCCGGCGCGCGGGCCGCGATGCAGCGCCTGGCGAGGACGGGCACGACGCACGCCGCGCTCGTTCCCACGTGGTACCAGCCGACGAGCACGAGCAGCGACATCCGGCCGGACCCTGACAAGACGCCGACGGACGCGAGCCTGCTGGCGGGCGTGCGCGCCATCAAGGCGGCGGGGATGGTCCCCGTCATCAAGCCGCACGTCGACGTGCTGGATGGCACGTTCCGCGGCGAGATCCGCCCTGACGACTACGACACGTGGTTCGCGGCGTACGCGGCGATGCTGCTGCGCTACGCCGCGATCGCCCAGCGGGTCGGGGCGCCGCTGTTCGTCATCGGGGATGAGCTGACGGGCGTGCAGGGCGACCGCGAGCGCTGGCCACCCCTCATCGCCGCGGTCCGCCGCGTCTACAAGGGCAAGCTCACGTACGCGGCCAACTGGGACCCGGGCTACAAGTCCGTGCCGTTCTGGCACCTCCTGGACTACGTCGGGATCGACAGCTATCACCCGCTGCCGACCCCCGAGGTCACGCCGACCGTGCGGGCACTCGTGACGGCGTGGGCGCCGGTGGTCCAGGAGCTGCGCGACGCCGCCCTTCAAACCGGTAAGCCGATCCTGCTGACCGAGATCGGCTATCCGTCGCGGCGCGGCGCGGCGTCCGCACCGGCCACGCAGGACACGTCCGAGCCCGTCGACGCCACCGAGCAGGCGCGAGCCTACGAGGCCGCCTACCGCGTCCTGCGCGACCTGCCGTTCATCGCAGGGGTGTACTGGTGGGACTGGGCGACGGACACGCGCGTCGGCGAGGCGGACGGCGGCGCGGGAAGCTACCGCCCCGCCGGCAAGCCGGCCGAGCTCGTCGTCCGGGACTACAGCCGGTAGCGCCGGCGCGGCACGGCAGCGCCGGCAAGGACGCGGCTACAGCTTCGTGACGCTGACGGCCTTGGGGCCCTTGTCGCCCTGCTCCTCCTCGTACGAGACGCGAGCTCCCTCTGCCAGTGAGCGGTAACCGTCCGAGATGATGCCCGAGTGATGGACGAACAGGTCACGGCTGCCTTCGTCGGGCGTGATGAAACCGAAGCCCTTGTCGTCGCTGAACCACTTTACGGTGCCGGTGGGCATGTAGCCAATCCTCCGAATCTGCTGGCGCCGGCGCGGCAGCCACTCAAAGCCCCGCATCGACGATGAACGAATGAGACGCTAGCACTTGATACCCGGGGTTTCCTAGGGCACCCATGGACCTATTCGCGACTTCGCGGCGCGGCCGCCGCACAGCCCGGATGTGCCCGCGGGGTACCCTCTCGGGAGCCTTCCACCGCGCCATCTGACCAATCGGAGATCCTCCCGTCATGAGCACTCCCATCGTCGCCGTCGTCACCGGAGCCTCGAGCGGCCTGGGCGAGGCCACCGC
>JAOPZJ010000206.1 GCA_025964155.1 Solirubrobacterales bacterium
CCGCCACCGGCGCCGGGCCGTCCGTCAGGGCACGCCGGGCGGCGCGCCAGGCGATGATGAGCGCGAGCAGGCGGCTGACGAGCTTCACGTCGCGCGTTCTCCGAGTCCGCGGGCGACGCCGAGCAGCAGCGTGATGGCCAGGCCCCAGCAGATCAAACCCTCGGGTACGGGACCGAGGTTGCCGATCGCCCAGCCGCCGGGATTCTCGGGCCGATGGGTGTACGCGACGTACGCCGCGATGTCGGCCACGGCGGCCCCGTCGAGCTGGCGCGGCCCGAAGCGCGGCATCAGGTAGGGCCCTAGGCGGATCGCCTCCGCCACCTGCACGCTTGTGGCGTCCTGCAGCGACGGGGCGACGGCCCCGGTCGCGATCCCGCCCCGGCCCATGATCTGATGGCAGCCCGCGCACGAGTCGGCAAAGCGTTCGCGGCCGCGGGCGACCGAGCCGTTCTGGGCGACGGTCGGGATGGGCGGTCCACCGAGGGTCGCGACGTACGCGACCAGCGCGCGGATCTGGCGGTCGTTGAAGCGCGGCTCGTTGCGCAGCGGCTCATCGCCCGGGTCCGCGAGCGGCATCCGCCCAGTCCGCAGCTCGAAGTCCGCCGCCAGGGCGCCGGCGCCGATCAGCGACGGCCCGCGCTCCGACACACCGCGGGCGTCTGTGCCATGGCAGGACGCACAGGTGGACAGGAACAGCTGCCGGCCGGCGGCGGCGTCCCCGCGTGCCGTCGTCGCGGGGGCCGTTGCGCCTTCCGGCACCGCGCCGCCACCGCCCGCCGCCCGAGCAAGGGACGCCGTGCCCGCCCCGGCCAGGATCAGCGCGAGCACGATGAGCACGCGCCGCCTCATCGGGCCCCCGCCTGCTCACGCCGGCGCTGGCGCCGTTCCTCGCGCCACAGTGCGTGGACCACCGCCGCGAGTCCGGCCGGGACGAGGATCGCCATCGCGGCCAGCCACATCACCGTGCCGGCGAACTGCTGGTCCGCGAGCGATCGTGTGCCGTGCGGGAACAGCACGTGGGTGCTAGCCAGGTAGGTCGCGCCGACGGCGGCCATCGCGCCCATCGACGCGGTGAGCCACGCAAGGCGGGCGATCGCGCCGCACGGCCGGCCGACCGGGTCGATCCCGAGCAGCCCGGTCCACGCCGCCAGCCCGGTCCAGAAGAGCGCGCCGTGCTCGAGCGCGTGCAGCAGCGGATGGTGCAGGGCGGCCGAGAAGGCCGGCGTGAGGTGGACGCCGAGCAGCACCGTGATCGACGCCGGGAACGCCATTGCGGGGCGCACTGCGGTGCGCATCACCGGGTGATGCAACAGGCGCGCGAGGCGGCGCCCGGCTCGGGGATCGATGTACGCCAGCGCGGTACGGACGGGCGCCCCGGCGGCGATCAGGATCGGGGCCACCACGCCGATCATCAGATGCTCGGCCATGTGCCAGGCCAGGCCATCGCCCGGCAGTGCCGCTGCGCCGGCGAGCGCCGCGATCCCGGCGAACAGCAGCGCCGGCCTCATCGCCGCCCCTGGCGGACGACCTGCACGACCCCGATAAGGAGGAGTGCGCCGCCGGTGATCGACAGCCACGCGCCGATGGCGCTGCCCAGCGCCATCGCGCCGACGCCCGCAGCCGCCGTGGCGGCTCCGGGGGAGGTGGCGGCGGACGCGGCCGTGGTGGTGACCGGAGCCGTCAGCCGCGCGCGGGCCCCCCACGCCGCGCCGACCAGGACCGCCGTTATCCCGGCCCCGCCGAGCAGCGCCAGCGCCGTCCCGTGCATCCCGAACGTCAGCTGGACGGCGGCGATTGCGACCAGCAGCCCACCCCAGACGACCGGTACGTGCGGGCCACTCATGCCGAGCTCCCTGCAGCGGTCGCCAGCGGCGCCGCCGAGCGGACCGCCGGCACGGGGCCGTCGAAGTTCCCGGCGGGCGGCGGCGACGTCGTCGCCCACTCGAGCGTGAGCCCGCCCCACGGATCCGCGTCCGCGGGCCGGCCGGCGCGCGCCGAGCGCCACAGGTTCAGTGCCAGTGCCAGCATCGAGAGGGCGATCACGCCCGAGCCGATCGACGAGAGCAGGTTCAGCGTCGACAGTCCGCTGCCCGGGTAGTTGCCCACGCGCCGGGTCATGCCACGCTCACCCGCGAGGAACATCGGCATGAACGTCAGGTTCGTCCCCACGACGCCCAGCACCAGGTGGACGACGCCGAACCGCCGCCCGAGCAGCCGGCCGGTCACCTTCGGCCACCAGTGGTACAGCCCGGCGAAGAGCCCGAACATGCTGCCGGCGAAGAGCGCGTAATGGAAGTGGGCCACCACCACATACGAGTTGTTCGCGTGCGCGTCGATCGCCGGCGACGCAACCCAGATGCCGCTCAGCCCGCCGATCAGGAACTGCACCAGGAACGCGACCGCGAACCACACGGCGAGGCTCATCCGCAGCGTCCGCGACCAGAGCGCGCCGATGAGCTCGATGTACTCGATCCCAGCAGGGATCACGAGGGCGGTCGACGTCAGCGCGAAGTAGCGATTGGTCACTGCGCCGGTGGTGAACATGTGGTGCGCCCACACGCTCATTGACAGCGCGGTGAAGAGCAGCAGGCTGCCGACGAACAGCGGATAGGCCCGCAGCGGCCGTCCACTGGCAGTGCTCACAACCTCAGCGACCGCCCCGACGAACGGGAAGAACATCACGTAGACGACGGGATGCCCGTAGAACCAGAACAGGTGCTGGTAGGCGATCGCGCCGTCGCCCCCGATGAAGATCGACACGCCGTGGCGGTCGAGCCACAGCAGCAGCATCGTCACGATCAGGACCGGGAACGCGAAGACCGCCATCAGGCAGGTGACGACAAGCGTCCACGTCAGCGGCGGCATCCGCAACAGCGTCATGCCGTCGGTGCGCAGCCGCAGCGCGGTGGCCAGGACGCACGCCGCGAGGACGAGCTGGCCGAGCGTCGCGACCGCCACGCCGAGGATCCACAGGTCCATCCCTGCCCCCGGGGTCCCGGTCGTGCTCGACAGCGGATCGATCCCGATCCAGGTGGCGCGACCCGGCCCTTCGGCGGTGAAGAAGCCCGAGAACATCACCGCGCCGCCGATCCCGTAGAGCCACGCTCCGGCCAGCGCCGCGCCCGGGCCCGCGATCCGCCGCGCGCCCACCTGCAGCGGCACCAGGTACACGCCGACCGCCAGGGCGACCGGGGTGACGACGAGGTAGATCATCCCCGACCCGTGCATCGTGAACAGTCGTGAGTAGGCGCTCGTGGAGACGACCTGCATGCCCGGCTCGGCGAGTTCGGCGCGCATCAGCAGCGCCAGGACGCCGGACATCAGGAAGAAGACCGTCGCCACGCGGCCGATGCCGCGGGCGATCGCCTTGTGGTCGGTCGGCGTCAGGAGCAGCGAGAGCTCGCTCGCGTCGGCGTGTGCGCCTGTCGCAAGCTCGGTCATGCGCTCGGTCTCTGCGAGCGCAGCCACGCGGCGAACCGCGCCGGCGTCATCGCGTGCACGCTGAAGCGCATGTTCTGGTGAAAGAGCCCGCAGAACATCGCGCACAGTCCCTGGTACTCGCCCGGATGCGGGAACACGAGCTGCCAGGTCGTCGTGCGCTTCGGAAACAGCTGCCGCTGGAAGCGCACGTCCGGGACCCAGAAGTCATGCACGACATCCACGGAGCTACCGACGAAGCGCACGGGCCGGCTCGCCGGGATCATCAGCGCCGTCGGCACGAGCGGGTCGTGACTGGGGCGGCTGTGCACCCCGCCGCCGTAGTCGAACTCCCACGCCCACTGGGACGCCGTCACGCGGACGATCAATGCCGGGGCCGCCGAACGCGCGTCCTCCTCAGACTCCGCATGGAACGTGACCACGACGAGCGCGGCGGCGATGACCGCAAGCAACACCGGGCCGGCGACGGGGACGAGCCGGCTGACGCGCGGGGACAGGTCACGGCGGGTCAGTAGCGCGCCGGCGATGCTCAGGACCACGAGGACGAACACCCCGGCGGCAACCCACAGGTAGATCCCGGAGATCCAGTCGTACGTGTGGCGTGTCCCGCTCATGACGCGCGCGGTCGTGCTCATCGACGGCCCGAGGGCGGCGCGATCATGCGCGATGTTCTGCCCAGAAACGTGGGCGGCACACATCGTCCGCGGCGGGTTCAGGAGTCGCTGAGCGCGAATCGGGTATAGAGCCCAAGCCGGGTATGTAACTCGCAGTCAGACGGGCGACGGAGGTCCAGCAATGTTTCGCAGGGTATTGACCGTGGGTGCGGTTGCCGTCGGCGTGGTGACCGGAGGCGGGGCGGCTGCGCACGGGGCGGTGAGGGGCCCACAGGCCCTCCCCCAGCAACCCGTCGCCTATGGGACCGGGGGCGGCGCGGCGACGATGAGCCCCTATGCGACCGCGTCGGCCGTTGACGTGCTGCGGCGGGGCGGCAACGCGGTGGACGCGGCGGTGGCCGCCGCAGCGACGCTCGGCGTCAGCGAGCCGTTCGTGGCCGGACCTGGCGGTGGCGGGTACTTCGTGTACTACCGCGCCCGCGACCACAAGGTCTTCACGATCGACGGGCGCGAGAAGGCGCCGGCGGGTGCGCGCCCGGACATGTTCCTCGGGCCCGACGGCAAGCCGGTCGACTTTGAGCAGGCCGTCGAGAGCGGCGAGAGCGTCGGCGTGCCCGGCAACGTCGCTACCTGGGGCGTCGCGCTGGACCGCTTCGGCAGCCGCTCGCTGCGAGCGGTGCTCAGGCCCGCCGAGCTCGTCGCACGGCAGGGGTTCGAGCTGGATCAGGCGCTCGTCGACGCGATCTCCAAGAACCAGGCCAAGCTCGCGAGGTTCCCAGCCAGCGCCCGGTACTACCTGCCCGGGGGCAAGGTCCCCGCAGTCGGCCACGTCCTACGCAACCCCCACCTGGCCGCGACGTACGCGCAGCTCGGCCGTCACGGCTGGCGCTGGTTTTACACCGGCCCGCTCGCCGACGAGCTCTCCGCTGCGGTGCGCAACCCGGCGACCTCGCCCGGGACGCCCCCCGTCGCGGGCGGCACGATGACCGCCAAGGACCTGCGCGACTACAGCGCGCCGCTGCGCGATCCGGCGACGTGGTCCCACCGCGGATATGACCTGTACGGGATGGCACCGTCTTCCAGTGGCGGCACGACGGTCGGCGAGGCCATGAACATTCTCGAGAACTTCAACCTGTCCGGCGATCGCGTCGAGGCGCTGTACCGCTATCTCGAAGCCAGCAAGCTGGCGTTCGCCGACCGCGGCAAGTACGTCGGCGACACCGCGTACGTCAAGGTGCCGGTCCACGGGCTGCTGTCCAAGGCGTACGCCAAGCAGCGCGCGGCGCTCATCGCCGAGACCGCGCTGCCGACGCCGGTGGCGCCCGGCGACCCGTCGCCGTTCGACGGCACGAGCGCCACCAGGAAGCGGGCGTACGCGCGGATGAGCACCGATCGCGAGCAGCACACGAACCACTTGGTCGTCGCCGACCGCGACGGCAACGTCGTCAGCTACACGAACACGATCGAGCAGATCGCGGGCTCCGGGATCACCCTCCCCGGCCGCGGCTTCCTCCTCAACAACGAGCTCACCGACTTCAACTTCCCGACCGGCACCGCCAACTCCGTGGCACCGGGCAAGCGGCCGCGCAGCTCGATGAGCCCGACCATCGTCCTGCGCGACGGCCGGCCGATCGAAGCGATCGGATCGCCGGGGGGCTCGACGATCATCACAACGGTCCTGCAGAGCCTGATCAACCAGATCGACTTCGGCATGAGCCTGCCGGCCGCGATCGAGGCGCCCCGAGCCAGCCAGCGCAACGGCGCCGTTACCGACGCCGAGCCCGGCTTCATCGCCCGGTACGGCGACGCGCTGAAGGCCAAGGGCGAGACGTTCGGCTCGGCGGACTACATCGGCATCGTCGCCGCGCTGTCGTTCCTCCCCGGCGGTCGGCTGCAGACCGCGACCGAGTCATGGCGGGGCGGTGGCGGCAGCGCGATGGTGGTCACGCCGAAGAACCCGGATCCGCGGGGGGAGCAGGACGCGTTCGGGGAGGGATGACCTGACCGACCTTGCGCCTGTTCATGGCGTGGCGCCGGCCGATCCGAACGATTCGGTGCGGATCACCGGCTCGCCGACCGCGTCTGAGGCATCGAGGTCGACCGTCACCACGATCGCGAAGTCGCGGTGGTCTTCGGGGTCGTCGATGATCTGGCGGACCGTCCAGCTGCGGGGGCCGCTGCCCGCGGGCGCCCGGTCGATCATCAGCAGCTCCGGCGACCGCGCCTCCGGTCCGGCGCCCATCGACTCGTACTCCTCCCAGTAGGCGCCGAGCGCGGCCTCCCACGCGACTGCGCCCATCGTGACTTTTCCCGGCGGGTCGGTGAGCGCGGCGGCGGCGGCCTCGAGCTGCGCGAGCCCCTCGTAGCGGTCCCGGGACGCCAGCTGGACCTTCTGGAACATCGCGTTGCGGACCATCACGGTGAAGGTCCGCTCGTTGGCGGTGATCGGCCGGGGCGGTCGCAGGTCCTCACCGGCCGCGATCGCGGCCGCGGCGCGGGCGACGGATTCCGGGTCGGTCAGCGCTTCCCACTCGTCCAGCAGGCTCGAGTCGGTCTGGCGGACCGTCTCGCCGAGCCATTCGATGAGCTCGTCAAGCTCGTCGGTCTTGACCCGCTCCGGCACCGTCTGGCGGAGCGCTCGATACGCGTTGCTCAGATAGCGCAGCACGAGGCCTTCCGAGCGGGCCAGTCCGTAGAACGCGACGAACTCGGTGAAGGTGCGCCCCCACTCGTACATGTCGCGCACGACCGACTTCGGAGAGAGGTCCGACTCGCGCACCCACGGGTGACTTTCGCGGTACACGCGCAGCGCGTGCTGGAGCGGCTCCGCCAGCGGCTTCGGGTAGGTGACCTGCTCGAGCAGCTCCATGCGCTCGTCGTAGTCGATCCCCTGGGCCTTCATCTCTGCGACGGCCTCGCCGCGCTCCTTGTGGGCCTGCGCCATCAGGACGGGGAAAGGGTCGTCCAGGATCGCCTCGACGACCGAGAGCACGTCGAGCGCATACCTCTCAGACTCCGGGTCGATCAGCTCGAACGCGACGAGGGCGAACGACGCCAGCGGCTGGTTGAGTGCGAAGTCCTCCTGCAGCGCGTGGGCCAGCCGGAGCGTGCGGCCGTCCCGGTCGGGCTCGGGCAGCCACTCCAGCACGCCGGCGTCGACGAGCTCGCCCCCAAGTGCTTGCGCCTGCTCGGAAAGGCGCCGCTGCCCGCGCTCGTCCTCGTGGTTGTCCTCCATCAGCGCCCGCATCGTCATCACCGGGTCTGCCGGCTGGTTGACGACGTTGAGGATCATCGCGTGGTCGACCCGCATCCGCGACACGAGGGCCTCGGGGGCCGCCCCCTTCAGGCGCTCGAACGTCTCCTCGGTCCAGCTCACCGCACCGTCCTGCGGCTTCTTGCCCTGGACCTTGCGGCGCTTCTTCGGGTCGTCGCCGGCTTTGGCCAGCGCGCGCGTCCGCTCGATGACGTGCTCAGGCGCCTGCACCACCACGTACCCGGAGGTGTCAAAGCCCGCCCGTCCGGCGCGCCCGGCGATCTGATGGAACTCGCGCACCTTCAGCAACCGGTGGCGGGCGCCGTCGTACTTCGCCAAGCCCGTGAAGACCACGGTCCGGATCGGCACGTTGATGCCGACGCCGAGCGTGTCGGTGCCGCAGATGACCTTCAGCAGGCCCGACTGCGCGAGCTGCTCGATCAGCCGCCGGTAGCGCGGCAGCATCCCGGCGTGGTGGACGCCGACGCCGCCCCGGACCAGCTTGGACAGGGTGCGGCCGAACCCGGCGGTGAAGCGGAAGGCGCCGATCACGTCGGCGATCGCGTCCCGCTCCGCCCGCGTGCAGAGCTTCGCCGACAGCAACGACTGCGCGCGCTCCATCGCGGAGGCCT
This sequence comes from Solirubrobacterales bacterium, assembly GCA_025964155.1. Lineage (GTDB taxonomy): Bacteria > Actinomycetota > Thermoleophilia > Solirubrobacterales > Solirubrobacteraceae > Paraconexibacter. The sequence goes on from JAOPZJ010000206.1 coordinate 7,938, forward strand.
GCGTGAAGTGCACGACGTAGATCGGCGCCTGATCGGCCGCAACCAGCTCCTCCAGCAGCTCGTGCAGCGGCTCCACCGACCACGAGTAGGTGAGCGGCACCGGCCGCTCGGCGTCGTCGATCAGCACCGTCTCGCGGCCCGTCCGTCGCGTCAGGTCGGTGGCGATCTCGGTGACGTCGCCGAGGGTCGCGGACATCAGCAGGAACTGCGCCCGCGGCAGGCAGAGCAGCGGCACCTGCCACGCCCAGCCGCGCTGGCCGTCGGCGTAGTAATGGAACTCGTCCATCACGACCTGGCCGACCTTCGCCCCGGCGCCTTCCCGCAGCGCGATGTTCGCCAGGACCTCCGCCGTGCAGCAGACGATCGGCGCATCGGCGTTGACGGACGCGTCACCGGTCAGCATGCCCACGTTCTCGGCCCCGAAGATCGCGCAGAGGGCGAAGAACTTCTCAGAGACGAGCGCCTTGATCGGCGCCGTGTAGAACGTGGCGCGGTGATCGGCCAGGGCCGCGAAGTGCGCGGCGACCGCCACCAGCGACTTCCCGGAGCCGGTGGGCGTGGCAAGCACGACGTTGTGGGCGTCGAACAGCTCGATCACCGCCTCCTCTTGGTGCGGGTAGAGGTTCACGCCCTGCTGCGCCGTCCAGGCCGTAAAGGCGTCGTACAGGGAGTCGGCGCTGGGCTCGGTGGGAAGGGCGTCGACCAGGCTCATGCGTCGCCCGGGCACGCTACCGGTCTGCGCCGATCGTGCGGACCGTGCGGTGACTACAGCAGCCGGCCCAGCGGGCCGAGGTCCAGGTTGAGGTCCTCGTCGCGCAGGCCGAAGGTCTGCTTGAGCTCCTCCATGCGCTCCTCGAGCGCCATCAGCGTGCGGCCGAGGCGCTCGATCGTCTCCTCGTCCAGGCCGCCGGCCTCGACACGACGCAGCGCCTGGCGCTCCATCACCTGGCGCAGCAGCTCGACGATCGTGAGCACGAGCTGGGCCAGGCCGCGCTCGACGTTGTCGGGATCCGCATCGATACGGCGCGAGACGGCGTCCTCGAGCCCGGAGAGGTCGCGTGCGAACGGGTCCAAGTCGGCCGGCGTCGCCAGCAGCTTGTCGGCGGGCCGGTCGTTCATCCGGTCACTGCCTCCACGAACGAGTAGGCCGGCCAGGGGCCGGTGCACAGCAGCGCCGCCTCCGGGTGCTCACGCTGCAGCCGCTCCACGACGCTGCGGAAGTGGGCCACCGCCGGCTCGTCGACCAGGTAGGCGGTGCGCAGCAGTTCGCCAGGTGCTCGCCCCGGCCGGCACCGCGCGGCGACGGCAAGTGCGGCAAGCGGCTCATGCAGCGCCGCGAGCGTGCGCGAGCCGGCGAGTCTCGCGCGGAGGTACTCGCTACCGCTGGCGGCGGCGGGCGGAGGGGCGGACGCAGCGCAGGCCGCCGGCTGCATGGCGCGCAGGGCGAGCTCGACCCGCCCGCGGACGCGGTCGAGCGCCTCGAGCAGCACGTCCCGGCGCCCGGCGAGCACTTGCCGCACGTCGTCCGCAGACGGCAGTGTCGTCCCGAAGCGCATCGGAAGCACGGCCCGCTCGGCCATCAGCGACTCCACGACGCGCTCGTGCGCCCAAAGCGCGTCCAGCGCCGGCTCGTCCGGTGCCTGCGCGTGCCGGCTGAGCACGGCGACCAGCGGGCCGTCGGCGGTCATGCCCAGCGGCGCCTGCGCCAGGCCGCGGACGCGAGGCAGCGGCAGCGGCAGGCCCGGTCGCTTGCATACGGCGTAGACCCAGATCAAGCCGGCGGCTCCTTAGTCGCGCGCGGCAGCGCCAGGCCCAGCTCGTCCAGGCTCGGCACGGACCCGAGCAGCACCCGCAGCTGGAGGTAGACGAGGTCCACGTCGGCGATCGAGAGCGTGATGTCGCCGCCGAGCACGACACCGCCGGCGAGCAGCCGGTCCAAGAGGTCTACCAGCGCCACGTCCCGCTGCGGCGACAGCTGATCCCGCGGGCTCATCGCGCCGCCGCCTCGCTGAAGTGATAGGCAGGCCAAGGCCCGGTCAGTTCCAGCTCCAGCCCGTCCGGGCGGTGGCGGCGGGCGAGCTCCGCCACCAGCGAGCCGAACTCCCCGGCGTCGGCGTCGGCGACGAGGTAGGCCGCGTTGAGCACCATCTGGCCGTCGTGGCCGGACAGCCCGCGGTCCTGCGGCGCGCTCAACACCGTGTCCGCCGCCTGCTCATGCAGGCGCACGTGCACCTCCTGGACGGTGACCTCCAGCGCCCGCCGGGCGGCCTCCGCCGCGTCGCGGCCGGCGCGCTTGCGGGACAGGTAGTCGGTCCCCGATGCCGGCGCGTCGGTCGCCGCCTGATTCGCTTCGCGCCCGGCCACATAGGCCTTGACGCCCCACTCCGCCATCCCGCGCAGGCGCCGCAGCGCGGCGGTCAACGGCGCGCGCTCGCGCGCGAGCATCTCGAGCACGCGCTCCTCTCGCTCGTAGATCGTGCACATCCGGAACGGCACGACGGCGCCGGCGCTCAGTGCGTCGTCGAGCACCTGCTCGTGCGCGCGCGCGAGCGCCTCGAGCCGGTCCAAGTCCTCGAGCGACTCGCTCAGGCCGCGTTCGCCGAACTGCGCCAGCGGCACAGGGCTCGCGACGGCGGCCAGCCCGGCGTAGCGGATGAGCCCGATGTCGTAGGCGGGATCGACGCCGCGGCGCGGCGTCGGATCGCCTGCGTCGCCGCCCAGCACGCCGTAGACCCAGAGGGCGAGCAGGCCGTCGTTCGCTGCCGGGCGCTCAGGCATCCTTCTCTTCTCGCGGGGGGTCGGCGGGGCTTTCCGGCGGGTGCTCCGCGCCGGCAGCGGGCGGGGCGAGCCCGCGCTCAAGGCGGTCCAGCCGCTCACGCAGGTTGCGGTTTTCCAGGGCGAGCCGGCTCGACGCGGCGTTCAGCGCGGGATCACTCTCCCACCAGTCGATCCCCATCTCCTTCGCCTTGTCGACCGAGGCGACGATCAGCCGCAGCTTGATCGTCAGCAGCTCGATGTCGAGCAGGTTGATCTGGATGTCGCCGGCAATGACGATCCCCTTGTCCAGCACGCGCTCGAGGATGTCGGCCAGGCTGTCCCCCTGGGACGGCGGGCGCCCCGGCAGGCCGCCGGCGTTCCGGTAGTCGACGGACATGACTAGCCCGTTCCCTGGTCGGTCTGGGACCGGCGGCGACGGCCTCGGCGGCGGAGACCGACCAGCTCGCCGTCCTCCGACAGCGTGACCTCGAAGGTGCCCATCACGTCCATCGTGTTCGGGATGCGCTCGAGCTCCACCACCTCGACCGTCACGACCCAGCGGTCGTCGCCGCCGCGATCGAGGCCGGTCACCGTGCCGGACTGCAGGCCCGTCATCTCGGCCACCTGTTCCCTGGCCTGTTGGGCGAGCTCGAAAGGGCGCACATCACGCCTCTCCCTGAAGCCCGTGCCGCGCGAGCATCCGCTCGATCAGCTGGGTCTCCAGCGCTTCGGCGTCCTCCTCGCTGATCTCGCCGTTCGCCCGCGCGGCCTCGAGGTCGGCGAGCGCCCGCTCCGGGGACTCCCGGGCCTCGCGCTCGCGCTCGGCCTCCTCGAGGAGCACATTGGCGACCCAGCCGACGCCCTTGACCGGCGCGACCGGCAACAGCAGCAGCGTGGAGACCACACCCATCACTCACCGCCGGCTTCGAGCGAGAGCTCGGCGAACGAGTAGGGCGGCAGCGGCCCGATGTAGCGCAGGGCGAGGTGGCCGTGGAGGGCGGCGCCGAGCACGGCCACGGCATCGTCCAGCGCCGTGCGGCGGTCGCGGCGGACGAGCAGCTGGGCGTTGAGCGCGACGCGCTCGCTGCCGGGCGGGTCGACACGGACCTCGGTCGCGAGCGGCGACAGCTGGTCCAGCAGCAACTGCTCGTCCTGCGCGCGGCGCGCGTCCACCGCCGTGGCGACCAGCTCGCCGAGCTCGATCCGCTCCTGCCGGCTCTCCAGCTCTGAGAGTCCCTCGATCGCGGCGGTGCGCCGCGCGATCTCGGGATCTGACTGCACGACTCCGTTCAGCAACGCGTCCTCGGCGTAGAAGGCGCGCACGCTCATCTGCACGTGGCCGTCGAGCTTCGCCAGCAGATCGGTGAACTCGGGCGCGTGCCGGGCGAGCAGCTCCTCGCGCACGAGGTCCTCGCTGTCGATCACGATGCCGAACCGCATCGGGATCGTCGTGCCGCGCTCGTTCGCGAGCGACAGCACGCGCCGGTGCGCCTCCAGGTCGTCCCGCCGGCCGGGGATGCGGTCGGGCGGCAGAGCGCTGACCAGCGCCGCCAGCTCGCCCGCTACGACCGTCCGGACGGTCGCGGAGGGGCCGTCGATCCCGTCCGCGCCCGGCCAGCCGCCCGCGTCGGCCGCGGGGATGACGCCGTAGACGTAGAGGCTCGTGGCCTGCGGCGTCGCCGAAGCGGCCGCGGTCATCTCGGGGTGTCCGGTCATTTCTCCTCCTCCTGCAGCACGGGGCTGGACTGTTGGGCCGGCTGGCCAAGGTTGCCGAGCAGCTCGCCGAGCTGCTCCTTGGCGGCCTCGATCGCCTTCTCGGTCTTGTTGCCCGCAAGCAGGTCTTGGGCGCCCAGCTTGCGGCCGTCCAGGTTGAGGCGGCCGACCGCCTCGGCGTAGCGCAGGTAGGTGTCCACGCTCGCGACGACGATGCGGGCATCGATCGTCAGGATCTCGATCCCGACCAACGAGACGCGCACGAAGACGTCGATGACCACGCCGCGGTCGAGGATCAGCTCCAGGACCTCGGTGAGCGCGCCCCCGGAGGGTCCGCCGTTCGTAGTGGAGATAGCCATCGCCGCTCACTCCTCCCCCGCGTCGGGAGCCTGGTCCTCGCCCGCATCACCACGGCTCACGATCGACGCCAGCTTGTCGTGAAAGACCGCGGCGGTGGCGACCAGTACCGCCGCCAGTGCGGCGACCGCGCTCACGATCGCGGTGGCGCCCACATGACTGCGCCGCTTCCGGTGAGGGTGAGGCAGGGCGTGAGGCAGGGCCGGCAGCGCGGCGGTCACGCGGGTGATCGGCGTCGCGGGCCTCTGCGACGATCGGATGGAAGTGAACATAGAAACCTCCTATGGTCGTTGGCGGCCATGGATCTGTCCCATGGCCAGGGTTGCTGGAGTTAGGCGTGCCTGGTGTGCTTGGCGTGCTTGCCATGCGCGGCGAAGAGGCGGAAGGCGCCGAGCAGGATCATCACGCCGATGATCGCCCCGACAAGGCCACCCAAGTCGAACATGGCCGTGTCGCCGATTCCGAGCAGGTCGGTGAAGACGAGCCAGCCGACGACGGCGCCTCCGAGGCCGAGCAGCACGGTGGCGAGGAAGCCCATCGGGTCCCTGCCGGGCATCAGGAGGCGACCGACGAAGCCGGCGACGATGCCGAGGATGATCGCCCCGATCATGTGACGTCCATTCCACCGGGTGCGCGCCGCGCTCGCGCTGCGCCGCCGGATGGCTGCGTCGGTCGTCGAGCGTGGTCCATCTGGCTGTGTCGGCTTTGTCCGTGGTCGAGCACAGCCTTCCAGTGTGGAGACGCCGGACCGCTTCTCAACTGGACCTTGGTCCAGCCCGGCGCGCACCGTTGTCCGGCCGCTGCGTGTCGTCCCGGGCGGCGCAGTCGTGGTGGTCCAGCGGACAGCACAAGACAGTTCGCCGGGGCAGCCGTCGGGGACGACCGTCCCCGACATTCTGCAAGGAATCCCTGGACAACCGTGAGTGAGGACTTCCGACAATGAGATCGGCGCGACAGGACAAGATCAGAGGCGGCATCGACAAGATCGCCGGGCGCGTGCTCGACGCCTTCGGCAAGCTGACCGGGAACCGCTCGACCCGTGTGAAGGGCAAGGCTGCCCGGGTCAGGGGCGCGGGCCGGTCGGCCAAGGGCCGCGTCAAGGGGCACGGGCTCTAGCGCCATGGGCGTGCTCCGCGGTCTAGGAGCCCTCGTGGCCGGCCTGCTGGTCGGCGTCGTCGGCTTGCTCAAGGGCCTGCTCACGGGCGTCGGCAGCCTGCTCCGCCGGCTGGTCTGAGGCGCCGTCGATGCAGCTCGCCGAGACGATCGTCACGGTGGAACGACCTCCGACCGGATCGCTCCGGACCTTCGGCCATGCCATCGCCGCGCGAGCCCGCCTTAGCCTCGGAATCGACCAAAACGCTTAGAGGAGTTGAGACGATGTCAGAGCAACGGCACTCGACAGACCGCGATTCAGCAGCGCCGCGGCCGCGCCTGGAGATCGCTGCGGCGTTCGCCGGGCAGCCGGCGAGCTTCTGGTTGGCGTCGCTGGCATCGCTTGGCCTGATCGTCGGCGGCATCGGTCCGTGGGCGACGGCGTGGGGATACCTGTCGCTGAGTGGCACCAGCATGCACGGGTGGCGTGCCGTGATGCTCGGAGTGGTGGGTCTCGCCATGCTCGCCGTCTACCAGGTGCGCCGGGCGCGTCTTGCGCTGATCGTGGCCGGCGTCGCCGGTGCGTTCGGCGCGATGCAGGCGATCACGAGCTTGGCCAAGATCAACGCGGGCGGGGCCGTGACGGTCTTCGGGCAGCAGTATCGCTACCTCGGCGCCGCGTGGGGCCTCTACCTCGTTCTTGCCGGTGGGATCGCCCTCATGGGCTCGGCGTCCGCCCTCGTGTGGCGTGCGTCCCGCGGGCCGCGCTAGACGGTGTCGTGCCGGCCCGGCGGGGGCCGTTGGGCAGCGCCGACTGGGCGGTGTTCAGGGCAACGTGCGACGGGTACGACGGATCCATGCGTTGGTTGCGCGGTCTTGCGGCCTCGGCGGCGTGCGGAGTGGCGGCGTCGCCTGCGGCGGCCGCGGTCTCGCCGCTGGTGCAGGTGACCGGGGCGTCGCCGTTTGCGATCGGGTGTGCGGGGCCTGGGCACGACCCGACGGGGAGGGTGTACGAGAACGCCGAGGTCGAGCCGTGGGTCGCGGTCGACCGGGCCGATCCTGATCACATCGCCGGCGCCTGGCAGCAGGACCGCTGGAGCGACGGCGGCGCGCACGGCCTGGCGGCGAGCACGTCGATCGATGGCGGCGCGAGTTGGACCGGTGCGACATTCGCGGACTTCAGCCGCTGCTCACTGTTCGCTCGCTACGGCGACGTCGCCGCGCAGGGCCCAGGTCGCGAGTTCGATCGCGCCAGCGACCCGTGGGTCTCGTGGGGCACCGGCAGCCGCCTGCACCAGATCGCGCTGAGCGTGAGCAGACCCTCCGTCGGCCTTGGCCTGAACTCCGGGATCCTGGTCAGCCACTCCGACGACGTCGGCGCGACGTGGTCGCCCCCGAAACTCCTCAGGGAGGACCACGGGGGCAGGGTGCTCAACGACAAGGAGTCGATCACCGCTGACCCGGCGAACGGCTACGTCTACGCGGTGTGGGACCGCGTCGTCGCCAAGCTCGCGCACGCGAAGCTGAAGGAGACCGAGAACGCGATCGCCGAGCGCGGCCCGACCTGGTTCGCCTCCAGCCCCAACAACGGCGAGACGTGGTTCCCGGCGCGCAAGATCTACGACCCCGGGAAGACCAGCCAGACGATCGGCAACCAGATCGCAGTCGCGCCCGACGGCACGCTGCTTGACGTGTTCGTGCAGACCAGCGACCGCCCGGACACCCAGGGCACCGGCCTCAGCGTCGCTGTGATGCGCTCAACGAACCACGGCGCCTCCTGGTCGAAGCCGCGCAACGTCGGGAGGGTCAACGCCCGGCCCGTCCGCACCCCCGGTGACCGCGAGCCCGTCCGCACCGGTGACGTCGTGCCCGACATCGCGATCGATCGCCGCACCGGGGCTGTCTACGTCGTCTGGCAGGACGCCGCCGCCAAAACGCCCGCCGTCCGCCTCTCGAAGTCGATCGACGGCGGCCGGACATGGAGCGCGCCACAGATTGCGAGCGGCTCGCCGGCCGGGACCCCGGCCTTCAACGCGGCGGTCGACGTCAATGGCAGCGGCGCGGTCGCCGTGACGTATTACGACTTCCGCAACGACACGCGCACCACCGCGACGGCGCTGACCGACTACTGGATTCGCACGTCGACGGACGGCGCCGCGACCTGGGCGCTCTCGCAGCGCGTCACCCCGACGTCGTTCGACATGAAGAAGGCGCCCTTCGCCCGCGGCCGCTTCGTTGGCGACTACGAAGGACTGGACCACGCCGGCGACACCTTCAAGCTCTTCTTCGTGCAGACCAACAACACCGACACCGGCACCAACCCGACCGACGTCTACGCCGCCGACGTCACGCCCTGACCGTTCACGACGTGTGCGGTCCGCCCCGCACCCGGTCCTAGGGCCATCCGACGTGGGCCGCGGGCGCCTCGACGGTCAGCACCTGGCCCGTTCCTTCCTCCTCCGCGATGTTCGTCGGGCCGCGCCACTCCGCCGCCACCATGAACAGCGTCCTGCCGTTGACGCCGCCGAGCATGCACGCGAAGCAGCCGCGGTCGAGCTGGATCGTCTGCAGCACCTCACCGCCTTCGCGGACGCGCACGCACCGCTGGTTGGGGACGTCGCCGTACCAGACGGCGCCTTCCTCGTCGAGGCAGATGCCGTCGGGCACGCCGTCGCCGAGGTCGGCCCAGACCCGCCGGCCCGACAGGCTGCCGTCGGTCGCGATGTCGAACGCCGTCAGCTTGTTGCCGTAGGACTCGGCGAGGATCAGCGTCGCGTTGTCGGGCGTGACGGCGATGCCGTTGGGGAAGGCGACGCCGTCCGCCACCTGTCGCTCCGAGCCGTCGGGGGTGACCAGCGCGATACTCCCGGGAGCGAACTCGCCGCCGGGGAAGTCAAAGCCGGTGTTGCCGACGTAGGCGTTGCCGCGACCGTCCACGACGATGTCGTTCCAGGGCGGGGCAGCCAGCTCGGTCAGGTCGGCATGGGTCACCAGCGAGCCGCCGGGCTCCCTGCGCAGGAGCAGCCCCTCGCGGCCGGAGACGATGAGCAGGCGCCCGTCGGGCAGCCAGTCGATGCAGAACGGCAGAGGCGCCGGCGCGTGGACGACGACCTCGCTGTTGCCGTCGGCATCGAGCGCGATGATCTCCTGGGCGCCCCAGTCGGAGAACCACAGACGCCCGTCGTGCCAGCGTGGCGACTCGCCGAGCACGAGACCGGTCTTCAGCGTTCGCGGTCGAGGCGTCGGCGGCGCCTCCCGCTCCCCGGGTTGTCCGTCGACACGCGCGTTGCTCTCGTTCTCGATCATTCGCTGCTCCTCGTCGTCGTCTGCTCGTGCAGCTGGGACGACTGTGCGCAGCGAAACTCATCGGCGTGCACGGTGCGCCGGGAACGCCTGAACTCGCGCCAACCCGCGGTTTTCTGGACCTGAGCGTTCGCGGCGCGCCGCCCCCTGCGGGCGGCGCGCCGTTCGGGCCGCCGGGACGCCTTGCGGTCCGGCGCTGACCTTGCGTTCCACCGCGAACGGCCGATCTTGGAAAGAGACCCGAGATCGAAGGAGACGAGCAGATGACCACGCGGCGGCTGACTCTCAACAGCATGCTGGAGCGGTGGCGATGAGCACCGACCCCAGCTTCCCCCGCATCGGCCTGCACCTGTCGGCCGAGGAGCACGCGCCCGATGTGCTCGTTGCAACCGCCCGACGCGCCGAACAGGCCGGCTTCGCGTTCGTGACGGTCTCAGACCACTTCCACCCATGGACGCGCCGCCAGGGCCAGTCGCCGTTCGTGTGGGCGGTGATCGGCGCGATCGCCCAGGTCACCGATCACATCCCGGTCGGCACCGCGGTCACGTGCCCCATGATCCGTACGCATCCCGCGATCATCGCGCAGGCTGCGGCCACCGCCGCGGCGATGCTGCCCGACCGCTTCTTCCTCGGGGTGGGCACCGGCGAGCGGCTCAACGAGTGCGTGCTCGGGGACCCCTGGCCGTCGGCGCCGGTGCGTCGCGACATGCTCGAGGAGGCCGTCGAGGTCATCCGGGCACTCTGGACCGGTGCGGTGGTGCGCGCCCACCGCGGCCGCTACTACACCGTCGAGGACGCGCGGGTGTTCACCCGGCCGGTGACGCCGCCCCCGATTGTCGTCTCAGGTCTCGGCCCGCGTGCCGCCGCCCTCGCGGGACGTATCGGCGATGGCTACATGCACGTCCGGGCGGAGGCCGACCTCGTCGACGCGTTCCGCCGCGCGGGTGGTGACGGCAAGCCGTGCTACGGCAAGTTGAACGTGTGCGTCGCCGCTGATGAGGCCCAAGCCCGGCGCATCGCGCACGAGACGTGGCCGACGAGTGGCCTGCGCGGCGAGCTCGGCCAGCAGCTCGCGACGCCCGAGCACTACGAGCATGCGACCGCCACCGTCCGCGAAGAGGATGTCGCCAGATCGGTCTTGTGCTCTGCTGATCCGGATCGGCATCTCGCAGCACTGACCGACTTCGGACGCGCCGGATTCGATCACGTGTTCGTCCATCAGTTCGGGCCCGACCAAGAGGGTGTCATCGCGCTCTACGAGCAGAACGTCCTCCCCCAGCTGCGAGCAGCAGCCTAGTGTCTTGACCCATGGGCGACAACGACGACGACGGCCTCGATCAACTCTCGTCGAAGGAGCTCCACGACCTTGCCGTTCGCCGTGCTCGGCGCCACCTTGACGTGGGGTTCTTCTGGCGCCTGATGCGGTACCTGCCCGCCGCCGAGGCCGCCGCGGGGGAGTTCGACGAGGCCGTCGCCGACGTCCAGCGCGTCGCCGCCCACGTCGATGACATCACCGACTCGGGACGCGGCGAGATCGCCGAGCTGCTGCGCCCGTTCTATCTCACGTACCTGCGTGAGCACGGGGTCACCGCTCAAGCTGCATCGTGAGCACCCGGACTACAGCGCGATGACGAAGGCCGCGATGGAGAAGGTCAGGGCCACGCCGCTGAGGATGACGAGGAGCAGGGCGCGCCTGACCATCGACTCCATCTGGAGCTCCAGGACGCGGATCCGTGCTTCGTCGTGGGTCGGGTCGTCGACCGCCATCGCCGTCCGAAGTAGGTCGCCTCGGGCGGTGGACCAGGATCCGTGGCCGCGGCGAGCATCTGACGTTCGTCGCTTGGGACCGGACGCACGTGGCCTACTGCGGGGGCAATGAGCACCCGAACACGGATCGAGCGTCCCGCCCGCTTTCCCGCCGGCGTCAGCGACGCCGGCGACGGGATCGTCAGCGGGACCGGCCCTGTCACCGTCGAGGCCTACATCGACTTCCTGTGCCCGTTCTGCCGGGCGTTCGAGCAGCACACCGGGCCCGTGCTGGACAAGCTCGTCGCCGACGGCCTCATCGCGCTCGTCGACCACCCCGTCGGATTCCTTGATCGTCTCTCGACGACGAACTACTCCTCCCGCGCCTCGTCCGCCTCGGGCTGCGCGTCAGACGGCGGACACTACGACGCGTACGCCAAGGCCCTGTTCGCCAGCCAGCCGCCCGAAGGCGGCCCCGGCCTCAGCGAAGATGAACTCATCATGCTGGGTCGCGCGGTCGGCCTCGACGACGCGTTCGGGCGTTGCGTTGCCGCGCACGTCTACCTGCCGTGGACGGCGTACGTCACCGCCCGGGCGATCGACCGCGGCGTGACGGGGACGCCCACGGTGTTCGTTCAGGGCGTCCCGATTCCCGCCGACGGACGCGCGATCCTCGCCGCGGTGCAAGCCGCAAGCGCGCCGGGCTGACACCGATCGCCGCGGGCTGGCGAACGCGGCCGAGCGGCCTACGTGTCCTGGAATGAGCGCTTCTGAAACCGTGACCGACGCCCGCGAGACGGCTCGCCGGTTCATCGACGCCTTCAACGAGCGCGACGTCGACTCACTCCAGGCGCTGGCCGCCGACGACATCGAGCTCCGCAGGGTCCGGGGCGACGCCTTGCGTGGCCGCGACGGCGTGCGCGCGCTGGTGGCGACCGCCGAGGAACTCGACATCAGGCTCGTGCCATTGCGCCCGGCGAATGTCGACGAGCACGACGGCCTGGTCCGCGTGACGCAGCCGGTGCGTGAGCTGATCGGCCCCGACGACATCGAACGCCGCATGGAGCTCGAGGTCCGCGACGGGCGCGTGGCGTCGTTCGCGATCCGCCCGCGCGACGAAGACTAAGGGCCGCGGCTGCGTTCATACGTCCATCGAGGAAAGCCCCGCTACCGGGCGGGGCTTTCGTCGTTCGGGGGCAACACGCTAGGCGGTGGTGACGTCGATGCGGCGCGGGTTGGCCTTCTGGGCCTTCGGGACGCGGATCGTCAGGACACCGTTGGTGACCGAGGCCTCGATGCCGTCGGCGTTGATCTCGCCCGGGAGCATCGCTCGCAGCTCGAACCTCCCGACCGGCCGGGTCCGGCGGCGCACGATGCCTACCCGCTCGCGTTCCTTGATCTCACCCGAGACGACGACCTCGTTGTCGTTGACCTCGACGTTGATGTCCTCGCGCTTCACACCGGGGAGCTCGGCCTCGACGATCCACTCGCTCTCCGTCTCCTCGATGTCCGCAAGGGGCGTGAGCACCCGCGCATCGGGCACGCCCGCCAGTGCGCCCTCCACGAGCTGACCGAGCAGCGAATGCAGTTGGTCTCCGTCGTGGGCGCGGCGAATGGCAACAGCCATGTTGGTTCTCCTTCTAGAGGGATGCGTCCTATGTTTCCTAGGTCACCGCGGACGACCGCCAAGGGCCTGAGCGAGCGCTACTCCCAGAGCCTGACCGTAAGACGGCCCGAGCCATGATCCATGGAGATCGTTTCCGCGTCACACCTGGGGCAGCGACGTCCGCACCCCTGCGGCAAAAGGGGAACATGAAGACGCACCTACGCCGCAGTCATCCGCGATCAAGGGCTCACGGGTGGCGAGAGCACGGCCTCGCGCAGCTTCCTGAGCGATCCCTCCTCGATCTGGCGCACCCGCTCGGCACTGATCCCGAGGCGATCTCCGATCTCGCGGAGGGTCCTCGGCGACCGTTCGAGGCCATAGTGATCGAAGACGATCTCGCGCTCGCGCTCGGTCAGCGTCGCGGTGAGGTCGCGGACCTGGTCGATCTCGAGCCGCGCGAGGACTCTGTCGTAGGCCTCCTCCGCCCCAGGGTCCGCGAGGCGCTCGCCGACCGTCGTGGCGCCCTCGTCCTCCCCGAGCGGTTCGTCGAAACCCCGCGGCACGTACTCCGCGGCGAGCAGCCGCTCGACCTGCGCGCGTGGCAGGCCCGCCGCGCGCACAAGCTCGTCGCTGGTGGGCTCGCGCCGCTCGGCCCTGACGAAGTCCGCGCGTGCGTATCGGACGCGTGCGAGGCCGCGCGCCGCGCGATCCGAGAGCACGACCGAGCGGCCGAGCTCGGCCACCAGGCCCTGCATCCCCTGCCGCACCCACCACGACGCATAGGCCCATAGCGGCGTGCCCAGCTCGGAGTCAAAGCGCTTGATCGCCTCGAGCAGACCTACCACCCCGGCCTGGATGAGCTCCTGACGATCGACGGCGACCGCACCGCGGTAGAGACGGGCGATGCCCGAGATCGCCGGGATGAAGCTCTTCACCAGCTGCGCGCACGCCTCGGGGTCACCCGCCGCTGCCGCAAGCACGAGCGTCCGCTCGCGCGTGGGCGACAGGTGCGTGCCGCGGCCGGAGGAGCGCACGACGACCTCGTGGTGGCAGTCGAACCTGAGACGTACCAGCGTCTCGTCCTCGGGGGAGCAGTCGACCACCACCACCAGTTCGCCGCGGCGCTCCGGCGTGCCGAGGCCCTGGGCCCCCGTCGCGCCGGTCAGCGCGAGCTGCGTGCCGGCGACCCGGGGCTCGGAGTCGGCCACCGCGTACACGGCGTCCGGGTCGACCACCACGTCGAGCTGCAGCGTCGACGATTCGCCCGTGACGCACCCCGTAACCGCCCCGAGCAGACCTCGGTCGCCGTGCTGACCGAGTGCCACGGAGCCCGTGTCGAGCCCGACGATGTCGCCGGCGCAGACGCTGTCCGCATGTCGACAGGTGAAGCGCCGCACCGTCGGCCGACCTCCATGCTCGCGATATCTGTAGGCAAAACCCATCGCTGGCATCGCGTCACCCGTGTTTACGTTTGACAGCTGGAAACCGAGGCCTGAAGCGCGTGCGCGCGCTCCAAGCGTCCCGGTGACCGTTCAACGCAGGCGGCCTCGCTCACGAGCCACCGCCTCCTCGTCTGATCCCGCTGCGGCCCGATCTACCCGGGGCACAGCACGACAAACTCCAGATAGGGGAAAACTCACAATCGCGTTTGCGGGCGACCGCGGGTCTGTCTAGTGACTCGGTGCTGCCGTCGGCGGCACGCGCGACGAGCGGGAGTCGCCGTCGGTCAGCGCCTTGAGCAGCCCGGCCGCGATCGTCGCCCTGGCGCCCCAGAGCACCAGGTGGATGCCCACCAGAAGTCCGATCGCCCAGCTGGCGGAACTCGGCAGATCGACCGCGATGAGGACGCCGAGGATCAGCGAGAACAAGGCGTTGAGCCCCGTGAAGGTGGCGACCGGGGAGCCGCGGTCGCGCCAGGCACCGAGGGCGAGCAGCGCGCCGCTGGCCAGGAACCAGACCGCCAGGGCAAATGTCAGCGAGAGCGTGCCGTCGAGCGGGAAGATCACGATGTAGAGCCCGGCGACGAGGGTCAGAACCGCCTCGAAGATGCGCAGGGCCTTCGGCCCCGGCAGGCCGCCCCGAAAGCTATGGACGAGCATCACGATGCCGGAGTAGATCAGGACCCAGCCGATGAAGATGGCGATCGTCACCGACGCGACCGCCGGGACGAGGATGGCGGCGACCCCGGCGATCATGCACAGGATCCCGGTGATCATCAGCCACTTGCGCGCCTTGCGCAGCCCTTCGGTGGTCTCCGAGATGCTTTTCACCCAGTCGGCCATCGCCTCGCTGGGCGGTGTGCTCATCGGTCCCGACGTGAATGCGGATGCCATGGGCTCTCTCCTAGATCGACGCCTTGGTGCCCGCAACTAGGCCGCTTGCGCCAAGACGAAAGACCTGATCCCGACCCGAGCGCAGTTGGCTCCGATGGCGCGGCGACCTATAGACGATGCCGTGAGCGAGAACGGGTCAGTGTGGCGTGAGCATCACGGGTCCCTCGTCCGGGACGTGGAGTGCCGCGACTTCGACCAGGCGCTCGGCGTCGTCCAGTGCGTCGCGCGGGGAGCCGTCGACTACTTCCGGCGCCCGGACATGTGCATCTCGGAGTTCAACCGCGTCCGGCTGACCGTCACGAACCCACATCACGCCGGCATCACGCTCGCCGAGCGGCGCCTCGTCGAGAAGGTCGACGCCGTCCTTGCCCGCGAAGGGCGCGGCTGAGCGTGACAGGCCGCCTGCCGCGCGGGGCGTGAACGCGCGAGAGCCGCGGATTGAGCGCCAGCGCGCCCGGGCACCCTCTCAGGATGTCGGTCGACCCCGTCACGCGCATCGATGGTCTCCTCGGCCGCGCTGTCGAAGAGACCGTCCTCCGCAAACACCGCCGGCGGCTGCGGCGACTGGAGCAGGGCCACGCCGTCGATCCCGGTGGCGACGTCCTGTGGGCCGCGGGCGATCCGCCGCCCCGGGCGGGCAACCAGCTGGACGTCCTCATCGACGGGGAGCAGGCGCTGCCCGCGATCGCCGACGCGCTGGCGGCAGCGCGGTCGCACGTGCACATCACCGGCTGGCACCTGGCGGCGCATTTCGAGCTCGTGCGCGGCGAGCGCCCGGTCGTCCTCGGCGCGCTGCTGGCCGAACTGGCGCAGCGCATCGACGTGCGCGTGATGGTGTGGGCCGGCGCGCCGCTGCCGGCGTTCCACCCGACGCGCAAGGAGGTCGCCGCCGAGGTCCAGCGCCTCGTGCGCGACACCCGGATCAACTGCCAGGTCGATCCCCGCGAGCACCCGTTCCACTGCCACCACGAAAAGACGATCGTCATCGACGACGAGCTGGCGTTCGTCGGCGGGATCGACATGACCGACCTGGCGGGAGACCGGTTCGATCTCAGCGCCCATCCCGCCCGTCGCCGGCTGGGCTGGCACGACGTCGGCACGCGCCTGCGCGGCCCGGCGGTCGCCGACGTCGCCGCGCACTTCGCCACGCGCTGGCGGGAGCTCACCGGCGAGCAGCTGGCCGTCCCGGAGCCGCCGGCGCCGGCCGGTCCGAGCACGGTGCAGGTCGTACGGACCGTCGCCGAGGACATGTACGACAGCGTGCCTAGGGGCGACTTCCGCATCCTCGAGAGCTACCTGCGCGCTCTGCGCAGCGCCCGGGAGTTCATCTACCTGGAGAATCAGTTCCTGTGGTCGCCGGAGATCGTCGAAGTGCTGGCCGCCAAGCTGCGTGACCCGCCCGGCGACGGCTTTGGCGTCGTCGTCGTGCTCCCGCGCCGCGCCAACAACGGGCAGGACGACACCGTGGGCCAGCTCGGCCGGCTGATGGCCGCGGATGACGGCAACGACCGCCTGCTGGCGGCGACGCTGCGGTCGCGCACCGGCGGCCGGGCCGACCCGCTCTACGTGCATGCCAAGGTCGGCATCGTCGACGACCGCTGGCTGACGATCGGCAGCGCCAACCTCAACGCGCACTCGCTCATGAACGACACCGAGATGAACGTCGTCACCGATGACGCGGCGCTGGCACGCGACACGCGCGAGCGGTTGTGGGCCGAGCACCTCGAGCTGCCGGTGGCCGAGGTCCGCGACCGCGAGCCGCAGGCGCTCATCCGCGAGCGCTGGATCCCGATCGCTCGGGAGCAGTCGCGGCGCGAGCGCGACGGCGCCGAGCCGACGCACCGGCTCATCGCGCTGCCCGGGGTGTCACGGCGCAGCCGGCGGCTGCTCGGGCCGCTGACCGGGCTCGTGGATGACGGCTGACCCCAGGCCGCCTACGCCGTCGTCCCCAGCGGGGTGTCGTCGATCGCGTCCGCAAGGTCAATGATCGAGTCAAAGACGCACGCCGCGCCGGCCTCCTGCAGTTCAGCGCCCGAGAAGCCACCGGTGCGCACCGCAATCGTCACGACGCCGGCGCGTCTGGCCGCCTCGACATCCCAGGGGGTGTCACCGACCATCACCGCACCGCCATCCCGACCGCCGAGCCGGTCGAGCGCGGCGCACACGAGGTCCGGATGCGGCTTCGTCCGCCGCACGTCCGCGGCGGACGTCCAGCCGTCGATGTGTGGCCGCGCGTCCAACAGGTCCAGGTAGTGGTCGAGCTCCCGCGCCTTGGCCGAGCTGGCCAGGACGATCCGGTGCCCCCTGCGACGCAACTCGTTGATGAGATCGTGGGCCCCTTCCAGCGGCGCGACCGTCGGCATCGCCGCCAGATACAGCGCGGTCTCGGCGGCGCGCACCGCTTCCCCGTGCGCCTGGTCGAACGCCGCGTCCGTGAGCGCGCTGACGAGCTGGTCCCCACCCATCCCCATGTGCCGGTGCACCCGCCACACCGGCAAGTGGACGCCGTGCTGGCGGAAGGCCTCATACCAACAAAGCGCGTGCTGGTAGTTCGTGTCGACCAGCGTGCCGTCGATGTCCAGGATGGCGGCGGGGGGCATGTCCCACCGCTGCCCGCAGCCGCGGTCGGATAAGCCTCCGGCTGTCCGCGACGTGTCGAACGCGACGCCCAGCGGGGACTACCAGGGAGAGCCCGGGGCGATCCCGGAGCTCGGCGGCTCGCGCTCGGGCTCGGGCTCCCCAGCGTCTGGGTCCGCGGGCTCGGGCTCGGTCGACGGCGGCTGCGTGGGCAGCGTCCGCTGACGCAGGGGCGGCGGCGCCATGGCCGGGTTGGGGATCTCGGTGACTTTCGCGGGGTAGGTGGTCATGAACGCTCCTCGGGAAACAATGGGGGTCATCCATGAACGTGCCCGGGACATCGCACATCACGCTCGTACATCGGTCCGGTGACGGCGGCCGCTGCGCCGCGGGCAAGCTGGGCCGGCTCGCCGCTCAGGCGACGGGCGCGGCGCCGTCGGGCGGCAGCGGCACATCGCCAGAGCATCGACGAAGCCCATGCCCGTCGTGAAGAACTCTGGCAGGACGATCCACTCCGCTCCCGCTGCGCCGCCTCGTCGCCGAGCGTCGCAGATTCTCAAAGACGTCAGCGACGACGGGCTCCAGCTGGACGGCGGCAACCCTCATCGCCGTGCGCTCAGGACGCGGTCGGCGGGAAATCGCCGGCGACGCGCGGGCGCCGGCGGTCCCGGACGGTCCGCTGCGTGCCCTCCGGAGTGCTGGCCCCACGGGACCGCCGCTCGCTCCCGCGGCGGTCCACGATGACCTCCACGTTCGGGTCGTCGGCGTAGTAGACGACAAGCTTGTCGAACAGCTCGCCGGCCAGCGGCTCGGGGACGACGCAGTAGATCATCGGTGAGTACCTCGGGACATCGTGGACCGGACCCTACGCAAGCTCGGCCAGCGGGTGCAAGAACCCACCCTCGTCGGCGGTCGCACTGGGGGCGCGATCCTCCTCCGGAAGCTCCGACAACTCGGTGCCCTGGTTGGTCACACGCACGCCCGAGGCCTCGTCGCCGAGGTCCACCTCGTAGCGGTACCAGCTGAGCTCCCAGGCCACGACGATGGTCACGACGCTGCCTTCCGTGGCGGACGGGCGAGCGCTGACGATCGGACTGCCGAGCGAGCGCGCCACGCCGGCGACGGTGCGCGTGTGGACGCCGACGTTGAACACCTCCAGGGCACGGGCGACCTTGCGCTCGGCGTTGGTCGGGACGGCACTGATGCCACGGTCGCGCGGCGCGTCGTCCGCGTGGGGCGGGACGACCGCGCGTTGCGCCGGTGCCGGAACGGGCGCCGGGACGGGGGCGGTGGGCGGCGCTGGGTCCGGCTCGGGCGCAACCCGGTCTGCGGGCACGGGCTCGTCGACGAACCCGGCACCTGGGTCATAGTGATCGGGGTCGTAGGAGGCCGGGTCGTAGGCAGGCGCGGCGCTTGGGCGCACGTCGCCGTCACCGCGCTCGGCGCGGCGGGAGCGCAGGCGGCCCAGGAGCGACCGCGCCGACCCGCGCTCGACGGTGCGCGGGCCCAGCGCGTCGTCCAGGCCCTCGCGGATCCAGCCCTCGTGCATCGCGCGCGTGGTGCACAGCTCGCAGACGGTGCGGCGAGACCCGCCGTGCAGGAACACGTCGGCGTTCTCGCCACGCAAGAGGGTGCGGCCGCAGACGTCGCAGCTGACGACGGCCATGTTCGTGACGATGGTCTTCCGGTTCAAGGCGGCACGGACAGTAGCACCGGCGTGCTGCCCGGCAGCCGCCTCAGCGGTCGTCGTCGCTGAGCCGGGAGCGCAGCCGCAGGACGGCCTTGGTGTGCAGCTGCGAGATACGCGACTCGGTGACACCGAGCACCTCACCGATCTCGCGCAGAGTCAGGTTTTCGTAGTAGTAGAGCGCCACGACGAGCTTCTCCCGCTCGGGCAGACGCGCGATCGCATCGGCCACGCGGTCCTTGAGCTCGGTCTGGTCCATGACCGCCGCGGGGTCCGGCGCGCCGGGGTCCTGGAGCGTGTCCAGCAGCGAGACCTGATCGCCGGACGCATCGCCGACGGTCCACAGCTCGTCCAGCGCGGCGATCGTCGAGTTGGAGATCTGCAGCAGCGACGCGAGAAAGTCCGGAACCGTGACCTCCAGCTCGACCGCCATCTCCTCGTCGGTGGGTGCGCGCTGCAGCCGGTGCTCGAGCTTGGCGTTGGCGCGCTCGATCTCGCGGGCCTTGGCGCGGACGGACCGCGGCACCCAGTCCAGCGAGCGCAACTCGTCGATGATCGCGCCCTTGATGCGCGTGATCGCGTAGGTCTCGAACTTGATCTCGCGCTCGAGCTCGAAGCGCTCGATCGCGTTGATGAGCCCGACGAGCCCGTAGGAGATGAGGTCGGCCTCCTCCACGTGTGCCGGCAACCCCGAGGCCATGCGACCCGAGACGTACTTGACCAGCGGTGAATAGGCGACCACGAGCCGCTCGCGAGCGCGCTCATCCCCAGAGGACTTGTAGCGACGCCACATGTCCTTGAGTTCGATGGCCTTGACGTTGGTCTCCACGAAAGTGCTCTCCTGCTGCGCTTAAGCCCGAGGATGGGCGTTGGCATACGCCAGACGCAGCCGGGCGGACTCTACACGGGTGTAGATCTGCGTCGTACTGATCGAGCTGTGCCCGAGCAGCTCCTGAATTGACCGCAGGTCGGCGCCGCCGTCCAGCAGGTGGGTGGCGAACGAGTGACGCAGCGCGTGCGGCGACACGCCGCCCTGCAGCTCGGCCTGACGCGTCCAGACGCGCAGCCGGCGGCGGACGTCGGAGGTCGACAGCCGGCGGCCCGTCTTGGAGAGGAACAGCGCCTCTTCGCCGTCCTGGCGGTACAGGACCGGGCGAGCCCGGTCCAGGTACCGGCTGATGGCCTGCGCGGCGTACTCACCGAGCGGGACGAACCGGGTCTTGGACCCCTTGCCCTCCACCCGCAGCTGCTCGGCGTCGAAGTCGACCGCCCCGGCGTTCAGGTCCACGAGCTCCTCGGCGCGCAGTCCACCGCCGTAGGCCACCTCCAGGAGCGCACGGTCACGCACCTGCAAAGGCGTGGACGTCGGAATGCGATCCAGCAACCGCGCCAGCTCGTCGGGCTTCAGGACCCGCGGCAGCTTCTGCTGGGCCTTCGGGGAGGCCATGAGGTCTGCCGGGTTCTGCGGGATCTGGCCGTGCTCGCGCAGCACGCGAAAGAAGGCACGCAGGGCGGCCAGCTTGCGTGTCACGCTGGCGTTCTGGATACCCGCCTCGGACAGGTGCTGCGCGTAGCGGCGCAGCGTTCGCAGCACCACCGCGCCCGGCTCCACGTCGTGCGCGGCGCTCCAGGCGGCGAACTGCCCGAGATCGGTGGCGTAGGCGCGCCGCGTCTTCTCGGCCATCCCACGACGGTGCAGGTCCGCGTCGAAGAGGGCAAGCGCATCGCGCCAGACGGGCGGCAGCATACCGCCTCTATTCTCGCTGGTCATGGCCTTGTTCTTCATCGACACGGCGACCGGTCAGGTCGCAACGCAGCACCAGCTCGTGGCCGCCGGCATCGCACCCCAGGACGGCGTGCCGCCGCGCCCGTGGTTCCGGATACAGGGCACGGGTGATGCGACCACCATGTGGTACGCGGTGATGCGACGCCAGGAGAAGGGGATCTTCATCGGATCGCTGGTCTTTCGCCACACCCCCCACCACTCCCTCCTGCTGAAGCGTGGCTGGGAGGAAATCGCCGTGGATGAGATCCGCGCCGTGCAGCCCCAGCGCTGATGGCTGCGCGGCCTGGCCGACGACGCTCAGCGCTCAGGAGTGGATGAAGACCTTGGCGCCGACGGGGACGCGCGGGTAGAGGTCGATGACGTCGGCCACGTGCATCCGCATGCAGCCGTGCGAGGCGGCGGTTCCGATGGACCCGTCGTCACTCGTGCCGTGGAAGCCGACGCCGTCCGTCACGCCCAGCCAGCGGGCCTTCAGTGGGTTGGCCCCGATGCCGCCGGCGACGGTGGTCCCGGCGAGCTCCCCGGCCCACGGGCTGTTGGGCACCGACCAGACGGGGTTGATCTGCTTGTTCTGGACGAAGAACGTGCCCTCGGGCGTCTCGTGGCCCGGCGCGCCGATGGCGACCTTGTAGCTCTTGGAGAGCTTGAGGCGCTTGTAGACCTTGAGCGTGAACGTGCTCTTGTTGACCACGAGCACCGTGTCGTTCTTCTGGGCCAGCTCCTTGGTGGTCACCGCCGGCGTCTGGTGCTTCGTCGCGGCGACGAACGTGCGCTTGCCCGTCGCGGAGACGATCGCCGCGTTGATCTTCTTGTGGAGCGCGCTCGCATCGACGGCCAGCCCGTCTCGGGACCGGACCTTCTTGAAGCCGGCGAGCGAGATGTCGAGCTTCGCGTCGATCGGCTTGCGGTTGACGGCCCTGCGGACCTTGTCGATCGTGCGGATGACGGCCCTGTCGCTGAACGTCACCTCCGGCGTCAGATCGGCTGTGACCTTGCCGCCGGTCGCGCGCCGGTAGCTGCGCGAAAAGATGTTGCCGGTATCGCTGCGCGCCTGAGCGTCGCGGATGATCGCGTCGACGTTGGTCTGGATGTGGGCCTCGCGGGGCCCGAGCTTCCACGTCGACGTGTCGTGGTGGATGACGATCGGCTTCTCGATGGCGCTCAGGTACTGCGCCTCCAGGCGACTGCGCGCCGCGGCCGGGCTCAGCCCACCGATGTCGATGCCCGCGACGCTGATCCCCTCGGCGATCACGTCTCCGCGCGAGGAGTCATAGGCATAAAGGGCTCCGGCGCCACCCAGCAGGATGGCCAGCGTGAGGCCGACGATGATGAATGTCCGTGTGCGCATGGCCAGATACCCCGGCACAGAGTACGGGTCGAATCGGCCATCGGACAACTAAGAATGGATGAAAGGCGACGGGATTGAGACCCGGCGGAGCGGAAACGCGCCAACACGTCGTCAAACGTCGTATCGGATCGAGCACGTCTTTAAAAAAAGACCGCTGCGGCGAGGCGCCGCCTCAGTGTGAAAGACGCTCTTCGGCCGCGCGGCGGCGCAGAGGCTCCAGCTGCGCCTCGAGGGCACCGGCCAGACCGTCCCAGTCCCGGGCGGCGACGATACCTTCCTCCTCGACCACGTCCTCGTTCCAAGGGTGCGCGATCGTGGCCGCGGCGATGCCCGCCTCCACGGCGCGCAAGAGGTTCTCGGGGCTGTCGTCGATCAGGAGGTCGATGCCGATCTCCTGACACCTGCTCACCTTGTCGGAACTGCAGTACAGCTCGTCGTACTGCAGGCCGATGTGGGCCAGCCAGCGGGCGGTGGCCTCGTGCGCGTCGGGCGAGCGGTGCGTCGTGATGTGGATGAAGTGGCCGGCCGCGTGCCAGCGGTTGACGGTCTCCACCGCGCCCGAGTACGGCTGCGAGGCGAAGATGACGTCCTCGCAATGCGTCTCACGGATGCACAGGTCCAGCTGCTCGGGCTTGAGGCGGGTGATACCCCAGGTGAACTGCTCTTCGTACGGCAGGTCGACGCCGAAGCGCCGACGCGCGGCGTCCGAAAGCACGTCCCAGTAGTGGTGCAGGGTGGAGTCGATGTCGATGGCGATGCGCATGCGGGGGACTATCGTAGACAGGATGGGGACGATTACGCCCTCCACACCGGCTCCGGACCGTGACGCCTATGGACCTGATGGGCGCTCGGCGTGGATGGACGTCGACTGGCGCCTGCACCAGCGCTGGGTAATCGTCGGCGGTCACCCGGTGAACCTCGTCGATCTCGGGCCCGCGCCGTCCCCCGGGAGCGGGGTAGACATCGACCCCACGGCGTTGATCTTCGTCCACGGGCTCTCAGGCTCCTGGCAGAACTTCTTGGAGAACCTGCCGTATTTCGCCGACCGCCACCGGGTGGTCGCGCTCGACCTGCCCGGGTTCGGCGCCACGCCGCTGTCCGGCCGCGAGGTGACGATCCCCGCCTACGCGCGACTGCTCGTCGATCTCATGGACGTCCTCGACCTTCCGTCCGCCTGCCTGGTCGGCAACTCGATGGGTGGCTTCGTCGCGCTCGAGCTGGCCGAGAGCGTTCCGGAGCGGGTAGACAGCCTCGTGCTCGTGTCCCCCGCCGGCCTGGACGCACGCGAGCGGCGCCACGACCGGCTGCTGGGCGGCCTGCGACGCGCCGAGCGGCTGCTCATCGCCGGCGGGACGATGGTCGCCACCCACGCCGATGCGGTTGCGCGGCGCGCGCGCCTGCGCCGCGCGACGATGCACCTGGCGGTCCGTCATCCGGAGCAGCTGCCGTCTGCGCTGATGGCCGAGCAGATCCGTCAGGGGTCCGGCAAGCCGGGGTTCGTCGCCGCGATCGCCGCGCTGACCGACCACGACATCGAGGACCGTCTCGCAGAGATCCGCTGCCCCACGCTCCTGTACTGGGGCCGGCAGGACCGCATCGTGCCCGTCCGCGACGCCGGGCGGTTCTTGGCGTCCATCCCCGGCGCCCGCTGCGTCATCCTCGACGACACGGGACACCTGGCGATGCTGGAGCGCCCTCAGCGGTTCAACGCCGACGTCACCGCGTTCCTGGCCGGCGAGGTCGTCGGCGTCGCCTAGCGGCGCGCTCCCGCGCTCCTGCCCAGCCCGCGCTACACCAGCGTGACGGCGCCCTCGGTGGCGCTGGAGACGAGCTTGGCGTACTTCGCCAACACGCCGGTGCAGTCGGTGGCCTCGGGCGCGACGTAGGCCGCGATGCGCTCGGCGATGACCTCGTCGCTGAGGGCGACGTCCAGACGGCGCGCGTCGACGTCCATGGTGATCTGGTCACCGTCGGCGACCGCGGCGATGGCACCGCCCTTGACGGCCTCAGGCGCGACATGGCCGCACATGAACCCGTGGGTGGCCCCGGAGAACCGCCCGTCGGTGACGAGCACGACATCCTCGCCGAGCCCTGCGCCGTTGATCGCGGCGGTCACCGCGAGCATCTCGCGCATCCCGGGGCCGCCGACCGGGCCCTCGTTGCGGATGACGACGACGTCACCGGGCTGGATGGTTCCGGCGCCCACGGCGGCCATCGCGGCCTCTTCGCCCTCGAACACCCGCGCCGGACCGGTGTGGATCCGGCGATCGTGGCCGGCGAGCTTGACGACGCAGCCGCCGGGCGCGAGGTTGCCGCGTAGGACCGCCATCCCGCCGTGGGGCTTGATCGGGTTGTCGATCGGGCGCACGACCTCCTGACCGGGGGCCTCGACGGCGGCCGCGGCGTGCTCGCCGATCGTCTTGCCGGTGACGGTGATCGCGTCCGGGTGCAGGTGGCCGGCCTCGGCGAGGCGCTGGAGCGTCAGCTCGATGCCGCCGGCGTTGTGGAGGTCCACGGCATTGAAGCGCCCGCCGGGGCTCAGGTCGCACAGCAGCGGGACGCGGTCCAGCACGTCGGCGAAGTCGTCGATGTCGAGCGGGACGCCCATCTCGCGGGCCACCGCGAGCAGGTGCAGCACCGCGTTCGTGGAGCCACCGCCGGTGGCGACCGTCGCGATCGCGTTCTCGAGCGCCTCACGGGTGACGATCTGCGAGGGCGTCAGGCCGCGCTGCAGCACGTCGACCATGAGCTCCCCCGCGGCGAATGCGACCTTTGCCTTGGTCGCGTCGACGGCCGGGACCATCGCCGAGCCGATCGGCGAGATGCCGAGTGCCTCGAACGCCATCGCCATCGTGTTGGCGGTGAACTGGCCGCCGCAGGCGCCGGCACCGGGACTGGCCGCGATCTCGATCTCCTTGAGCTGCTCGTCGGTGATCTTGCCCGCCGCGTGCGCTCCGACCGCCTCGAAGACGTCGAGAATCGTGATGTCGCGGCCCTGGTAGCGGCCCGGGAGGATCGACCCGCCGTAGAGCATGAGGCTCGGGATGTCGAGGCGGCAGAGGGCCATGACGGTGCCCGGCAGCGTCTTGTCGCAGCCGGCCAGCGCGATGACGCCATCGAAGAGGTACCCGCGGGCGGTGAGCTCGATCGAGTCGGCGATGACCTCGCGGGACACCAGTGACGTCTTCATCCCGCTCGTGCCCATCGTGATGCCGTCGGAGATCGCGATCGTGTTGAACTCCATCGGCGTGCCGCCGGCGGCGCGGATGCCCTCCTTGACCTGGTGGGCGAGCGCGCGCAGATGGTAGTTGCACGGCATCGTCTCGATCCACGTGGACGCGACGCCGATGATCGGCTTGGCCATCGCCTCGTCGTCGAAGCCGATCGCGTGAAAGTAGGAGCGTGCTGCCGCTCGCGTGGGCCCCTCGGTGAGAGCGCGAGAGCGGTGCTTGGGATCGAAGCCGGTGGTGCTCATATCGCGACGGGACACTACCCCGTCGCGCGTTGTGAACAGGCTGCTGACTCCCTTGCGCCGGATAAACGGGCTGGAAGGAGAACGGCCGCGCCTGGGGTGAAGAGCGCCCCCGCGCCGACGAGGCCTCTGTCGCGCGATGAGCAGGGCAAATCGTCCCCCAGCAGACCGGACAGAACCAACGCCTCGCCCCGGACTATTTCAGCGACAACTAGGCGGACCGCGTGCTCGGCGCCGAACGCCGGGCGCGGGCAAGCCTCGAGCGCTCCCACTCACTCAGGCGCCAGAGGTCACGGCGCGCCTGCTTGGGATCGACCTGGCGACCCGGGAGATGCATGTTGGCGCTGTCGATGAGCCGCCGCTCGTCGCCGGTGAGCGCCATCCACTTCGCGAGGACGTCGTCGCTGTCGGGCAGGCGCGGGCTGCCGTAGGGACGCGTCTCGTCGGGGAACTCGACGCAGTACTCGTTCAGCAACTGGCGCGTCTGGGGCAGGAACGCGACGATCGGCTTATGCGGGTAGACGAGGTAGGCGTACGGCGCACCGGCGTCTGTCTGGCTGCTGGCCCCCGGCTCGGGGCCGTCGGCGAGGCGTCCCCAGATCCGGATGAAGCCCAGGTCGCGGTACATGGCCCACTCCTCCTCGTTCACGCACGAGCGCAGGAGCTGGCGGGCACGCTGCTCTGCGCGGCGCTCGCGGCCGGGGTCGAAGCCGTCGGCGGGGATGATCTGCCGCCGGGCGCGGCGGCGCGCCAGCGCCTCGGAGATCGTCGGCCACGTGACGTCCCACAGCAGCGCGACGATGACGATCAGCGTGGCGGCGAGGGCGAGGATCATGGGTGGCCGCGGTCGAGTCGGAGGGTCAGGTGTCAGCGGCCGCCGGCGGCGCGCGGAAAGAAGATGACGCGCTCTGCGTCACGCGGGATCTCGTCGAACGCCCGCACCATCCGGGCGGCGCGGCGGCCGTTGGCCGTGGTCTCGGGGACGGCGGCCCACATCCCGACCTCCAGCTGCGCGCGGAACTCCGCGACGAGGCGCTCTTCGTCGGCCAGGATCTCGACGTCACCCTCGGCAAGCACGATCTCGCCATGGCCGGGTTTCATACGCAGGAACCTCATCATGAACGAGTATGGCAAAGCCGGAGCCGGCCGTTGACACACTGTCGCGCGAGATAGAGCCCGGATGACCGGTCGACCGCGAATGCCGGGCGCGGTCAGCGATCCGGAGGCATCGGTGCGGCAGCGGCGCGGGCGTGGACCCCGAGCGCGTCGACGGGTCCGGCGCCCTGCCCCACCGAGCGCAGCCCGTCCCGGACGGCGGCCGCGGCGA
>JAOPZJ010000247.1 GCA_025964155.1 Solirubrobacterales bacterium
CGAGGGCTGGGAGCTGGTCAAGGAGGTGTATCCACACACGGGCAACGCCGCGGTCGTCGGCTTCACGGGTCCGCCGGGCGTGGGCAAGTCGACGCTGATCGGCGCGCTGACGAAGCTGCGCCGCGAGGCCGGGCGCAGCGTCGGCGTGCTGTCGATCGATCCGTCGTCGCCGTTTACGCATGGCGCGCTGCTCGGGGACCGCATCCGCCTTACCGAGCACTTCCTGGACCCCGGCGTCTTCATCCGCTCGATGGCCAACCGCGGTGCGCTCGGCGGCCTCAGCGAGGCGGCGCTGCAGGCTGCGCTGCTGATGGATGCCGCGGGCAAGCAGGACGTCTTCCTGGAGACGGTCGGCGTCGGGCAGGCCGAGATCGACATCATCGATCACGCCGACACCGTCGTCCTCGTGCTCATGCCCGGGAGCGGCGATTCGATCCAGGCGCTGAAGGCGGGTGTCATGGAGATCCCGGACGTCATCGTCGTCAACAAGGCCGACCACCCGCTGACCGACACGATGGTCCGTGAGATCCGTGGCGTGCTGTCGCTGGCCCCGCAGCATGGCTGGCGTGTGCCGATCGTGAAGACGGAGGCCGTCCGCGGCAAGGGCATCGAGGAGCTCGTGACAAGGCTCGACGAGCACCGCGCGTTCATCGAGGAGGAGGGCACGCTCTCCGAGCGCCGGCGACGCAACCTGCAGAACGAGGTCATCGCGATCTGCACCGCCCGCCTGCGGCGGGACCTCGAGGCGCGCCTGGCGGCCGACGAGGGCTTCGCGAAGATGCTCGAGGAGGTCGTCAAGCGGAAGCTGGACCCGGCGAGCGCCGCCACACGCATCCTCGCCGAGCTCGAGCTGGGGTCCGGCCCGCGGGGCTGACGAGCTAGTCCAGCCGCGGCAGGACCCGCTCGACGCCGCCCCACGGCAGCGCCCCCCGGGGTGGGGCCACCCCGGCGTGGTCGTCCAGCCGGGCGCCCGCCACGAACCAGATCGAGCCGGCGAGCGTCACGGCGGTCAGCATCCCGCCGAGCCGTGGATAGCGCCGCAGGGCCAGGGCGCCGAGCGCGGCGACACACGGCAGGACGGCGACCACGTCCGGGCTCACGAGCCACGGACCCTGCAGCGACGGGCGCGCGAACGCGGCCCCGACGACGCCGGCCGCGGCGATCAGCGCAAGCAGCGTGCCGGTGACCTCCACGTCCACCTGGTCTGAGATCGCTGCCGCCCACCGGTCGCGGCGCGAGCGCCATAGCAACGACAGCGTCACGAGGGCCAGGGCCAGGACCGGCGCCCAGCGCAGCGCACCGGCGCGCGCGTCGATCAAGGCCCCGAGCACACGGGGGAGGCGGCCGATGGAGTCCCCGGCGTCCGCGGCGCCGGTCGGCGACCCGCCCGACAGCCGTGCCGAGGCGGGCGTCAGCCCGCCGAAGAGGCGGTCGTTGATCGTGATGTAGACGACCGCGGACGTGAGCACGACCTCCAGCGCGACGAACCCCGCCAGCGCGCGTTGGCGGCGCCGCAGCCAGCGCCACAGGGCGATCGCGATGACGGCTCCGGGCAGCGCGAGGTGGATGTCCAGCCACGCCGTCAGCGCCAGGAGCGAGGCGCAGTAGAACGTCCAGCGCAGCCGCGGGCGCTCGCGGATCCCGAGCGCGAGCAGCGTGGCGCCCGTCAGGACGACGGCTCCGGCGGTGGTGGGGGCGATCGTCGTGGACGCCGCCAGCGCCGGCGGCGACAGACCGACGGCGAGTGCGCTGCGCGTGGCCCACGGCTCGGGCACGAGCCGCCGCGCGAGCGCGGCCGCCAGCACGAAGGCGAGCGCGAGGAGGATCGCGCACTGCAGCTGCACGGCGGTCGCCCCCCCGAGCGCGTAGGCCGGGGCGATGAGCAGCGGGAAGCCGATCCCCTGCGGTTCGACGAGGCGGCCCCCGGTCAGGCCGGCCGTCGACCGCAGTGGCGCCCCGTCCCACTCCTTCCACGTGCGGCTCGCGTACTGGTTGCGCAGGTCGATGTCGCCGTCGTGCGCGATCGAGGCCGCGGTCATGAGGCGGTGCGCCTCCGCCGGCGCGTACCGCTCGCCGGGGGCAGCGCGCAGGCCGAGCGTGGCCGCGTACGCGGCGAGCAGCACGACGAAGACCGCCAGCCAGCGACGCATGCCGTGAGCCTCCCTGCGGGGCCTTCAGCCCGCGGAGTGCGCCTGCGCGAGCGCTACGAGCAGCCGCACCCCGAAGCCGCTCCCGCCCTTGACGGCCCACGGCTTGCCCAGGTCCGAGCCGACGCCGGCGATGTCCAGGTGTGCCCACGGCACGTCGCCGGCGAAGCGGTGCAGGAACTCCGCACCGGAGATGGGGTGCGCCTTCTTGTCCTCGGGCGAGTTCGTCAGGTCGGCGAAGCGGCCCTTGACACGCTCGGCGTACTCGGGGTCCAGCGGCAGGCGCCACAGCCGCTCGCCGCTCGCCGCGCCGGCTGCGTCCACCGCCGCGCACCACTCCTCGTCGTTGGCGAAGAGCCCGGCGTACGTGCTGCCCAGGGCGGTGACGACCCCACCCGTCAAGGTCGCGATGTCGACGATCCGCTCGGCGCCGAGCGCGACCGCGTGCGTCAGGCAGTCGGCGAGCACCATCCGGCCCTCGGCGTCGGTGTTGTCGACCTCGATCGTCAGGCCCTGCATCGAGCGCACGATGTCCCCGGGCTTCATCGCCGAGCCGTTGATCGCGTTCTCCGTCGAGCCGATCACGCCGAGCACGCGGACTCCAAGCGCCAGCTGCGCGATGGCCTGCAGCGCGCCGAGCACCGCGCCGCCGCCGCTCATGTCGTACTTCATGCGATGCATCCCGCCGGCCGGCTTGATCGACAGGCCACCGGTGTCGTGCGTCACGGCCTTGCCGACGAAGCTCAGCAGCGGGCCTCGGGCGTCCGGCGGGTCGTACCGCAGCGTGATGAGCGCCGGCTCGACGTCGGTGCCCTGCGCGACGGCGGCAAACGCGCCCATGCCCCGGGCGACGATCTCCGCGCGGCCCTCGACGGTGGCGGTGATGTGCTCGTGCGCGTCGGCGAGCGTCAGGGCGAACTCCCCGAGGGCCGTCGGCGTCAGGTCGTTGGCGGGCCGGTCCTGCAGTTCCCGCGTCGCGTTCTGTGCCCGCGCGACGACGGTGGCGCGGTCCACGGCCACGACCCGGCTCTCGTGGTCGGAGACGATCAGCTCCTGCAGCGCGGGCTCGCCGTTTGGAGCCAGCTCTGACTTGAAGAGGGTGAAGCGGTAGGAGGCGAGCACCGTGCCTTCGACGAAGCCGCCGGCCTGGGTGTCGTCCAGGCGGTGCGGGAGCTCCCAGCAGAGCACCTCGGTCCCGAGCTCGCCGCAGCGCGCGAACACGGTGGCGGCAGCGACGCGGGCGCGCTCGGCGTCGAACGCTTCGCGGTCCCCGAGCCCGATCAGGACCCACCGTTTGCCGCCGGCGTGCGTGACCGCCAGGTGCTTGAACGTGGTCCGTGCCTCCCCGGCATCGAGCAGGGCCTGCAGCACGCCACCCTCGATGTCGTGCGCCACGCGCTTGCCGTCGAAGATCCCGATCGCCACCGTGTCCGCCCCGGTGTCGCTTGGGGCGTCTGTCGTAGCGCGGACGAGCATGACCGCAGGCTACCGGTGGGAGGCGGACCGCTCTCAGAACCGGTGCTCGGCGAGCCGCAGTTCTCCGCGCCGTTCGTGCTCGGAGCGCGCCGCCAGGGCCGGGACCATCTCGCTGGTCACCAGCCCGCGCTGCGGCGTGAGCTCGTCGATCACGTCGAAGGCCTTGAGGATCCGTTCGGGCGAGTCCACGACGGTCGTCACCACCGGGACGTGCCGACGCAGCTGCAGCAGGCGGTCCCCGTGCGGCTCGTGAGCGCCGTGGAACCCCCAGATCCCTCGCACCGTCGTGACGCCCGCAGCACCGGCTTTGCGCAGCCGCCGGACGATTTCGCCGTGGGCAGGACGTCCATCGATCCTCGTCTGCTCGGAGGAGTAGACCATGAGCTTCTGCCAGACCGGCATGCCGTGTGCGTCGGTGTGGGGAAACGGATGGGGGGTCCCGAGCAGCTCCCCGTCACGCTTGCAGACGCGGACGCGCTCGAGCGTGAGGAGCGGGCGCCGCAGCAGGGTGCCGAGCTCCGGCAGCACGTGGCCGATCCGATCACCCGAGCCGACGGCGATGATCATCATCGGCACCTCGGCGTTGCGGCCGAAGAAGCGCGCCCGGACGCGCCGGCCGTGCTCGGTCCCATCCACGCCGAGGAGCGCGGTAGCCCCCGCTATGCCCCGGCGGTGCAGCAGGTCGCACACCGCGACGAAGGCGGGCCTGCCGTCGATGCGCTCGTGGCGGCCGACGTAGATCGTGAGCTTGGTCGCCTCGTGGAGCGCATCGGGCAACGTGACCGGGACGGTCAGGTCTCTGAGCATCCGTGCGCGCTCCAGGGTGATGAGGCCGAGCTGGACCAGGGGGACGACGTCGCCCAGCATCGCCTCGATGCGCTCGCGGGTGTCGACGGCCACCGAGACGAGCGGCAGGTCTTCTGACAGCGTGAGCAGGCGGTCCGTCCGCAGGTGATGCTTGAGGCCGAAGCCCTCGGCTCCGCGCAGGAGGACGCTGGTGGTGATCCCGTGTCGTCCGTAGACGTCCAGCAGCGCGTCGGCGAGGAAGGCTGACCCCGTGCGCCGCCGCTCTGAGAAGTAGGTCGTGAGCTTCAGGCAGTCCTCGTTCACAGCTGCCCGCCGATCAGGCGTCCCAGTGCGACCGCGGCGACGCCGAGGACGAGGCTGCCCGCGAGGTTCGCCGCCAGATCCCGGACGGCGCCGTCCTCACCGAACCGATGGCTTTCCAGGATCCAGGTGGAGAAGGTCGTGTAGGACCCGACGGCCGCCGTTCCGGCGAGGAGGGCCGTGTCATGAGGCAGCGACAGGCCTACGACGACGCCGAGCAGCACCGCCCCGGAGATGTTCACGACGAACGTGCCGAGCGGGAGGTCGCGCCCGAAGCGCACCGACACGATCTTGTCGACCGCGAAGCGCGCCGTCGCGCCCGTCCCGGACAGCACGACGACCGCCACGTAGGTGAAGAGGCTCATGCGAGCGTCCGCACCCGACGGACCATGCCGGTGGCCGCCAGCACGGCGACGTAGCCGGCGGCGACGCTGGTGGCGGCGTAGCCGAAGGCCAGGCCGTAGTTGTGCGCTTCGAACATCTCAAGCAGCTCGAACTGCATGGTCGAGAACGTCGTCAGGCCGCCGCAGAGGCCCGTGCCGAGGAGCGGGCGGCGGTAGGCCGACGGCGGAAGACGCTCCTGGAGCCTGGTGACGAAGTAGCCCACGAGGAACGCCCCGACCACGTTGACGCAGAAAGTGACCCACGGCCACGACGCGGCGGCCGCGGGGAACTCGTTCGTGAGCACGGTCCGAGTCAGGCCACCGACGGCCCCCCCGGCGAAGATGGCCGCCAGCTCGCGGCCATCGAGCCTCGGCAGCGCGCGGACGAGCATGGCCCGCAGGCTATCGGCGCCCCCGGCGAAGGGCGGGCGCGTCCTGGTCTCCCCGTAGTCCGTAGCAGGAAGCCACTATCCTCCCACGGCCCTCGCAGGACCATTCGGAAACGACCCTCGGAGACCTGTTCCAGCCATGCCCAAGACCGTCATCCTCGGCAGCGCCCGTACTCCGATCGGCAAACTCGGTGGCGGCCTGTCGTCCCTGAAGGCCACCGAGCTGGGCGGCATCGCCATCAAGGCGGCACTGGAGCGCGCCGACGTCGCGCCCGAGCAGGTCGACCACGTCGTCATGGGCACGGTGCTGCAGGCCGGTCAGGGCCAGATCCCCTCGCGCCAGGCGCAGATCAACGGCGGCATCCCGAAGGACGTCTCCTCCGAGACCGTCAACAAGGTCTGCGCCTCGGGCGTCCGCGCCGTGGTGATCCTCGACCAGGCAATCCGCTCGGGTGACGTGCTGGTCGGCGTCGGCGGCGGCATGGAGTCCATGTCCAACGCGCCGTACCTGCTGCCCCAGGCGCGCTTCGGCTACCGCATGGGCGACGCCAGGGCGCTCGACGCCATGGTGCACGACGGCCTCACCAACCCGTTCTCAGGGCGCCAGATGTTCGACGAGGCCACCGAGATCGGCGACGAGCTCGAGCTGACGCGTCCGGACCTGGACCGCTGGGCGCTGCGCTCGCACGACCTGGCGCTGGCCGCGATCGACGACGGCCGCATGTCCGACGAGATCGTGTCCGTCACGATCAAGGGCCGGAAGGGCGACACCGTCGTAGAGGTCGACGAGGGCCCGCGGCGCGGCTCGACGATCGAGGCGCTGGCCAAGCTGCCGGGCCTCGTCGGCAAGGAGGGCTCGCACACCGCCGGCAACTCCCCGGGCGTCAACGACGGTGGCGGCGCCATCGTCCTGGCGTCCGACGAGTGGGCGGCGGCCAACGGCAAGGCGGTGCTCGGCGAGATCGTCGCGCACGCCCAGTCCGCCAACGACTACGCCTACCTCGCCACGACCCCCGGCTCGGCCGCCAAGAAGGCGCTGGCCAAGGCCGGCCTGACCGCCGACCAGATCGACATCTGGGAGATCAACGAGGCGTTCGCGTCGGTGACGCTCAACTCGATCCGCATGCTCGGGATCGACGAGGACAAGGTCAACGTCAACGGCGGTGCCGTCGCCCTCGGGCATCCGATCGGCGCATCGGGCGCGCGCATCATCGGGGCGATGGTGCACGAGCTCAAGCGTCGCGGCGGTGGGTACGGCTGCGCCGCGATCTGCTCCGGCGGCGGGCAGGGCGACGCCATCATCGTCAAGGTCTGAGCACGACGTCACACCGGATTACGCTCGGCGGCTCTACCCTCGAAGGCAGATGATTGCCGCCGCCTTCTTTGACCTGGACCGGACGTTGATGGCCGGCTCCTCCGGCCTGCACTGGGCGCGGGCCGCCCGGAGCAACGGTCTCGTGAGCCGCCGCAAGATGGCGGCCTACGCCTGGAAGAACGTCGTGTTCCGCCTGCGTGGCTCCACGGACGAGGAGACCGACGCCGTCCGCGCCGAGGTCGCCGGCATGCTCGAGGGCGTCCGCGTCCGCGATCTGCAGCGGCTGGCGCCCAAGGTGCTGGCGGGCGTTCTCCCGCGCCTGTACCCGCAGATGCTGGCGGTGGCCTACGAGCACCAGGACGCCGGACGGCCGGTGTACATCGTCACGGCCGCCTCGCAGGATCTCGCGTCGGTCATCGCCCAGATCGTCGGGTTCGACGGCGCGATCGGCGCGCGGTATGAGGTCGTCGACGGCCTCTACACCGGCAAGGACGCGGGCATCTTCACCTACCGGGACGGCAAGCCGCTGGCGATGCGCGAGCTCGCCGCCGAAAAGGGCATCGACCTCGAGGCCAGCTGGGCGTACTCCGACAGCGAGAGCGACATGCCGATGCTCCGCGCCGTCGGCCACCCGGTCGCCGTGAACCCCGATCCCGACCTGGCGCGCGTCGCCCGCGAGGAGGGCTGGGAGATCCTGCGCTTCGAGCAGCTAGGTCGCCGCCTGAAGGCCTTCGGTGCCGTCGGCGCGGCCGCGCTCGTCGGTGGCGCCGGCGGTGCCGCCAACCGCAGCCGCATCGCTCGCCGGGCACCGCAGCCGGCACCGGGGTGGTCCACTCGCCTGCGCCGTAAATGAGCCATCACGAGCTCACCGACGAGCAGCGCGAGATCCGCGCGCTCGCCCGTCGCTTCGCCGATGACGAGATCGCCCCGCACGCCAAGGACTGGGATCGGGCGCACACGTTTCCGAAGCAGGTGTTCGATCACCTCGGCGAGCTCGGTCTCATGGGCGTCTGCGTCCCGGTCGAGCACGGTGGCTCGGGCGCCGACTACCTCAGCTACTGCCTCGTCATGGAGGAGATCTCCCGGGCCGACGCGGGCGTCGGCGTGACGCTCGCCGTCCACACCGGCGCCGGGACGATGCCGATCCTGGGGCACGGCACCGATGATCAGGTCCAGCGGCTGGTCCCGCCGCTCGCACAGGGTCACGAGCTCGCCGCGTTCGCGCTGACCGAGGCCGGCAGCGGCTCGGACGCCGGGGCGATGCTCGCGCGGGCTGACTCCGAGCACCGCATCACCGGCACGAAGCAGTGGATCACGAACGGCACGTACGCCCACACCTTCATCGTCTTCGCGAAGGACCCGGAGGCGGACGGGCGCCCGAGCGCGTTCATCGTGCGTCGCGGGGCGCCGGGCTTCCACGTGACGCGCGAGGAGGAGAAGCTCGGCCTGAACTCGTCGTCGACGGCCGACCTCGCCCTCCAGGACACACCGGCCGAGCCGCTGGGCCCGCCTGGCGGGGGCATGCGCATCGCGCTCTCCACGCTCGACGGCGGCCGCATCGGGATCGCCGCGCAGGCCGTCGGCATCGCCCAGGCGGCCCTGGAGTGCGCGACGGCCTACGCCAAGGAGCGCCACGCCTTCGGCCGCGCGATCGGCGGCTTCCAGGCGATCCAGCACAAGCTTGCCGACATGCAGACCGAGATCGAGGCTGCCCGCGCGCTCGTCTGGCGCGCGGCGCGCCTGAAGGACGCGGGGCACCCGCACACCGTCGAAGGGGCGCAGGCCAAGCTCTTTGCCTCTGCGGTCGCGCGGCGGCAGACCGGTGAGGCGATCCAGGTGCTCGGGGGCTACGGGTACACGAAGGAGTTCCCGGCCGAGCGCTACTACCGCGACGCGAAGGTCACCGAGATCTACGAGGGCACGTCGGAGATCCAGCGTCTCGTCATCGCCCGCGCGCTCCTCGGGGACGTCGCGCGGGGCGCCCCGTGAGCCTCCCGTCGGGCCCCGAGCGTGAGAGAACGTTCATGGACGGGGCCGGGCAACATCTCGCCAACATGCGGTGGCGGGGGTGCGACATACCGTCGCGCTCTCCCAACGAAGGAACGAAAGGACCGCATGCGCCGTATCGCAACCGGTCTGGTCGTCGCAACCACCGGCCTCACCGCCGCCGGTATCGCCGTCGCCCAGATCACCTCGGGAGTTCCCAGCGCCCAGCCGCGCTCAGGAACGCCGGCCAACGTCTTCGCCCCCGGGTGGACCGCCTCCCCGGTGGCCCTCGGCTCCAACAAGCTCGAGAACGCCGTCGGCGACTGGAGCAAGTACGGCTACGTCATGGACGGCAGCAGCCGCTCCGACGGGCTGGACACGAAGTCCGAGGCCGACCAGAACACCTACCTGGTCACCCAGGCCAATCCGGGCGGCCCCACCGCCGGTTACGACTACGGGCGCCACTTCCTCTTCCAGGGTCACGAGATCTTCAGCGGTGGCGGCTCGATCAACAAGGCGTACCTGACCCGCATCAACCTCGACGTCACGGACCCTGCCCACCACATCACGCTGCTCTCCCAGCCGACGGTCCCGACGGGCACGACGGGCACGACGGGCATCGCCTCGATCGACGGCTCGACGTACGACCCGTGGACGAAGGAGCTGCTGTTCACGGCGGAGGACGGCACGCTCGGCGGCGTCGTCGGCACCCCGCTGAACTGGGGCTCGACCTCGATCCCCGCCACCACGAAGTACCACGGCTCGATGGGGCAGGGCGGCTACGAGGGCATCCACAACGACGACCGCGGCAACGTCATGATCATCGAGGACGTCGGCGGCAGCACCGTCACCGACAACGGGTCGACGGCCGGCAAGGTCAAGCAGCCCAACTCGTTCGTCTACCGCTTCAAGCCCAAGACGCCGGGCGACCTGACGCAGGGGAAGCTGCAGGCGCTGCAGGTCAAGGCCGACGGCACGCCGATCACGTTCCACAGCGCGGCCACGACGTCCGTCGCTGCGGCCCGCGACGACGCCCTCGGTGAGCCGATCCGCCGCCTGCACTCCGGCGAGCGCCTCGCGGCCGCGTGGGTCACGATCCACGACACAGACCTCGACGGCACGACGGCGTTCAACGCGAACGCCGCGGCGAAGACCGCGGGCGCGACGCCGCTCAAGCGCCCGGAGAACGGCAAGTTCATTCCGGGGTCGGACTTCAGGTCCTTCGTCTTCGCTGAGACCGGCGACACCGACAACGTGGCAGGCAGTTACGTGTCGCCGACCGACGGGGCCAAGGCGGCGGATCGCGGTGCCTGGGGCGCCCTGGTCCGGATCGACATGCCGGAGGCGGGTGCCGACACCGGGACCGTCAAGACGGTCGTCAACGGCGACTCCGCGCACGCCGCGTTCGACAATGTCGCGTTCCTCGACAAGGACACGGTGCTGGCGGGCGAGGATCGGGGTGAGACGCTGCACACGCAGCTGAACGCCTTGGACTCGCTCTGGTCCTTTGACCTCACGAAGCCGCTGGACGCGATCACCACGGCCGGCAAGCGCCTCGAGGCCCAGGGCCGCGACGCCGACGCGTTCGCCGACGTCCAGAAGCTCGAGGCCAGCCCGGCGGTCCCCGACCACAACTCGGGCGACAACGAGATCACCGGCATCCACGTCTCCGACGGCTCGACGGCCATCGGCGGCATCCTGGGCACGAACGACCCCGCCGACCAGCCCGGGACGCGGATCTTCGTGACCCAGCAGCACGGCTCGAACATCACGTACGAGCTGACGCCGCCGGCGCCCGCGTCGACCACCGGGCCGCAGGGCCCGGCGGGCAGCGACGGCGCGAACGGCTCGAACGGCGCGAACGGCTCGAACGGCGCGAACGGCGCCGACGGTGCCAAGGGCTCCACCGGTCCCGCGGGGCCGGCCGGCTCCAACGGTGCCCCCGGGATCGCTGGGACGCTCGGGGCGCAGGGCCCTGCCGGCCCGGCTGGCAAGAACGGCAAGAACGCCACGGTGACCTGCAAGCTCGCCAAGTCCGGCAAGAAGGTCACGTGCACGGTGAAGACGACGTCGACCAAGGCGTCGTCCGCCCGCCTCGTCCGTTCCGGGCGGACCGTCGCTCGCGGTCGCCTCGTGAAGGGCCGGGTGACCCTGTCGGGCAGCAAGAAGCTCACCAAGGGCGCCTACACGCTCGTGGCCGTCGGGCGCAGCACGCGCCTGACCATCGCGTAGCACCGCCACATCGAAGCGGCGAACGCGCCCGGGTCCTGCGGCCCGGGCGCGAGCCGTCGTCATCACGCCTGTCCCTCTCCCGCAGCCGGCGTCTCGCGACGCCCTCACGTCATTCATGAACCCCACGTTTAGCCTGCGCCGTCCTGCGCGCGCCACGCTTCTGTTCCTCGCCCTGGCCGGCGCGGTCGCCGGCGGCCTCGGGGGCTGCGGCTCCGGCGCTTCGCCCGCCAACCGGACCGCCGTCCGTCCCGCAGCGGCCCCCGCTGGCACGCTCACGCGTCCCGTCGTCTCCCGCGAGCTCGGCAACGGCTTTCGCGTCGCGCTCGGCCGCTTGGCGATCATGGACCAGCAGTCCGACGAAGCGTCCGACCTCGTCGCCGACCTGCCGACGGGGACCCTGCGCGACGTGCACTGCGTCGACGTCGCCCGGCCGACCCGGCTGGAACACTGGCGGTGCAGCGTCGCGTGGCGGACGGCCTCCGGCACCCCGCTGACGCTCCGGTACGCCGTACGGGCGGAACGCGGGGCCTGCTACGTCGCCGCCGCCCGCCCGGCGCGGCCGACGCGCTATGACCCGACGATCCGGTCCTATGCCGAGGACCCCCTGAATGTGCTTGCCTCCGCGCGCCGTGGCTGCTGACCGCCGCCGTCTCATGGCCGCCGCGGGCGCCCTGCTGTGCTCGGGTCTGGTCGCCGTCGCGGCCGGCTGCGGGACCCACGACTCCGGGCGTGCCGCATCCGCCGGGGCCGCCCTCCCGCTGGCCAGGCAGTCGCCGTACTCCGCCAAGGTCCGGCGCGTCACGCCCGCTCAGTACCGCGGCCCGATCGCCAGCTACCGGCGCCACGTCCTGCTTGGCCTCACACACGTCCAGCGCGACGTCACGGTCCTCGACGCCGCGGTTGACACGACGACGGCCGGCCTGCCTCGCGCCATCCGCGATCCGCACTTCACCGGCTTGCACCGCGTTGAGCTCGCCCTCTTCGGGCGCCGGTGTCACCACCCAGGACACCACGATCCGTGACGGAGATCCGCCGATCCGATCGTCGGATCGCCGTGACGTCTCGCGGCGCCTGAGCGGCGCCGCTGGCTGAGGCATGGCCTGGCGGCCTATGCCTCAGCGCCGTCGATCGGCGGATCTCCGGGACGTCTCGCGGCGCCTGAGCGGCGCCGCCGGCTGAGGCATGGCCTGGCGGCCTATGCCTCAGCGCCGTCACCACCCAGGACACCACGATCCGTGACGGAGATCCGCCGATCTGATTGGCCGGTTCGCCGCGCGAGTACGCTCACGATCCTCGTGACCCTCCCGCTGGATCCCATCGCCGAGGCCCGCCGCCACTGGGAGGCGCGCTGGCCGGAGGATGCGTCGCGGGCGATGGCGGCGATCACGTCGATCATGCGCAGCCAGCAGCTGCTGCTGGCCCGCTACGACGAGCTGCTGCGCCCCTTCCGCCTGACCTTCCCGCGCTACGAGGCGCTCATGCTGCTGTCGTTCACGCGGATGGGGGAGCTGCCGATCGGCAAGATGGGCGAGCGCCTGCAGGTCCACCGCAGCTCGGTCACGAACGTCGTGGAGAAGCTCGTGGCCGACGGCCTGGCCGAGCGGATGCGCCACCCGACCGACGGGCGCGCGACCCTCGTGCGCATCACCGACGAGGGTCGCCGTGTCGCCGAGGCCGCCACCGCGGTGCTCAACGACAACCTCTTCGGGCTGCAGGCCCTCGGGGCCGAGGACCAGGAGCACCTCATCCGGGTCCTGCGCGAGCTGCGTGCCGACGTCGGCGACTTCGGCGCTTAAGAAGTTGTCTCCATACCCGTACGTGGTCTGAGACGGTTGCCTCAGGCCGCGAGAGGTATTGGGACGGCTTCTCAGAGCACGTAGAACTCCTGGCCGGTGTGCTCTACAATTCGCCTTGCCCAGATACGCGGACTTCCACCTAAATTGGATTGACATGGCCATCGCAGACACGAGCACCCCGACGACGCACGAGCAGTGGCAGGCCGCCTACGGCCTCTCACCGGAGCTCAAGCCAACCTTCACAACGCTCTCTGACCTTCCGATCGAGCCGCTGTACGTCCCCGAGGACGGCGCGCCGGTCCCGACGCAGATCGGCTACCCGGGGGAGTATCCGTACACCCGCGGCGTGTACCCGTCGATGTACCGGGGTCGCCTGTGGACGATGCGCCAGTTCGCCGGCTTCGGCACGGCCGAGGAGACGAACGAGCGCTTCCGGTACCTCCTGGATCACGGCCAGACCGGCCTGAGCACCGCGTTCGACATGCCCTCGCTCATGGGCCATGACTCCGACCATCCGCTGTCGCTTGGCGAGGTCGGCCGCGAGGGCGTCGCGATCGACACGGTCGACGACATGCAGACGCTGTTCCAGGGCATCGACCTCGGCAAGGTCTCGGTCTCGATGACGATCAACGCGCCCGCCGCGATCATGCTCGCCAACTACATCGTCGCCGCCGAGCGCCAGGGCGTCGGCCCCGAGCACCT
Organism: Solirubrobacterales bacterium; assembly: GCA_025964155.1. Classification (GTDB taxonomy): domain Bacteria; phylum Actinomycetota; class Thermoleophilia; order Solirubrobacterales; family Solirubrobacteraceae; genus Paraconexibacter. The sequence continues at coordinate 13,534 of JAOPZJ010000247.1, forward strand.
CAACGGCACGATCCAGGCGGACATCCTCAAGGAGTACATCGCGCAGAAGGAGTGGTGCTTCCCGATCGACCCGGCGATGCGCCTGCTCGGGGACATGATCGAGTACTCCACGCGCAAGATGCCGCGCTGGAACTCGGTCTCGGTGTCCGGCTACCACATCCGCGAGGCCGGGGCGACCGCCGCGCAGGAGCTCGCGTTCACGCTCAAGGACGGGCTGACCTACGTCGAGGAGGCCATCGCACGTGGCCTGGACGTCGACGACTTCGC
>JAOPZJ010000281.1 GCA_025964155.1 Solirubrobacterales bacterium
GCTGCGGCGGCCGGCCGGCGCCGACCGCGCCCGCGCTCGGTGCTCATCGGACCTTCAGCGTCAGCTCGGTGCGCCCGCGCGCGTTGCGCTCGACGTTGCCTGCGGCGTCCACGCCACGCACGGACAGGACGTAGGTCCCGGGGCGCAGCGGCGCGCGCCGGCTGAACGTCCACTGCCGGGTCCCCTTCGCGGGGAGGTAGGCGGCGCGAGCGCAGGGCCGCGGCGCGGCGAAGTGCCCGTCGGGCTGCAGGAAGCGGCAGCGCCGGCCCGCCTGGCGAGCGACGGAGACGGCGACGCGGACGAGTGCCCCAGGGACCTCGTCGCACCCGGCATCCACCGACCGCCCCTTGAGCGTCAGGCCCGTGTGCGACACGCGCGTCGCAGATCGCGTGAAGCGCGAGACCGGCGCCGTGGTGTCCCGGCACGTCGTCGACGGCGACGTGAGCACCGTCCCGCCGGAGGCACCGACCGGTGTCCCGGTCGACCCGGCCGCCGACTGCGAGGACGGACCCGTCAGCGACGCCGGCGTGCTGCCGGAGGGCACCGCGTCCGCCCGGTTGGCGGCCTCGAGGAACGAGTAGGGCACCTTCAGCGAGTCCGGCTTCAGGCCGCAGCCCACGGGGCGGACCTCCTCGCAGACGACGTGCTTGCCGGCGGCGGTGTGCACGTCCAGGCGCGAGCGGTAGTAGCGCGAGAACATGTTCGGATCATGGTCGGGATCCACCGCGCCGGAGGCCGCGTCGCTGCGCCAGCGGTCGGTGAGCAGGCGCTCGTCCGCCGTCGGGTCATCGCCCTTGACGTACTTGTCCAGCCACGCGGTCGTATACCAGCTGACCATGTCCTCCCCGCGCAGCGTGCCGCCGAACGCCGGGTTGGGGAGGAAGGAGAACTCGTAGTGCGTGCCGCCGCGGATGATGAGCTCGGCGGTGTCGACGCCCGCCTTGGACAGCGTCAGCGAACCGGCGGACTTGGCGAGCGGGTCGGGCTCGCTGAGGTTCGGCTGCGGCAGGAGCCCGTAGTCGGCGCTCATGCCCAGCGCGGGCTTCGTCAACGCCGCGACCGGACGGGCGGACGAGCCGCTCGCGCAGGTCTGCGGGGGCGTGGCCGGAGTCGCGAGGTTGTCGTAGGCGACGATCGCCTTCACGCGCGGGTCCAGCTGCCCGATGTAGGAGACAGCCGCCGCCCCCAGGGAATGGCCGACGAGACCCACGCGCGTGTAGTCGACGATGTCGTGGAGCGGATTGAACGCGGAGTTCAGACCCTTCTTGACCCGCGCCGTCTGCCGCGCGGTGTGGTCGGTGCCGCTGGAGCAGGAGCGGCGCGGCGCGTACGGGGCTGCTGGGCCGGAGAAGAAGAAATCCAGCGCGTCCTCGGTGCCGTCGTAGAAGGGGCGGCCGGTCTGGGACGGGACGCCGTCCAGCAGGTCGGCGCCCGCCCCGACGGTATCGGAGTAGCCCTGCCCCTGCGGGTCCCACGTCATGACGACGTATCCGGCCTTGGCCAGCGTCTGGGCGGCGAACCAGTACAGCTCCTCGGGCGCCTGAACCGAGCCGTTGGTGATGACGACCCCCGGGCGGCGGGCCGGTCCGGCAACCGTCGCCCACAGATGCCCCGAGAGCTGGGACCCGTTGCGGGCCGTGAAGAGGATCGGCGTGACCTTGCCGTAGTTCTTGGCGCCCCAGTCGTACAGGCGGGTGTCCCCCGCACAGCCGTCCATGTGCTGCCAGCACAGCTGCCCCAGGAAGAGGCGGCCTTCTGGCGGCGGGTCGTTGGCGATGATCTGCAGCGCCTCGAGCTCCTTCTCCAGGCCCTTGGCGCGCAGCTGCACCTGGTAGTCCGGCAGCAGGGTGATGCCGGTGGCGCGCTCGGTCGTCTTGGAGAAGTTGCGCACCTCGTACGCCGGATCGAAGGCGGCGCGTGCCGCCGGCACACCCAGGCACAGCCCCGCGAGCACCCCCGCCGCGACGCCGATCATCCCCCGAACCGGACCCATGGCGCCGACGCTACCACCGGACCGGGCCGCCTGGCGGCGCCGAGCGGCGCCGCAAGGCTCCCCACCGCCCGGTGGTGCGATACCGTTCGCGCCGTCATGTCTCTCGCTCTGACCCTCGCACTGACGGCCACCAAGGCGACCATCGGCCTCGTCGTCATCTTCTTCGTCGTCTTTCCCGCACTCGCGCACGTGCTCATCGGCGTGGCCATGGCACAGGTCCTCGGCGAGCGCGACGCGAACGAGCGCTACCGCCACCGCCTCGAGGACTAGGAAGCGGCCCGCGGCCCGAGGGCGCAGCGGTCCCCGACCGGGATCAGCCGAGCGGCTCGCGCGACGCGATCCGCTCGCGTGCGGCGTCCAGATCGCCCGACCCGTTGACGGACAAGCACGCCAGCACGCGGCGTTGGGCGTCGACGTAGGTCACCGAGAACGCTCCCTCCTCGACGGACCCGTCGATGACCTCATCCGCCCAGTCGGCGGCGGGGCCGACGTACTCCAGTGAGCACCAGTCGGCCAGGTCGCTGAAGAAGTACGGCACCTCGGTGTGCGGATCGCCGGACCCCATGATCACGCGGGCGACGGTGGCGCCCTGGGCGGCCGCGTGCTCCTCGTGCTCGACGCGCAGCTCCCGCCCGTGGACCGTCGAGGTGTACTCGCACATGTCACCCGCCGCATAGATCCCGGGGAAGCCCTCCACGCGCAGCCGGGCGTCACAGCGCACGCCACCGAGGTCACCGATCGGCAGGCCGCTCTTGCGCGCCAGCAGAACGTCGGGGATCGCGCCGACGCCACAGACGACGACGTCGGCGGGCACGATCTCGTCGCCCGCCAGGCGCACGCCCTGCACCACGTCGCCCTCGCCCGTGAACGCCTCCACGTCCACCCCGCCGCGCACGGTCACGCCGTGCGACTCCAGCACCGAGCGCAGGTACGTCGCCGCCGTCCGCCCGAAATGGCGGTCGAAGGGCTCCTCCTCCTGCATGAGGATCGTGCAGTGGTTGCCGAGCGTCGTCAGCGAGGCGGCGGTCTCACAGCCGACGTAGGAGCCGCCGACCATGACGACCCGCCGCGCACCGCCGGCGTCCTTGCGCAGCGCGTCGGCGTTGCCCGGCGTCCGCAGGTAATGGATGCCGTCCTTGTCCGCGCCGTCCAACGGCAGACGCCGGACCATCGCCCCCGTGGCGATGAGCGCGTGCTCGAACGTCACGGTGTCCTTTGTCGACAGCGTCACGGTCTTCGCCGTCGGGTCCAAGGCCATGACGGAGCTGCGCGTGAGCACCTCGACGTCCGCGGGCAACTCGATGAGCATGTCCGCCTTGGACTCCGTGCCCTGCAGGTGGCCCTTCGTGATCGGCGGGCGGTGGTAGGGCGGGTCCAGCTCACGCCCGACGAGCAGCACCGACCCGGTGAAGCCCTCCTCCCGGAGGGTGCGGGCGGCGGTCGCGGCGGCGATACCGCCGCCGATGAGCAGGACATCCACGGAGCGCTCGGTCATGGTTGACATGCTGTCAGACCGCCATGACCGACCACGGTGTCGTCCGCGCCGCCTGCTCCCAGTGCCCCCGCGCCGGCGGCGGGCCGGCCGGCGGACCCAAACCGCGATGATGTGGCCCGTGCCATCCGGCAAGCCCTCCCATCCCTACGTCCCGTGGAACTCGCCCGAGCTTCACGACGGCGTGCGGGCGATCGCGCTGCAGCGCGTCGTCGCCGTCCCGCTGCTGGCGGTCGCCGGCTTCGCGCAGGCCGATACCCACGTCGTGCCGTTCGCGATCCTGGCGGCGCTCGCGCTCGTGGTCGAGCTGCTGCAGGCCCGCGTCCTCTACTCCGACCGCTGGGCGTCGGTGCCGCTGCCCCAGCTGCTGATGCTCGACATCGCCCTGATCGCCGTCGCCGTCGCCCTGACCGGCGGGGCGCAATCGCCGGTCGCCTACATCGGGCTCCTGACGCTCTTCACCGGGACGTTCGCGTTCGGCCCGGTCTACATCTCGTGGCTGTGCGCGTGGGTGCTCCTGACCTCGGGCGGCGTGGTCATCGCGGACGGCCTGATCGAGGGCGACTCCACCGCCGTCGTGACCTATCTCACCGCGCTGCTCTTCACGACGATCGTCTGCTTCAACGCCGCGCGCGTGCGGGAGGTCGCGTCCCGCAACCTGCGCGAGCTGGCGGCCGCCCGGCGACGACTCGTGGTCGACGCCGCGCAGGCCGAGGCGCGGGACCGTAAGCGCATCTCGCAACAGCTGCACGACGCGGCACTGCAGTCCCTCCTCGCCGCCCGCCAGGATCTTGAGGAGGTCGCCGCGGGCGACCCCGAGGCGCTGCAGTTCGCGCGCGACGCGCTGCAGACGAGCGTCGATGCCGTCCGTGACCTCGTCTACGACATCGACCCGGCCGCGCTTGCGGGCTCCCGCCTGCCCGAGGCACTGCGTGGGCTCGTGGACCGCCTGACCCTCGCCGACGGGGCGGTCATCAAGACCACGATCCAGTCCGACGCCGCCGGCGTCCACGACGAGTTGCTGCACGCCGTCGCGCGGGAGCTGCTGCGTCACGCCACGCGCGAGTCCGGCGCACGGCACATCACGGTCGCGTTGCGTCGCGACGACGCGCTCGTGCATCTGGAGGTCACCGACGACGGCCACCGCCTGAAGTTCGACGCGCACGCGGAGGGGACCGTCGGGATCGCCGCGGCCGCCGCCCGCGTCGATGCCGCCGGCGGCACGCTCCGCATCGGGACCCTCGACGGCGACGGCACGCGCATCGTGGTGCGCCTGCCGGACGCGCCGGCGGCCTGAGGGGCAGCGGGCGCCGATGGCCGCCTTCGACGTCCCCGCCGCCGCGCGCACCCTCCTGGAGGGCAACTGGCGCGAGGGCGACGACCGCGGCCGCCACTACGCCTTCAGCGTCCCGAGCCCGCGCAGCTATCCGTGGCAGTGGTACTGGGACTCGTGCTTCCACGCGATCGTCCGCTCGCGGTATGACGGGGCAAAGGCGCGCGCGGAGCTCCAGACCCTGCTGACCGCCATGCGCGACGACGGCTTCATCGGCCACACCGTCCTGTGGGGCCACCCGCTCGACGTGCGCCGGGCGGTCCGCTACAACATCGCCTCGCGGGCGGACCTCATGACGTCCACGATCCAGCCGCCGATCCTGGCCTGGGCGTGGTCGCTGGCGGTCGGCGACCCCGGAGAGGACCCGGCGATCAAGGCCGCACTGGACCGCCATCACGGCTGGCTGCGCGCCAACCGGGACCTCGACGGGGACGGCCTGCTGTGGCTCATCCAGCCCGACGAGTCCGGCATGGACGCCTCGCCCAAGTTCGACCACGTCTGGGGGGTGCAGGCACAAGGGCGCCCGCTGTTCCCCACCCTCATCCACGCCAACCGGCGCCGGGCCTTCGACGCGCGCCGCGTCCAGGCCGCGCGGCGTCCCGTCGTCTGCGAGGTCCTGACCAATGTCCTGTGGACGCTCAGCGAGCAGGCGCTCGGACGCCCGTCGATGACCGGCCGGCTTGTCGAGCGGCTGTGGGACGAGCGGGCCGGGCGCTTCTTCGACGACGTGCGCGGCGCGCGCAGGCCGACGCCGGGCCCGGCACGTCCGGCCACCTGGGACACCCTCGCGCCCCTGGCGTTGCCCGACCTGCCGGACGCCATCGCCGACCGGCTCATCGACGAGGTGCTGCTGACGCCACGCTTCGCCGACGGCGTGCCGCTGCCGGCCGTCGCCCTCGACGATCCGGCTCATTCCAGCCGCGAGACCTGGTGGGGGCGTCATCGCCACTGGCGCGGCCCCAGCTGGGTGAACTCCGCCTGGCTCGTGTCGCTCGGCCTACGGCGCCGCGGCCGGCACGAGCTGGCGGACGCGATGGCGCAGCGTCTGGTGGATGTCGTGGCGCGTGAGGGCTTCCGCGAGTACTACGAGTCGCGCACGGGCGCCGGGATGGGCGCCCACGACTTCGGGTGGTCGACGCTGCTGTGGGAGCTCGTCGATCCGCGGGCCGCGACCACCGGGGGCGGCGCTCCGGAAACCGGATCTTGAGACCGATTCAAGACGCCGCGGCCTCGTGCGGTGCGTAGGGTCGTCGCGGAGCCTCACCGACCCGGGAGTTCAAGGCATGCGTCTAGGCGACGGAACGCAGGACATCGGCCAGGAAGCTCGGACGCTCAACGCGACCGGTGCCGAGATGCGCCGCCTCTGGGCGGAGGGCATCACCGGCAGCGCGATCATCACGACGATGTCCGACACGGGCGAGCGCCTCGCCGGGAACACGGTGCTCGAGCTTGGCCTGACCGTGACCATCGAGGGTCGCGAGCCGTACGTGACGACGCTGCGGATGCCGATCGCCGGCAGCGACACGAGCCCGTACGACCCAGGACGCCGATACACGGTCAAGGTCGATCCGCAGGACCTGCACAAGCTGACCTTCTCGGCCTAGAGCTAATGCCAGAGCCCGGATAGGCTGCCGCCCATGAGCACAGTCACCGTCGTCGCCCTCGTCAAGGTCAAGCCCGGATCCGAGGACGCCGCTACGGCCATCCTGGCGCCGGTGATCGAGCAGACCCACGAGGAGGAGGGCTGCCTGAAGTACGCGCTGCACCGGTCCAACGCCGACCCGCAGCAGCTCGTGCTCGTCGAGCGCTGGGCCTCGCAGGCCGACCTGGACGCGCACTTTCAGAAGCCGTACATGGGCGAGCTCTTCACCGCCCTCGCCGAGCACCTTGCCGAACCGCCGGCCATCCACTTCCTCACGCCGACCCCCGTGGGCGACGCGGAGAAGGCCGCGCTGTAGGCAGTACCTTGGGGGGCGTGCAGGCCGTCCCCCCACTCGACAACGTCGCCCTGCGCGACGGGGTCGACGGGCAGATCGTCGTGCTGTCCTTCCCCTACGACGCGCACATCGTCGCCGCCGCCCGCGGGATCCCGGGGCGGCGCTTTGACTGGGATCGCAAGGAGTGGTGGGCCCCGGTCGACGACTGGGTCGCCGTCCACGTGGCGGAGATCGTCGACCGCTTCCCGGACCTGCAGACCTCGCCCGAGGTGGCCGAGTGGCTCGGCGGCATCGAGCGGCGCTGGGTCGGGCGCGTGCATGCCGTTCCGGGCGGCAACGGTGCCGGCGTCTACGCGCTGGCCACCCGCGCGGGCCGGCTGCCGGGGGAGATCGCCGACCTTGCGACCGAGCATCCGGACGGGCGTGCGCGCGTGCCGATGACGGTCGGAGTGACCGAGGCCCTGATGGCCCAGCACGGCGCCCGGCTGGACCCGGGCGCCCAGCGCTGCGCGCAGCGCGTGCTCCTCCGGATGGACGTCCCCTCCGGTGCCCTGAAGATGTCCGGCGGGGTCGACGGGCCGGCGCTCAAGCTCGACGTGTTGTGGGACACCGACGCGGGCGACGCCTTCGAGCGCCTGCCCGGCGTCGGCGACAACAGCCGGACGCTGCCGCTGGACCCCTGGGTCCTGGAGGGCCTGGAGCCGTTCCTGCTGCTGCACGCGATCGAGGTCGACGGCATGGCGTCCGACGCGCTGGCGGCCCTGCGCCGCGAACGCGACGAGGCGCAGGCGTCGATCCGCCGCTCCCGTGCACGTGAGGCGGACCCACTGGACGATGTCGCTGCGCGCCTGGGCGGCGAGCTGCGCCCGTTCCAGTGGGCGGGCGTGCACTACCTGCTGGACGCCCGGCGCGCGTTCCTCGCCGACGAGCAGGGCCTGGGCAAGACGGTGCAGGCGCTCGCGACGCTGGAGGCCGACGGCGCCTACCCCGCGATCGTCGTCTGCCCGGCCTCGCTGAAGCTCGTGTGGGAGCGCGAAACGCACATCTGGCTGCCGCATCGCAGCGTGAAGGTCATCAGCGGTCGCAGCGCCGTGCCGCCGGAGGCGGACATCGTCATCCTCAACTACGAGATCGTCGCCGCCCACCGCGACGCCCTCGCACGCCGGCGCCCCCGCGCCCTCGTCGTCGACGAATCCCACCACTGCAAGAACCCGCGGGCCAAGCGCACGCAGGCCGTGCGGCGCCTGGCGGAAGCCGTGCCCCGCGACGGCCTGCGCCTGGCCCTCACCGGCACCCCGGTGCTGAACCACCCCGAGGAGCTCGTCAGCCAGCTGCGGATCATCGGACGCCTGGCCGACTTCGGCTCGGGCGCCGGGTTCACGCGTCAGTTCGAGGGCAACCTGAGCGAGGAGCGCCTGCACTGGCACCTGCGCCGCCGCTGCTTCGTGCGCCGGCGCAAGGAGGAGGTCCTGCCCCAGCTGCCGGCCAAGCGGCGCGTCGTCGTCCCGGTCGCCCTGGCGAACACCCGCGAGTACAAGGTCGCCGAGGAGTCCGTCATCGAGTGGCTGCGCTCGCAGCCGCTCGAGCTCGACGAGCTGAACGCGAAGATCTCCGCCACGCTGCGCGCCGAGCGCCTGGCGCAGATCGGGACGCTCAAGCGCCTGGCCGCCCGGGGCAAGCTCCCGGCCGCGCTCGTGTGGATCGAGGACTTCCTCGAGCACGGCGAGCCGCTCATCGTCTTCGCGCGGCATGTCGAGGTGCTCGACGCCGTCCGCGCCCGGTTCCCGGACGCGCTGCACCTCGTAGGCCGCGACAGCGCGAAGGCGCGCGACGAGACGGTGCGCGCCTTCCAGGGCGGATCGGGCGCGCAGCTGCTCGTCTGCTCCACCCCGGTCGCCGGCCAGGGGCTCACGCTCACGCGTGCCTCCAACGTCTGCTTCCTCGAGCTCGAGTGGACACCGGCGATGCACGACCAGGCCGAGGACCGCTGTCACCGCATCGGCCAGCACGACGCCGTGACCGCCTGGTATCTGCTGGCCGCCGAGTCGATCGACGAGACGATCGCCGAGTTGCTGGAGGGCAAGCGCTCGCTCGTCGGCGCGGTCACCGACGGCCACCGCGACCTGTCGGGCAGCCTCGTGGACGACCTCGTGCGCGCCCTGCGCGAGCGTCCCATGCGCCACCTGCGGGCCGCCGGGTAGCTGCGCAGCGCCGTCTCATACCGCTCTCACGCGCGCGACAAGCGCACAGGCGCGGGATACCGTTGCCGACCATGGGCGAACGGGACGCATTCGGGAACGAGACGAGCGACAACCCGCTCGCGGGGATGGGCTGGAGCCCCGGCGGC
>JAOPZJ010000291.1 GCA_025964155.1 Solirubrobacterales bacterium
GTCCCGGCGGCCGGGATGGCCGCGCCGCGCCCGGAGCCCGCCGTCCCGCTGCGCGCTGCACCCGCCGCCGCGCTGCCGCCGCTGCGTCGCCCCGGTGACACCAACGGCGACAAGCCCTCCGGCAGCCGTACGATCCTCGCGGTCGTCGGCGGTGGCGTGGGTGTCATCGTCATCGCGATCCTGCTCGTCACGCAGGTCTTCGGCGGGGGCGGGAACGGTGGGCCGACCACGGGCGTCACCTCGACGAAGGCCTCCACCACACCGAAGACGACGTCGAGCGCGTCGTCGACCACGCCCGCCGTCGCGCCACCGGTCCGTGGGAACTTCAGCGTCTTCGTCCTGAACGGCACCCAGCGCAACGGCGCAGCCCGCGACGCCGGCAACAAGCTCGAGACCAGCGGCTACAAGCTGGCGGGCACCAAGACCGCCGTGACGCAGACCGTCGGGAAGACGGTCGTCGCCTACCAACCGAAGAGCAAGCGGGCCGCCCTCGACGTCGCGCAGTTGCTCGGCCTCACGCCGTCGAGCGTCATCCTCGCCGACGCGAATGCGATCGTTGCCGGGGCAGGCGCGAACATCATCGTCACGCTGGGCGCCGACACGGTCCAGTAGGCGTCAGGCCGCCGGCACGAGCGCTCGTGATTTTCCTGGCCCGCCACGGCGAGACCCCGTACAACGTCGAAGGCCGCTTCCAGGGTCAGAACGACATCGGCCTGTCGGCGCGCGGCGTCGATCAGGCGCACGCCCTGGCCCGCGTGGCGGCGGATGGATCGTTCTCCGGTCTGTACTGCTCGCCGCTGCGCAGGGCACGGCAGACCGCGGACGTCGTCGGCGCCGCGATCGGCCTGACCCCGCAGCCCGACGACCGCTTCAAGGAGACGGACACCGGCGACTGGACCGAGCGCCTCTTCACCGACGTGGAGCGCGAGGACCCCGACGGCTGGGCCGCCTACCACGCAACGGATCCGGACTTCCGCTTCCCCGGCGGCGAGTCGCTGCGGGAGCAGATGGAGCGTGTCATCGACGGCTTCGTCGCCGTGACGCACGGCGGGCACCTCCCGGCGCTGATCGTGTGCCACCGTGGGGTCATCCGGGCCGCCCGGTCGCATACGCACATCCGGGGCCTCGAGGCGTTCATGTCGTGGGACGTGCCGAACGGGACGCTGGAGGCGTTGTGAGGTCGCTTCCCCGGGTGGTCTTCACGCTCTTGGTGGCGTCGACGTTCGCTGCGTTCTTCGTCGCCCAGCGCCTCAAGCACGACCCGTCGCCGGTGCAGCAGTACACGGCGTACCCGGTGTTCTCGCCCAACGGCGACGGGCGCGTGGATGCCGAGCGCATCAACTTCAAGCTGCGGCGTGCGGACGAGGTGACGATCGACGTCGTGGACCGCCGCGGGGACGTCGTGCGCAAGCTCGTCGACAACCGCTTCCTGAAGGCCTACACGCAAACCCGCTTCAGGTGGGACGGCAGGACCGAGGCCGGCCGCCGGGCCCCCGACGGCCTCTACCGCATGCGCATCACGCTGCGCCGCGAGGGCCGTTCGCTCGTCATCCCGGGCTCGTTCGCGCTGGACACCACGCCGCCGTCGGTGCGGGTCACCAGCGTCGGCCCCAAGCCGGCGAGCCCCCGGCCGCTGCCCAAGCTCCTGCCGGCGCTCGACGGCCAGGGCGCGCTCGTGCGCTTCACCGCGCCGGGTCGCCGCAGCACCGCGACCGTCTTCCGCACCGGTCCCGGTCCGGTGACGCGGGTCGTCGGCCCGGCGCCGATCCCCGACGGCGTCAAGACGTGGACGTGGGACGGCTACACGAGCCGCGGCCCGGCCGCGCCGGGGACGTACGTCGTGGTCATCGCGTCGCGCGACGTCGCCGGCAACATCGGCACGTCCGTGCCGTTGAACCCCACCACCGGCCTGCCGCTGGCTCCCTACGGCACGCCGTTCCCGGGTCGCGGTGGCATCACGGTCCGCAAGCTCGGCGTCCTGCCGCCGAACGTGCCCACGGTCGGCGGGGCGCTCGGCCAGATCGCGATCGACTCGCGCACGAAGCAGTACGACTGGTCGCTGCGGCGGGTCGGCGGTCCCAAGCGCCCGGCCCGGCGCGGGGTCCGCGACAAACCCTTCCTGAACCTCCACGCGCCGCGCGGCATCTCACGGCTGTTCCTGCTCAGCGTGCGTGTCGACGGCGTCCAGCAGCGCGTCCCCTACCCGGTGCAGGCCGACACCGACAAGATCGTCGCCGGGGGCGACGCGGCGCATCCCCACGGCGTCCTCGTCGTCATGCCGGCGATCACGTGGCAGGGACGCAACCCGGTCGACGACGACGGGGACGGTCTGCCGAACGTGCTGGACCGCGGACTGCCGGTGCGTTTGGAGCGTGTCTTCAGCGGTAACGGCCTGCCGGTCGGCTTCGCCGAGAACGAGGCGCCGCTGATGACGTACCTGGATCGCAAGCGCCATCGGTACGACCTCACGACCGACGTCGCGCTGACGACGTCGTCCGGGCCGGACCTGCGGCGCTACGACGGCGTGCTCATCGCCGGTGACGCCCGCTGGCTGCCGACCGGGGTCGGGCGGGAACTGCGGACGTTCGCCCGCGCGGGCGGGACCGTCGTGTCGATGGGCACCGACTCGCTGCGACGCGAGGTGCGCCTGACGAAGCGCCGGCGGCTCATCGACCCCACCCCGCCAGGGCCGACGGACCTCTTCGGCGCGCGACTGGGCGCCCCGGTGCGCGGTAACACCGCGCCGATCGAGAACATCCTCGACAAGATCGACCTCTTCAAGGGCGGCACCGGCAGCTTCCGCGGCTACTCCGCCTACGAGCCCACGATCGACGTCGGCAAGGACGCCAAGCCCGTCGCCGCCGCCGTGGACGACCACGGGCGCCGGGTCATCGTGGCGGCGTCCTTCGGCAAGGGCCTGGTCATCCGGACGGGCCTGCCGGGCTTCGCCGCCAGCCTGAACCGCGACCGCAACGCGGCCGCCCTCATGGAGAGCCTGTGGCTTCGTCTGTCGCGTTGATCCTCGCGGCGCTGCTCGCCGCCGGCGCGCTCGTCGCGCCGTCCGCCGTCGCGCGGGCCGCCGCGATGCTCGGTGCGCTCGTGGTGGCACCCGTCCTGCTCGTGGTCCACGTGTACGACACGAGCGCCTTTGCGGCGCTGCGCGACCGGCCGGCGGTCGGCGTCGCGGCGGCCGTCGCCGGGGTCGTGCTCATCGGCGCGCTGGCCGTCCTCTTCGACCGCCGTCCGGCGTGGTTCCCGGTGGCCGCGGTGGCGATGCTGCCGTTCCGCATCCCGATCGCGATCGGCGGCTCGACGTCGAACCTGCTGCTGCCGCTGTACGTCGTCATCGGGGCGGGCGCGCTGGCGTACGCCGTGCCCCGCCTGCGCGCGGCGCGGCGTGACCGGGCGGCCGCGGGAGGCCTGGCTGCCGTGCTGGCGCCGTCGACCGGCGGGCCCGCCGTCGAGCATCCGGCGGGTTGGCTCGAGCGCCTGCTCGCGCTGGCCGTCGTCCTGTACGCCGTGCAGTCCACGTACTCTCCGGACGCAGATCACGCGCTGGAGAACGTCGTCTTCTTCTACGTGCCGTTCGCCATCCTGTTCGCGCTCCTGGGCCGTGTGCGCTGGACGCCGGCACTCGTCACGCGCTGCCTGACGGTCCTTGCCGCGCTCGCGCTCGCGTTCGCCGGCGTCGGCTTCGTCGAGTACGCGACGAAGCACGTGCTGCTGAACCCGCGCGTCATCACCTCCAATCAGCTGGAGTCCTACTTCCGCGTCAACTCGCTCTTCTTCGACCCGAACATCTACGGGCGCTTCCTCGCGATCACCATGCTCTGTCTCGCGGGCGTCGTGCTGTGGACGCGCAACCAGCGATCGGCGGTGAGCGCCACCCTCGTGCTCGCCGTGCTGTGGGCCGGGCTCGTGCTGACGTTCTCGCAGTCCTCGTTCGTCGCGCTGCTCGTCGGCCTGGCCGTGCTGGGCGGCATGCGCTGGAGTGTGCGGGGTGCCGTGAGCGCCGCCGCCGCCCTCGCGGCCGTCGCGGTCGCCGTCGCGGTCCTGGCCCCCGGCGCGATCCACCTGGACGTCGGGAGCTCCCAGTCGGCCGACAGCGCCACGAGCGGCCGTTACGATCTCATCAAGGGCGGGGCGGACCTCTTCACGAGCGCGCCGGTCCTCGGGCAGGGCTCGGGCGCGTTCGCCAGGGAGTACCGGCGGACCCAGAAGAGCTCCGACCAGGGGGCGGCCTCCGCCTCGCACACCATTCCGGTGACCGTGGCCGCCGAGCAGGGGCTGCCCGGTCTGCTCGTCTACCTCGCGCTGCTGGCGGCGGCGCTGGCGCGCCTCTTCCGCGGTGCGTCGTCGAGCGTGCCGCGCGCGGTGATCGCCGCGGCGTTCCTCGCGCTCGTCGCGCACACGTTCATGTACGCGGCCTTCCTCGAGGACCCGCTGGCGTGGACGCTGCTGGGCGTGGGGGTGGCGCTGGCGCGGGACATCCCGCGGCCCGCGGAGCCGGGGGCGCAGGAGCGCAGCACCGCCCGCCGGGCCGCTGCGGCCTGAGCTGAACCATCTGACCCGGCGTGCCCGCGGGAGTAGCGTTGCCCGGATGGACGCGACACTCGTGAAATGGATGGGGATCGAGGATTCCAACTCCGGCGGCTTCGTGCACGGCGGCACGGTCATGAAGCTCTGCGACGAGGCGGCAGGGCTGGTGGCCGTGCGCCACTGCCGGACGCAGTGCGTCACCGGCGGCGTGGACCGGATGACGTTCGCGTCCCGGGTGGACATCGGCGAGCTGCTGACGCTCCGCGCACGCGTCAACGCTGTCTGGCGCACGTCGATGGAGGTCGGCGTGCGGGTCGAGGCCGAGAACGTCCGCACGGGCGAGGTCCGCCACACGTCGACCGCCTTCCTGACGATGGTCGCGGTCGACGAGGAGGGCGTCCCCGTCCCCGTCCCGCCGCTCCAGGTCAAGGACGGCGACGCCGACGCGACCCGACGCCAGTCCGAAGCTCAGCTGCGGCGCACGAACCGCCTGGCGGAGCGCGAGCAGTTCCTGAAGGAGCGATGACAAGACGGCAGCGGACCTGATCGCCGGATGGCATGATCGGGTCTTCGTCCTCCCTGCCCCAAGGAGACCGACGTGCCTGACTACGCCCCTGGCACCCCCTCATGGGTGGACCTCGGAACCCCAGACCCTGACGCCTCGGCGCGCTTCTACGGCGCGCTCTTCGGCTGGCAGGCCACCGAGCCGGGTCCCGTCGAAGAGACCGGCGGCTACCAGATCTTCCAGCAGGACGGTGCGAGCATCGGTGGGCTCATGAAGCTCATGCAGGAGGGTCAGCCACCTGCCTGGTCGACCTACGTGAGCGTCACCGACGCCGACGAGGCCGCCACCGCGGTGACGGCGAACGGCGGCACCGTCCACGTGGGGCCGATGGACATCACCGACATCGGCCGCATGGCGGTCTTCGCCGACCCCGCGGGCGCCGTCTTCGGCGTCTGGCAGCCGAAGACGTTCGCCGGAGCCGACCTCGTCAACGTCCCCAACTCGCTGTGCTGGAACGAGCTCGCGACCCACGACGTCGACGGCGCGAAGGCGTTCTATCCCGCCGTGTTCGGCTGGGAGCCGGCGGCCGGTCCGCTGGGGCCCGACGGCGCGTACACGGTGTGGAACCTGGGCGGCAAGCCGGTGGGCGGGCTGATGCCGATGGGCGACCGGTTCCCGCCGGAGGTGCCGCCGTACTGGGGTGTCTGCTTTGCCGTCAGCGACGCCGGCGAGATCGCCCTGGCGGCGAAGGGGCTCGGCGGCACCATCGACGTGCCGCCGACCGACATGCCGATCGGTCGCTTCGCGGGCCTGCGTGATCCGCACGGCGCCTCGTTCGCGGTGATGCAGTTTCACGAGCAGCAGTAGGCCTCGGACGCGGCCACATCAGTCGTAGCGCATGGCCACGGCGGGCGGGAGGCGCGCCGCCCGCCGGGCGGGGTAGTACCCGAAGAACAGCCCGACCACCACCGAGCTCACGAAGGCGATGATCAGCGACGGCGGCGAGATCAGCGTCGGCCATCCGGCGAGCTTGGCCACCATGCGTGCCGCGACCAGCCCGATGCCCACGCCGGCCAGGCCGCCGCCGACGCACAGCGCGAGGGCTTCGACGAGGAACTGGGCCTGGATGCGGCTCGGCTCGGCGCCGAGCGCCTTGCGGATGCCGATCTCGCGGGTCCGTTCGGTGACCGAGACGAGCATGATGTTCATGATCCCGATGCCGCCGACCACCAGCGCGATCGCGCCGAGGGCGAGCGTCAGGGTCTTGAACGTCGACGTGGCGGCGGCCGCTGCCGTGATGATCTGTGTCTGGTCCTCGGTCGAGAAATCCTCGCCGCTGCCGCTCGTGATCTTGTGGCGCTCGGCCATGAGGGCGTCGATCTCGTCCATCGTCGGCACGACCTGGGCCTGCGTGCGGACCTGCACGTCGGCGCCTTGGATCGCCTCACCACCGAACAGCACCCGCTTGGCGACGGTGATCGGGACCAGGGCCTGGTTGTCGAGGTCGTCCGGCCCGAGGTTCCCCTTGGTCGAGTAGACGCCGATCACCGTGAACTCGCGCGAGAGGATGCGGACGGTCCGCCCGACGGCGGGCGCGCCCTTGAACATCCGCTGCGCGGGCTTAGACCCCAGGACGATGACCTCGCGGCCCTCGCGGTCGTCGGCTGCCGTGAGCAGCCGGCCCTGCGCCGCGGCGTAGTTGTGCATCCGCTGGAACGTCTCGTCGATCCCGGTGAGGATGGTGGTCGTCTGACGCCGGCCGGAGGACACCGTCATCTCGACGAGCTGACGCCGGCCGACGGCGGTGACGGCCGGCAGTTGCGCGACCGCCGCCAGATCGCCACGCGTGAGCGTGCGGTCGGTGGCCGTCATCTGGCCGTTGGGCAGGGTGACGAACTCGCCGTCGAGCAGGATGATGTTCGGGCCCAGGCGGCGCAGATCCGAGGCCACGCCCTCCTGCGCCCCGGCGCTGATCGCGGTGAGAGCGACCAGCGACGCCACGCCGATGATGATGCCGAGCGCGGTGAGCAGGCCGCGCAGCCAGTTGGCGCGCAGGGCCTGGAGGGCCAGGAGGACGTGCTCGAGCCCGCTCACCACGCCACCCGTGCGACCGCCTCGTCGGCGTCGATCAGGCCGTCGAGCACGTGCACGATCCGCGTGCCGTGCTCGGCCACCTCACGCGAGTGGGTCACCATCACGATCGTGGCACCCTGCGCGTGCACGTCGCCGAGGAGCTCGAGGATCTCGTCCTGGCTATGGGAGTCCAGGTTCCCGGTGGGCTCGTCGGCGAGGACGACGTCGGGGCGCGTGACGATCGCGCGGGCGACGGCCACACGCTGCTGCTGGCCGCCCGACAACTGTCGCGGCAGATGGTCGACGCGGTCCCCGAGACCGACGGCTTCCAGCGCGGCCCGTGTCCGCTCCCGCCGCTCCTCGCGACCGACGCCGGCGTAGAACAGGGGCAGCTCGACGTTCTGCGCCGCGGTGGAGCGCAGCAAGAGGTTGAAGCTCTGGAACACGAATCCGATGCGCTCGCGCCGGACGCGGGCGGCCTTGCGCTCGTCAAACGCAGAGACCTCCTCGTCGGCGATCCGGTAGCTGCCGGCCGTCGGGCGCTCAAGGCAGCCCAGGATGGACAGCAACGTCGACTTGCCCGACCCGGAGGGACCCATGATGGCCACGAACTCGCCCGCCGCGACGACGAAGTCGATGCCGCGCAGCGCCTCGACGCTCATCTCGCCTGAGGCGTAGCGCATGTGCACGGCCGTCGTCTCGATGACCGGGCCGTCCACGACCGACCTACGCTCCGCCGCCGGAGGGCATGACCACGCGCTCGCCGGCGCGCAGGCCCGAGCGGACCTCGACGAACTGGGTGCCGCTGAGGCCGAGCCGCACCGGGCGACGATCGAGGGCGCCGGACCGGGCACGGACGGTGACGCTCGGCCGGGCGTCCCTGTGGACGACCGCCGCGACCGGGATGCGGACGACGTCCCGGCGGCGCGCGACGATCACCCGCGCACTGACGCTCATTCCGGGCCGCAGCCGCCGGTGGGAGTTCAGCGACACGATCACCGGGAAGTTCACGACGCCGCCGCTGGCCACGCCGCCGGCGGCGACATCGCGCACGTGCCCGCCGACCGCCTGCCCGCCGAGGGCGTCCACGCTGACGTACACCGGCGCCCCGGCGCCGATGCGGCCGACGTCGAACTCGCTGAGGTCGAGCGTGACGACGAGGTGATCCAGATCCTCGACGCGCGCCAGCGGCGTGGTCGGGTCGGCGGCCGCGCCGGGGACGGTGAGGACACTCGTCACCGTACCGGAGGCGTTCGCGGGCACGGTCAGGCGTCGGACCTCGTCCGTGGCGAGCGCCAGGCGCGCGGACCCCACGCTGACCTTCAGCCGTGCGATGGCCAGGTCGATGGCGCTCGCGGGCGCGCCGCGCTGGCGGAGCACCGCGAGGTCCGCTTGGGCCTTGCGCACATCGCTGCGTGCCGTGGCGACGACATCGCTGGTCGGGTGCCGCAGCCGGGCGAGCTTGGTACGAGCGGCGGTGACCGAGGCCTGCGCTGCGGCCACGCCGGTCCGGCCGCGTGCGACGACGACGGTGGCGAGGTCGGCTTCGGCGGTGGCGAGCTCGCGCC
This sequence comes from Solirubrobacterales bacterium, assembly GCA_025964155.1. Lineage (GTDB taxonomy): Bacteria > Actinomycetota > Thermoleophilia > Solirubrobacterales > Solirubrobacteraceae > Paraconexibacter. The sequence goes on from JAOPZJ010000291.1 coordinate 8,686, forward strand.
GCGCCGCGCTGACGGCCGGGGCGGGCGGCTGGATGATCGCGTCGAGCCTGCGGCGCGCGGCGT
>JAOPZJ010000302.1 GCA_025964155.1 Solirubrobacterales bacterium
GTCGCCGTCACGGACTTCACTGCGGTACGCGTAGGACCCCTGCGCGACCGGGAACCGGACACGGGAGAATCGCTTGTCCGTCGGGCGCGACAGCTGGGCGCAAGAGTCTGACGTCGCCATCGAAGCCCACTCGTCGGGCAGGGGCCGCTCGGCATCGGCGCGCCAGATGACAGGCTCCGTCTGTGCCGCGGCCACCGACGTGGACGGCTTCGCCGGACCATCGCCGTGACCGATCCAGGCACCGGCGAACGCAGCGGCGATGGCGGCCCCCCAGATCGTCCGGCGTGTGCCGGAAAAGCGGCGATGTGCGGCGTCAGGGATCCTCACACTTTGCCCCGCCCGGCCTCGGAGTGAAGGGTGGAAGGCGTGCCTGCCGTGTCTAGACTGACGCAATGGGTGGGGCACCTACGCCGCCGGGCCAGAGCCGTCTTAACAGTCTCTTGAGCATCGACTTCGGGCAGCCGGTCAGTCCGCGCTTGGACCTCGATCGCCCGCGGGGGTACTACCTCGACTTGAGCGTGAAGGCGCCCGAGCCCGTGTGGCCCCCGCCCTGGCACTCAGGTCCTCCCGCTCTCTGGGTCAAGGTCATCCAGTACGGGCTCGGGTGCCTGGAACGGCACGTCGAGTCGCGGGCGCCGGAGTGGCTCGCGGCGGCGGCATCGGTCGGGGAGTACCTGGTGGCTGCGCAGCAGTCCGGTGACGGCCCACGCCGTGGCGCCTGGCTGCATCACCGTCCGTTGCCGCACACGTATGAGCTGCCCGAGCCGTGGATCTCCGCCATGGCCCAAGGCGAGGGCGCGAGCCTGCTTGTGCGGTTGCATGACGCGACGGGACAGCTGCGCTTCGGGGATGCCGCGGTGGCGGCGCTCGTGCCCATGAGAGTCCTCACCGAGGAGGGGGGAGCAAGCGCTGCACTCGGCACCGGGCAGCTTCCGCAGGAGTACCCGACCCGACCTCCGTCCCACGTCCTCAATGGCGCGGTCTTCGCGCTCTGGGGCTTCCGCGACGTCGCCGTCGGGCTCGGCGACGCGCGGGCACGGACGGACTTCGAGGAGGGTGCCGCGACGCTTGCACGCAACATCCACCGCTGGGACACGGGTCGGTGGTCGAGGTACGACCTGTTCCCGCACGCGCGCGTCAACGTGGCAAGTCCGGCCTATCATCGGCTGCACATCGATCAGCTCACCGTCATGGATCTCGTAGCCCCGGACGACCGCTTCCGCCATGCTCGTGAGCGGTACGAGGAGTACGCCCGCTCGACGCGGCTCCGCGCAGAGGCCCTCGCCGCCAAGGTCCAGTTCCGCCTAGGCACTTCGCGCCGGTCCGGGGGAGCGGTCAGCCGCGCGCGAACGCGGCCGTGAGGAAGTCCGCAACACGCCGGGCCTCGCCCTCGAGGGTGTGCTCTCGGACGTAGTCCAGGCCCGAGGCCGCGAGCAGCCGCCGCAGTTCGGGGTTGTCGGCGAGGGCACGCACGGCGCTCGCCGCGACGGCCGCATCGCCTGGAGCGATGAGCACGGCTCGCCCCTCGGCGACCTCGGCGACGCCGCCGACGTCCGTGGCGACGACCGGCAGGCTCGCCACAAACGCCTCGAGCAGGACCTGCGGCATCCCCTCGGTGTGCGAGACGTGGAGGAACACGTGGCTCGACGCGTAGAGCTCCCTCAGGCCGCCGTCGATCGGCACGTAGCCGAGAAGCTCGGCGTGCGGGCGCACGCCGAGCGCGTCGAGTCGCCGCTCGAGGTCCTGCCGCAGCGGCCCCTCACCGCAGACGATGAGCCGCCACGGTCGGCCGTCGCGGCGTAGGTCGGCGAGGATGTCGGCCAGCAGCAGAGGGTTCTTCTCGCGTTCGAGACGCCCGACGCTGAGCACCCGCAACTCCTCGTCGTACGGGGGCCGGGGAACCGTCAGCTCGGCGCGGAGCTCGCGTTCGCGCACCATCGAGACATCGATGCGCAGCAGCGACGACGCGCGCGCGTAATGATCGGCGAGCTCTGAGCCGACGACGACGGTCGGGCAGCGCGTGGCGAGGAGCCGGTAGACCAGCTCCAGCCCGTCCGCGATGCGATGCAGCACGGGTTTGCCGGGGTGACGGCTGCGGACGTAGCGCGGCAGGTCCTGGCGCACGCCGAGCGCGACCCGCCGGCCCCGGAGGACACACATGCCGGCCATCGCGAGCGACAGCAGATAGGGGCCGAAGAGCCAGGCTCCGTCCACGTCGTCGAGCGACCGCCAGCAGCGGCGCAGCGCGCGCACGAGTGCGGGGAAGGCCTGCGCAGGGTGTGCGAGCGACGGGTAGTACGGCAGGCCCACGACGTCGACGCCGTCCGGCAGCCGGTAGTGCCCAGGGCCCGGGCGAGGGTCGAACCGGCCGACGAGCACGAGGCCGGCGAGCGGCACGCCGACCTCGGTCATAAAGAGCGCGAAGGCACGGTCGGCGTAGAGTGCGTCGCCGTCGCGCCGGTAGACGTAGTCCGTGTAGATGGCGATCCGTGGGCGGCCCGGTCGGGGGCGTTGCGCCAGCGTGGCCGGCCGTGGCGCGGACCCGGCGTACCGGGCGATGCCGCGCAGGAACCCCAGGCCGAAGGCCGCGTGCATCGTGGCGAGCACCGCCGGCACCGCCGACGCGTCGCGGTGGGAGGCGCGCCGCGCCACTCCCGCCGCGGTTCCCACAAGTGCCACGAGGTAGACGCCCATCGCGGCCTGCGCGGGGCCACGGATGATGCGGGGGCCGGCGACCGCGGCGGTGGCGGCGAGCGGGACGGCGGGAAGCAGCAGGTGCGACCGACGCAGGCTCCGCGGGTGCAGGCGCGCGTTCTTGGCGCGGTAATACCCGTAGTTGAAGTACTGGCGCGCGAGCCCGCGCAACGTGCCACGAGGGAAGTACCGCGCGCTCATCCCAGGCAGACACACGATGCGACCACCGCGCTCGAGGATGCGGGCCGCCTGCTCGGCGTCCTGATTCTGCGCGAAGCCCT
>JAOPZJ010000312.1 GCA_025964155.1 Solirubrobacterales bacterium
AGCGTCGCCGCCTCGGCGCCGCGCACCCCGCCGCTGACCGGCGCGTCCACGACCGTCACGCCACGGGCGGCGGCCGCGGCGGCCAGCGCCTCCATCGACGCCGGGTCCATCGTGCTCATCACCACGACGTCACATCCGCTCGCGCCGGCCGCGGCGAGGCCGTCGTCGCCGAGCAGCAGGGCCTCGGTTTGCGCGCCGGTGCGCAGCATGGTGACGACGGTGTCCGCCTGCGCCACGAGCTCGGCGAGCGAGGCCGCGGCCCGCACACCGAGCGCGGCGGCCGACTCCATCCGGGCGGCATCGCGGTCGAGGGCCAGGACGGAGAAGCCGGCCTGGGCGAGGTTGCCGGCCATCGGCAGCCCCATCTCCCCGAGGCCGATCCAGCCCACCACCGGACGGTGTGCTTCGTTGGTCATGGCGCCATGATCTGCGGCCAACCCTCTGCATGTCAACCCGCAAAATAGTTGACAATTGAGGGCTATAGGACAATGAAATACGACTTGTGCTGTACCAGTTGCCTCAATAGTCTGCATGTCAACAAGGTTCTATGCATAGAACTACCCTGAGGTGAGGAGAAGGTCCCCATGGCCCAGCCGCTCCGCTTTGGCACGTACGTCGAGTTCCAGTGCCCTCCCGGCACCGATCATTCCGAGCTGATCTGGGACGTGATCGCGGTCGCCGAGCAGTCGGACCGGCTCGGCTACGACGTCTTCACCTGCCTGGAGCACTCCTGGTTCGAGCAGTTCGCGATCATGCCCGCGCCGCTGCCCCTGTTCTGCACGATCGCCCAGCGCACGAACAACCTCACCTTCCGCGCGCTCTGCCACACGCTCCCCATGCACAACCCGATGGTGCTGGCCGGGGAGATCGCCACCGCCGACATCCTGCTCGACGGCCGGCTCGAGGTCGGCGTGGGCCGGGGCCACGCCTGGCTGCAGGAGCCGGCCAACATCGTGATGGAGGAGAACGTCCAGCGCTACGCCGAGGCCTTCGACATCCTCATCAAGGCGTGGACGGAGGACCGCTTCTCCTACGACGGCACGTACTACAAGGCCGACAACCTCTCGGTCGTGCCCAAGCCGCTGCAGCGCCCCCATCCGAAGATCTTCCAAGTCGGCACCAGCGCCAAGTGGTTCCAGCGCGCCGCCGACAACGGCTACGGCGTCGTGCTTGGCGGCCCCGCGCCGACGGCGGTGTTCCTTGAACCGGCCGAGCTCTACCGCAAGCTCTGCCACGAGGCCGGCACCACGCCGTACCTCGGCTGGAGCAAGGCGATCTACCTCGACGAGGACGAGGACCGCGCCCACGAGGAGGCGCGCGAGGCGGTGCTCAACTTCGTGAGGTGGAACGTCTCCCCGCTCAAGTCCCTGGCCCGGGACACGCCGGAGGAGAAGCGGCGGCTGATCGACGCCGGCTACGGCTTCTACGCCGCGGGCGACTTCGCCTCCATCGGCGACATGACCTACGAGGAACTGGTCGAGCAGGGCATCGTCCTCGTCGGCACGCCCGAGAAGGTCGGCCGGCAACTCGTGCAGCTGTGGGAGCAGGTGCGCTTCGACGAGCTGATCACGATCAGCCACTACGGGGGCACCACGCGCTGGCAGGCGATGAAGACCCAGGCCCTCTTCTCCCGGGACATCATGCCGCTGCTGCGCGAGGTCTCGGCGGCGGTGCCCGCCTAGGGCCGATCTCGACCGGCTTCCAGAGCGGGGCGAGATCGGCCGGCATCCGCGTTACCGCGGCACGAAACTATGCAGAACTTTCAAGCGTGGTTCGCGGATGCAGCTCCCGGCGATCCACCTCGAGCCGCAGGACGTCGAAGCGGTTGTAGTGCCCGACGATGTCGTGGTACAGACGGCCGTCGATCGTGGCCCCAGGATCGCAGTCCGCGTAGACGATCCCCTCCTCGTCGCGGAGCGAGGCGATCCAGTCGCCGTCCGGCCCGATCACCCCCGAGATGCAGTTCCACGCCTCCTCGACGAAGGGCACGCCGAGGCGCTCGCACAGGTCGGGGGTGCCGTACTCCTGGCTGACGATGTTGTAGAGACGTCCCTCGTAGGCGTGCGCTGCGGCCGGCAGGTACACCTCGTTTGTGTTGGCGTGGTGGCCCCCCAGCGGCGCGCACGACGGGAAGTTCGCCACGTGGATGCGCTCGCCCTGATCCAGGAGCGCGTACCGGGCCAGCGTGTTGACGTTCTCCCCGCAGTTGAGCGTGCCCAACGGACCGTGCGGCGTGGGGAACACGGACAGGGTGGAGCCGTCGCCGCCCGCCCACACCGCACGCTCGGCCCACGTCGGGACAAGCTTGCGGTGCTTGCCCAGGTAGCCGTCCGGACCGATCACCACGTTCGTGTTGTAGAGCGTGCCGATGCGCCCCGGGTCCCGCTCGGTGACGCCGACCACCGCCGTGACGCCCGCCTCCGCGGCGGCCGCCTCGAGCGCCGTGATCGCCGGCCCGGGGATCTCCACCGCTTCGTCGTGCAGCGTGCGGTGGAAGCCGGCCCCGTCCGACAGCTTCATCACGAACAGCCAATACGGGAAGCCGGGCACGAAGCTCTCCGGCAGGGCGACGATGTCCGCACCGCCGCGCCCCGCCTCGAGGATCAGCTCGCACGCCCGCTCGGTGCTGGCGGCCCGGTCGAGCCACACCGACGGGGCCTGCACGGCCGCCGCGCGAAACGTCTCAGCGGCCATCGGTGACCTGCTGGAGGGGGGCGACGGCCGAGGGCAGCGCCGCGGGGGCAGGGAGGAGCGCCGCTCCGGGCGCGGAGGGCGGCAGCGAGGCCGGGTCGGCGGGCCGCGGCAGCTCACCGAGCGCACCGGTGAAGAGGTCGTCGCGCATGTCGTCGCCGAGGTGGTTCCAGATCAGCCGGCCCGTGGTGATGAGCTCGAGGTCGAGGTCGGCCACCGCGATGCCCTCCTCCCAGTCCGGCACGGACGCGAGCGTGCGGCCGAACGGGTCGATGATGTACGAGCCACCGCTGTGCGACCACTGCGGGCCGTACCGCCCGGCCTCCGGCTCGCGCTGCGTCACCTGGCTGGAGATGACGACGAACGTGCCGGTGTCGAGCGCGTGCGCGATCCCCAGTGCCCGGTGCTGCTCGTTGGCCTCGCCGCGGGCGACCATGTCGCGCGGGGACGGGCCCGTCCACAGCGCGCAGTGGATCTCCTCGCCCAGGCGTCCGAGCGCCCGGCGGAACAGCGGCTGGTGGTTCTCGAAGCAGATGCAGGTGCCGATGGTCCCGTGCTCGGTCGGGAAGACGAGGATGTCCTCCGGCCCGCCGCGGTCGAACAGCAGGCGCTCGTGCATCACCGCGACGAGCTTGCGGTGCTTGCCCAGGTAGCGGCCGTCGGCACCGACCACCACCGCGGTGTTCCACATCCGCCCGCGGACGTTGGGATCGGCCTCGGCCACGCCGATGACGATGGTCACGCCCGACGCCCGGGCGATCTCGCCGATCGTGGTCGTGAACGGCCCGGGGATCACCTGCGCGTTCTCGACGTAGGCGCGGTGGTAGACCATCGCGTCCTCCCACAGCCGCTCACCCTCCGGGCTGTGCGGGAACGGGTCGGGGACGTACCGCGGATAGCCCGGCACGAGGAGCTCCGGGAAGACGACGACCTCCGCGCCCTGGGCCGCGGCGTCGACGGTGAACCGGCGGATCCGCTCCAGGCCCGCCTGCGGGTCCATGTGGGACGGCTCGATCTGGACGGTGGCGACGCGGGGCATGATGCTGTCCTTTCGATGGGTCGGGCTCAAAGACGGCCGGCGGCGAAGTCGGCGATGGCGGCGGCGTACGTGGCCGCCTCCTCGATCGGGGTGCAGTGGGCGCTGCGCTCGAACAGGACGCGCCGCCCGTCCTGCGCGGTCTCGGCGATCCAGTCGGCGAGGCTGGTCGGGTAGTACGGGTCGTGGTGCGCGTAGGCCGCGAGCACGGGGATCGTGAGCTCGGCGAGCGTCGCGCGCATGTCGAGCTTGGCCTGGGCCCGCACGATCGCCAGCGCCGCGTCGAGCGGCGTCTGCAGGGCGATCGCGTAGAGCCAGTCCACCAGCGGGCCGTCGCCCTCGAGGGTCGACTCGGCCTGGAACGCGCGTTCGCCGGCCGGCCAGCTCGCAACGAGCTCCTCCAGGTAGCCGTCGAACTGGGCGTCGCTCATGGCGTGCGGGAAGTCGGGCGCCCGGGTGAGGCGCATCGGGCCGTTGGTGAGCACCACGCGCGAGACGCCCGCGCCGTCCAGGCCCAGGTAGCTCAGCGCCACGGTGCAGCCCATCGACCAGCCGACGAGAGTGACGTCGTCCAGCTCCAGCTGGCGGATCACCGCGCCGACGTCGGCGGCCATCCGGTCGAAGTCGTAGCCGTCTGCCGGCTTGTCCGACTCCCCCATGCCCCGCAGGTCGAAGGCCACCACGCGGTGGTCGTCCATGAGATGCACGGCGGTCTTGTCCCACAGCCGGTGCGAGCCCTTCCAGCCGTGGACGAGGAGGATCGCCGGTGTGCCGGGGTCGTGGGGGCCGCGGTCGCGCACACGCAGGCGCACGCCGTCGGGGGCGGTCAGGTGACTGGTCATAGGGGCTCCGGTCATAGGGGCTCCGCGGCGGCGGAAAGGAGCGTCGCGGCGCCGGCGGCCAGCGCGGTGACGATCTCCGCCGCGGGCAGGATGGCCTCGATGTCGCCGACGCCCTCGCCCGCGAAGAGCGCCATCGCCGGGACATCGCCCTCGGCGTCGGCCACGGGCGCGAAGCCGGCAAAGCGCGGGAGCTCCATACGCTCGCCGCCCACGCTCATGGTCCCGACGACGTCACGCCCGGAGGCCCGCGCCGCCGCGACGGCGCTGCGCAGGACGCGGTGCGGGGCGTCGGGCCAGAACTCGTGGAAGGTCTCGGTGTAGACGGTGTCGCCGCCGTCCGCCGCCACCAGCGCCGCCTTGTAGCCGGCGTGGAAGTCGGCTTCCACGGAGGCGACGAAGCGGGTGCCGAGCCGCACCCCGGCCGCCCCGGCGGCCATCGCCGCCGCCATCGTGCGCGGGGCGGCGATGCCGCCCGCCGCGAGGACGGGCACCGTCATCCGCGGGAGCACCTCGGACAGCATCGGGAGCAGCCCGCGCGTGGCGCGGACGTGGCCGCCGGCCTCGATGCCCTGCAGGACGATCAGGTCCATCCCGCACTCCTGGGCGCGGACGGCCTCGTCGACCGAGCCGACCTGCCAGCAGGCCAGCGCCCCGCCGTCGTGGACCAGGTCGACCAGCGTCGCGTCGGGCTCGCCGTAGAAGAACTCGACGACCCGGCAGCGCGCGGCGGCGACCTCGAGCAGCCCATGGTGCGCCACCCGGTCGAAGAACGGCTCGATGAAGTTGACCCCGACGGGAGCCGGCGTGATCGCCGCCACCTCGTCGACCGCCCGCCCCAGCTCCGCCTTGGTCATCCCGTGGGCCGTGAGCATCCCGAGCCCTCCGGCCCCCGACACCGCAGCGGCCAGCGGCGCGTTGGCCGACGAGCCGAAGCCCGCCTGCTGGATGGGCACCGCGCATCCCACGAGCTCGGTGAACGGGGTGCGCCAGCTCATGCCCGCGCCGGAGGGCCGGGGACCGTGGAGGCGACCAACGCGCCTGCCTCCAGGGCGAGGTGGACGGGGTCCCCCGGCGCGGCGTCCGTCACCCGCGCGATGACGACGGGACCGGCGGCGAGCCGGACCGAGGCCAGGCACACCGCAGTGCCGTCCGGCGCGGTCGTCTCGGTCCGCTCCTCCGCGACGCCGTCGGCCGCGCCGACCGTCGTCCAGTCGGGGGAGCCGCAGACCGGGCACAGCGACCGCGGGGGCCAGACGGCGTGAGCGCACCGTGCACAGGCCGCAATCTGGAAGCCGGCGTTCATGCGATCCGCTCCAGGATCGCGGCGTTGTGGCTGGAGCCATGGCGGTAGAGGACCATGCCGTAGCCGCTGACCAGGGCCAGCTCGGCGGCGGGCACCTGCCGCTCGCCGGCGGTGCCCCGCAGCTGGGCGACGGCTTCGACGAGGCCGTGCATCCCGCCGGCGGCGCCGGCCTGCCCGGCCGACAGCTGACCGCCCGAGGTGTTCAGCGGGAACGACCGCTCCCCGACCGTGGTGTGCAGCCAGCGGCGCAGGTCGCCGTCGGGGACGAGCCCCAGGTCGGCGGCCTGGATCAGCGCCATCACGGGATAGTCGTCGTAGAGGAAGGCGGCCTGCACGTCCTCGGGGCGGGCACCGGCGGCGGTCCACAGGTCGTCCGCCAGCTCGGCGAAGCCCGTGGTCAGCGCGTCGCCCTCCTGCTGGTCGGCGTTGTACAGCGCCCGGAGGGCGCGGACGCGGACGGCCGGGCCGCTCGTGCGGTCGGAGGTGGTGACGACGATCGCGTCGGCTCCGGCGACGACCGGCACGCAGTCGTACCGCGTGAGCGGGGCCGCGACCGGCGCGGCGGCGAGGTACTCCTCGATCGTCAGCGGATCGCGGTACACGGCGCCCGGATTACGGGCGGCCCACGCTCGCTGGGCGACGGGGATCTGCCCGAGGTCCTCGCGGGTTAGGCCGTGGGCCTTGCAGTAGCGCTGCGTGAGCAGCGCGAAGAGGGCGTTGGGCCCGGCGTAGCCGAGCGGCGTGAGGTGCTCCGCGGTCGCCCGGTTGTAGTTGGCGACGAGGTCGGCGAAGGCCGCCCGGCCGAGGTGGTCGCCGGCGCACAGCACGATCGTCTCCGCGTCGCCCGCCTCGACCGCGCGGACGGCGTGCTGCAGCAGGTTGAGCGCGCTGGCCCCGCCGTGGGGGTCCTCCATGATCCAGCGGACCTTGAGCCCGAGCCGCCAGGCAAGGTCGATCGCCCGATCGGGGCCGAGCGAGAAGGAGGCGACGCCGAAACCGTCCACGTCGCCGTGGCCAAGGCCCGCGTCGGCCAGCGCGCCGACCACTGCCTCAGCCAGCAGCGCCGTCGTGTCGCGCGCCACCGGAGCGTGCCGGGCGTACGGCGCCTCGAACGATCCGGCGATCAGTGCCTTCATGTCGCGAGTCTATACCCACCACAGCAGCGGAGTCACATGCAGACCATCGAGGCCCCCGTAGGCGGGACACGGGTGGCGGGCTAGGAAGAAGCAGGGCCGGCGTTCGCCAGCATCGCGATCACGCGGTGCAGGACGGCGAGCGCCTCCTCCGTCTCCTGCGGCCGGTCGAAGATCAGCTGCTGCAGCGTCAGCCCGTCCAGGGCGGCGAACACGAGCCGTGCGGTGGGCGCGTCGGCGGGGATGCCGTAGCCCTCTAGCGTGGCGCCGACGATCTTGACGTAGCGCTCGTACAGGCCCTCGATCTCGGGCCGCAGGGCCGGGCGCCGCCGCGCCTCCAGCGCCAGCTCGAACTGCACGGCCTGGGCGTCCGGGGCGTCCTGCGCCAGCGACGGGAGCCCACGGGCGAAGTCCTCGATCCGGTCGCTCTGTGGGGCGATCGACGACTGCTCGATCGCGTCCTGGGCGGCGCGCAGCAGCGCCTCGTGGATGAGAGCCTCCCGCGTGCCGAAGTGGTAGGTCACGAGCCCGTGGGTGACGCCGGCCTCCGTCGCGACCGAGCGGTAGGTGAGGCCGCGGAACCCGTCCCGCGCGATGACGCGCGTCGCCGCCTCGAGCAGGGCCTCGCGACCCTCCCGGTACTGCGGGCGGTCGCGCGTCATCGGGATCCCGGCGGGACGTCGCCCAACTGCAGCGCGATCGCGGTGTGGGCCAGGAGCCGGACGCCGTGGTCCAGGCTGTCCTCGTCGATGTCGAACCGCGGATGGTGATGCTCGTGCACGATGCCCCGCTCGGCGTTGCCGGCGCCCACCAGGACGAAGCAGCCTGGCGCCTCGCGCTGGAAGGCGGAGAAGTCCTCCCCCGCCATGAGCGGCACGCCCTCGGTCACGCGGGCCGCGCCGAACAACTCCCGGGCGGTGTCGGCGACGGTGTCGGTCACCGCCGCGTCGTTGACCACGGCGCCGTAGCCCCGCGTGTACTCGACCTCGGCGGTCGCGCCGAGCGCCGCGGCCACCCCGATCGCCGTCTCCTCGATCCGCCGTTCGAGCAGGGCCATGAC
>JAOPZJ010000313.1 GCA_025964155.1 Solirubrobacterales bacterium
CCGGCGCCCACACCGGCGCCGCCCGGGCGCCACGCCCGCGTGGACGAGCACGAGGAGCGGCGCTTGGCGCAGGGCTGGGAGGTGGCGGCAACCCGTCCCGGCGCCCACGACGGCCCGGCCGGCATCGAAGGGCTGGACTGGCGTGAGGCCGGTGTCCCGACCACGGCCGCCGCCGTCGTCGGGGCCGGCGGGACCGCCCGCGACCTGGACGCCGAAGACTGGTGGTTTCGCACCACCTTCGCGGCCGAGGCCGCGGACGAGGACGAGGCCGTGCTCCTCTGCCTGGACGGGGTGGCGACCGTAGCCGACGTGTTCCTCAACGGCGAGCTGCTCGCCCGGACGACGTCGATGTGGACCGCCTACGAGCTGGATGTAGGGGCACGCCTGCGTGGCCACAACGAGCTCGTGATCTGCTGCCGTGCGCTGGCCCCACTCCTCCAGGTGGCGCGCCGGCCGCGCGCCCGGTGGCGCACCCGGCTCGTCGCCGACGGCAACCTGCGCTGGTTGCGCACCATGCTGCTCGGGCGCATGCCCGGAATCGCGCCGTGGCCCGCGGCCGTCGGGCCGTGGCGTCCCGTGCGCCTCGTGCGGCAGCGGCGGTGGACGGTGGAAGGCCTGCGCCTGCGCCCGGTCGTCATCGGCGACCACGCGCGCCTGCGCCTGGCGATGCAGCTGCGGGCGATCGGCGACGAGCCGCCGCTGCACGCCGTGCACGTGACGGTGGACGGCCCGACCGGCTGCCATGAGGCGCTGCTGCCCGTCCACCGGACCCGCGGAGGCCACCGCGCCAGCGGCTTCGTCGAGGTGCCCGATGCCGCCACGTGGTGGCCGCACACCCACGGCGAGCCCTCGCTGTACGACGTCCGCCTGCGCCTCCTGGGTCCCGGTGAGCCGCTGACGGTCGCTGCCGGCCGGGTTGGGTTCCGCACGCTGACCGCCGGGCCGGCGGCGGCGCACGACGTCGAGGCCGAGGGCCTGGACCTGCACCTCAACGGCGTGCGCGTCTTCGTCCGCGGCGCCGTCTGGACGCCGGTGGACCCGGTGTCCCTCGTCCCCGGGACCGACGCCCTGCGCGCCACCGTAACCGCCGCGCGCGACGCCGGACTCAACATGTTGCGCGTCGTGGGGACCGGTGCGTATGAGGAGCCGGCGTTCCACGACCTCTGCGACGAGCTGGGGATGCTCGTGTGGCAGGACCTCATGTTCGCGAACCTCGACTACCCGATCGCCGACCCCGGCTTCACCGACGAGGTGTGCACGGAGATCCGCCAGGTGCTCGACGCGCTGGGCGGACGCCCGAGCTTCGCTGTCCTGTGCGGCAACTCGGAGGTCGAGCAGCAGGTGGCCATGCTCGGATTGGATTCCGGGCTCGGCCGCGGCCCGCTGTTCGGCGAGCTCGTCCCGGGCCTGCTGCACGGATCGCTCGCCGACGCGATCCACGTCCCCTCGGCACCGTGCGGTGGGGTCCTGCCGTTCCGTCCCGAACGCGGGGTGGTCAACTGGTTCGCCGTCGGCGGCTACCGGCGGCCGCTGGACGAGACCCGGCGCGCCGGCGTGCGCTTTGCGTCCGAGTGCCTCGCGTTCTCGAACGTGCCGGGTGAGGACATCGTCGATGCGGTCGGCCCGGACGCGGGCGTGCCGGCCGACGCCGGTGCGGACTGGGACTTCGCCGATGTCCGCGACCACTACCTGCACGAGCTGTACGGGGTCGACCCGGAGCGCCTTAGAGCCACCGACCCGAGCCGCTACCTGGAGCTGTCGCGGGCAGTCAGCGGCGAGGTGATGGCCCAGGTCTTCGGGGAATGGCGGCGGGCGGCGTCGCCATGCGGTGGCGGCATCGTGCTGTGGCTGCGCGACCTCGTGCCCGGAGCCGGCTGGGGACTGCTGGACAGCGACGGACGCCCGAAGGTCGTCTACCACCACCTGCGCCGCGCGCTGTCGCCCGTCGCGGTCTGGCTCACCGACGAGGGCCTCGGAGGCCTGCGCATCCACGTCGCCAACGACCGACCCGTGCCCTTGGCCGCCCGCCTGGCCGTCGCGCTCTACCGCGACGGGCGCCACCTTGTGGCCGAGGGCGGCAGCCAGGCGCTGACGCTCGCGCCGCACACCGTCACCGAGCACGACGCAGAGGCGGTGCTCGGGTCGTTCACCGACATCAACTACACCCACCGCTTCGGCCCCATCGGGCATGATCTCGTCGTCGTCTCGCTGCTGCACGACACCGGCGGCCGCGTCCTCTCGCAGGCCACCTTCCTGCCGCAAGGCCGCAGCGCCGCGACGGTCCCCGTCGCCGCGTCGGGCCTGCGGGCGCACGCCACCACGCTCAGCGACGGCGCCGTCCACGTCCACATCTTCAGCGACCGCGTGGCGCACGGGGTCCGCGTGCACGCGGACGGCTTCCAGGGCGACGACGACGCGTTCACGATCGCGCCCGGTGGCGAGCGTGACATCGTGCTGCGTGCGACGGCACCCAGCGCGACCTTCACCGGTGCGACCGTCACGACGCTCGACACGGACGGCCCGCTGACCATCGCCCCGGGGCCGGCGTCATGACGGTGTACGCGCCGCCGGGCATCCCGCAGGCCGTCTGCATCACCGAAGCCGACGACGACGGCCGCTCAGGCCTCTTCGGGGTGCTCCATCTGCCGGCACCGGGCACGACCCGGGACACCGCCGTCCTCCTCCTCCCCCCGTGGGGGTGGGACGAGATCGCGTCGCACCGCAGCCGCCGCGACTGGGCCGCGGCGCTGGCGCACGCCGGCTACCCGACGTTGCGGTTCGACCTGCCGGGCACCGGTGACAGCGCCGGGTCCCCGCGCGACGACGGCTGCGTCGACCGCTGGACGGCGGCGATCGCCCACGCCGGAGCCTGGCTGCGCATGGTCGCCGGCAGCCGGCGGCTGGCGGTCATCGGCCTCGGGCTGAGCGGTCTGCTGGCGCTGCGCAGCATCAGCCAGGGGGCCGCTGTCGATGACCTCGTCCTCTGGTCCTGCCCCCCCACCGGCCGTGCGTTCGCGCGGCGGGCACGGGCGACCTCGCTGCTGGAGGGCGCGGCCGGCGACGAGCGCACCGACGGGGCCTTGATCGCGGGCGGCTTCCTGCTGTCGGCGCAGACCCTCGCGGCGCTCGCCGCACTGGAGCCCACGGTGCCGGCCGGATCTGAGCTCGAGCGAGTGCTCGTCCTGGAGGAGAACGGCACCGCGCCCGTCCGGCTGCCCGACGTGCCGGGCGCCACCGTCACGGTCGCCCCGGGCTCCGGTTGGGTGGACTTCGTCGGGCACCCGGAGACGACGGTGGCGCCGCGGCAGGTCATCGCCGGCGTGACCGACTGGCTGGCGGAGTGCGCGGCCACGGCAGACGTCGCGCCAGCCACGGCCCACACGGGCCGCCTGGACGTGCGCGAGCATGACCACGAGGTTCACGAGACGCCGTTCTGGACGATGGGACCACGGGGCCGCCTGGCCGGTGTGCTGAGCACCCCCGTCGCGACCGCCGACACCGACCTGTGCGGCGTCTTCCTCAACGCGGGCGCCGTACGCCGCGTCGGTCCCAACCGCCTCTGGGTGGAGGCGGCCCGGCGATGGGCCGGCCGCGGGGTGCCCTCGTTGCGTCTGGACTTGCATGGCGTCGGCGAGGCGGACGGCGCCCTTGACGCCGAGCGATCTGATGCTCGTGTCCCCGCCGCCTTCTACGCCCCGGAGAGCGCCCGGCAGATCGAGGCGGCGCTGGACGCCTTGACCGCCGCAGGCGTGGGCCGCCGCTTCGTCCTCGTCGGGTTGTGCTCCGGCGCCTACTGGGCCTTTCAGTGCGCTCAGGACGAGCGGGTCCGGGCGGCCGTCGCCCTGAACCCCGGGGCGCTGGCCTGGGACCCGCACGTGCGCGGACGCCGCGAGCTGCGGCGGCTGCGGCGCCTCGGCGACCCGGCCTGGTGGGCGAAGCTCGCCCACGGTGGCGTGGATCTGCGGACCGAGCGCCTGCTGGCCGCGGGCGCCGCGATCAGCCCCCGCCGGCGCGCGCTCGTCACGCAGCCGACGGGAGTGCTCGATCGCCTGCAGAAGCAGGACACCCCCGTCATCCTCGCGTTCTCGGGCAAGGAGCCGCTGCGCGAGGACCTGACGCGCGAGGGGCTGATCGGGCGCCTGCACCGCTGGCCGAGTGCGGCGCTCGAGGACCTCCCCGGCTTTGACCACACGCTCCGGTCGCCGGCGGCCCAGGCTGCCGCGCACACGTTGATCGACCGGGCCTTCACCCTCGCCCGCCCGTGACGCTCGTGTCCATCGTCCTCAAGGTCATCGTCGTCGGCATCCTCGTCGCACTGGTTCGCGCAGTAACCGGGGGCGACGCGCCGGTCGGCCTCCGGGCCGTCGAGGCGCGCCAGGCGTTGCTTGACCATGGGTCACTGACGGCGTTCGACCAGATCAACACGCAGAACGGGACGCTGAACATCGACCAACGCCGCTCCTACCAGGGAGCCGGGTCGGCGCGCGCGTCGATCACTGGGCATGGAAACGCCTACAGTCGCGGGCTCTTCGACGTCCGCTGGAGCGACGGCGACGACGTGTGGTACGGGGCCGCCTACCTGCTCCCTGATCGGTTCTTCTCCGCCATGCAGGGAGAGGTGGACATCCTGCGCTGGGATGACTTCCCGGGCGACCGGGTCACCACCAACCGGTCGGGGATCGCGATCTTCGAAGGCGACCATCGCGCCCATCTCTTGCGCCAGCGCCTGGGCGTAGAGCAGCAGACCCTCGCGCCGCCGTTCGACCTGCCGGCGAACCGCTGGTTCTGGCTCGAGGTGCACCAGCACCTCAGCACCGGACGCGACGCGCTCAGCGAGGTCTTCATCGACGGAAAGCGCGTCGCCACCAGCACGGAGCGGAACTCGTACGGGCGCCAGGTGCGTCGCGTGCGCTACGGCATCGTCGCCGTCGACGCTCAGCGCCAGCGGCGCCGGCTCACGCTGTGGTTCGACCGGGCAACCGTCGGGACGCGGCGACGCGGACCGCTGCCCGGCGCCAGCAGGCCCCCCCGCGGCAGGTGAGCGCCGTGCGCCCCCGCCGCGGGTGAGATCCTGCCGCGGAGGCCGGTCAGTCGGCCGCGCCGAGGATCCGGGTCTCCCAGAAGGAGATGCCGTACTGCGTGCCGCGGGTGATGCCACGCACGCGGACGTATCGGGCGGTGCGCGGGGCAAACGTCGTCGTCACCGTGCCCGCGCGGGTGGCGGTCTGCTCGGCGGCGGTTGTCCACGTGGTGCCGTCGGTGGACACGTCGATCGCGTACCGCGACGCGTACGCGGCCTCCCAATCGACCCGCACCTCGCTGACGGAGCGCGCGCGACCGAGGTCGGCCCGCCACCACTGCCCGTCGGCGAAGCTGCTGCTCCAGCGCGTCGAGCCGTTGCCGTCAGTTCCGGCGGCCGCCGGATAGCTCGACTTCTCGACGCTCGACGCGGTGGCCGCGCCCACGGACGGCTTGACGACGGGCGTGCCCGTCGGCGGCGGGGTCGGCGTGGGAGTCGGGGTGGGGGTCGGGGCGGGGGTCGGCGTCGGGGTCGGGGTCGGGGTCGGGGTCGATCCGCCCAGCGGCCCCAGGACCTTCGTGTTCACCGTCGCGCGGTCGAACCAGAGCGTCAGGGGCGTGGTCTGCCGGGCGGCGTCGATCGCGACGATCCCCGTCCGCATACGGGTGACCCCGCGTCCGTAGGTGTTGGGCAGGGTGCTCGTGGCGACCTTGTTGCCGTCGAGGAAGACCTCGCTCAACGCGCCGGCGCCCTTGTTGAGCTTCTGGTGGACCTCGAGCCAGAACCAGCGGCCCTCGGGGATGTCGAAGGGCGCCGCGAGCGGCACTTCCTCGACACCGAGCTTCTGGCGCATGATGCGCGCCTTCTTGTCGGAGTTGTAGACGATGATGCCCGAGCGGTCGGTGTGCGTCGGATCAACGGTGTAGTTGTCCCAGCGCAGCAGGTCGACCTGGCCCTTCATCGCGGCCTTGAACCCGGTCGGCAGGTAGAACGCGCCGCCGAAGGTGACCTCGTCACCGTCCTTCCAGGCGACGTTGTAGATGCCGCGGGAGTAGCCGTTGGAGCCGCCGTTGAAGACCGCCTTGGCGGACTGGGAGCTCTGGTAGCCGCGCGACTTGTCGAGCGTGAGCGATGACGTGGACGCATTGGTCTGGTCGAACTCGCTCCAGGACGTCCCTTCAAGCATCGCCTGGCGCGGGGTGACGGACGCGCCGGCCGGGCCGGCGGCGGTACCGGCCAGGGCGAGGGAGGTGAGCGCTGCCACGGGGATGATGTTGCGGAGGGGGGTCATGAAACCTCAGGGGTGGGGGATGTCTGACCCCTGCACCATCGTCATCGGGCCGGCGACCCCCAGTCAACTGGGGCAATCTCTTGCCCCAAGCCGGGGGGCGCGCGCCCGAGTTCGCCTCCGAGCGGGGCAAGGGGCTACCCCGGGCCTACGGGTCCCATGACGCACCAGCGCCGCCCCGCCGCCGTAGCGTCGATGCGGTGACGGAGCACAGCAGCCGGCCGAGCATCAGGCACGGAGTCGTCTGGACCACGGTCGCGTTCCTGGCCGGGCGGATGGTGACCTTCGCCGCCCTCCTCGTCGTCACGCGCAAGGTCTCCCCCGGCGAGTTCGGCGTCGTCGCGGCGATCCTCGCCTACCTGGCGATCCTCGAGCTCGTCAGCGATCTGGGCATGCGCGCGACCGTCGTCTACGAGCAGGACGAGGGCATCACGCAACGGGTCGACGTCGCCTTCACCCTCAACATCGCCTTCGCGGTCATGCTGACGGCGCTCGGGGTGCTCCTCGCCCCGCTCGTCGCCGCCTTCTTCGGGGTCGCGGGCCACGCCTGGCTCTTCCGCCTGGCGGCAGTCAACCTGCTGATCGGCGGCATGGGGAACGTCCACGACAGCCTGCTCATCCGGGAGCTGCACTTTCGCCGGCGCACCGGGCCACTGCTCATGCGCGGGGTCGTACGCGGCGTGGTGACCATCGTGCTCGCGCTCGCCGGCCTGGGCGCGACGGCCCTGGTGGTGGGACTGCTGGCCGGCAGCCTCGCGTGGACGACGATGCTGTGGGCGCTCGCCCCGCAGCACCCGCGGCTGTGCCTGGACCGCGGCATCGCCCGCAGCATGCTGTCCTACGGCTTGGGGGCGACCGCACTGCAGGGCCTGGCGATGATCGGCTCCAAGCTCGACGTGACGGTCATCGGCCGTGTCCTCGGAAGCCACGCCCTCGGCGTCTACGCCCTCGCCTACCGCATCCCGGAGCTCATCATCGAGTCCGTCGCCTGGAACGTGTCGGCCGTCGCCTTCCCGGCCCTGTCGCGCAGCCGCCGCGACGAGGAGCAGGGGATGGTCTCAACGACGCTCGGACTGATCCGCTGGCAGGCGCTCTACGCGCTGCCGGCCTCAGCGGGTCTGGCGGTGCTCTCACAGCCGCTCGTCTACGTCCTCTTCGGCCCGGCCTGGTCGGCCGCCGCGGGCGTGCTCGTCGCGATCTCCGTGGCCGAGATGTTCGCCATCACGATCTTTCCGCTTGGGGACGCCCTGCGCGCACTCGGCCGTCAGCGGCAGTTCATCGCCCTGCAGTGCGTCGTCCTGCCGCTGCTCGTGGTGCTCATCATCGTCGCCGCGCCCTACGGCCTCGTCGCCGTCGCCTGGATGCGCGTCGTGGACATCGTCTGCTTCACCG
>JAOPZJ010000340.1 GCA_025964155.1 Solirubrobacterales bacterium
TGCGTCGCCACGGCGCCCTTGGCCTTGTCGACGGCGGTCGTCAGCCCCTTGACCCCCGGGGCCGTGGCGGCGGGCGCCGCGGCGGGCGTGGCGGACGGCGCCGGCTCGTCCTTGGGCCTGAGCACCACGAAGTACAGCGCCGCCGCGACGAGGAAGGCCACGAGCGCGATGCGGTAGGGCAACGAGAGCTGATCCACCCGGTAAACGTCGGCGCGCGCAGAGGGGAACTTGAGCGCCGACGGCCCGGCGGGTGGACGCCCGTCCGTGCCCGGCGCCCGGTGCCCAGGGCCGGGTGCGTGCGCGGTCGGTGCTCAGCCGGCGGCCGGCACCGGCGGCGGGACCAGCGACTTCACGCCGAGCTCGCGCAGCTGCTCCTCGCTCACCGGAGCCGGTGCCCCGGTGAGCGGGTCGGCCCCCGAGGCCGTCTTCGGGAAGGCGATGACGTCGCGGATCGAGTCGCGGCCGGCGAGGATGGCCACGATGCGGTCGATGCCCATTGCGATCCCGCCGTGCGGCGGGGCGCCGTACTTCAGCGCGTCCAGCAGGAAGCCGAAGCGCTCCTGCGCCTCCTCCTCGTCCAGGCCCAGCACCTTGAAGACCTGCTCCTGGACCTCGCGGGTGTGGATGCGGATCGAGCCACCGCCGATCTCGACACCGTCGAGCGCGAGGTCGTAGTTGCGCGACATCATGCCGGCGGGGTCGGCGAAATCGCCGGTCGGAGCGCTGAACGGATGGTGGATGGCGGTGAAGCCGTCAGCCGTCGGCTCGAACATCGGGAAGTCGACGACCCACACGAGCTCGTGGCGGTCCTCGGGAATGAGCCCGAAGCGGCCGGCGATCTCGAGGCGCAGCGCGCCGAGCGCCGCGGCGGCCGTCGACTCCTGGTCGGCGACGAACAGGAGCAGGTCGCCGTCGGAGGCGCCGAGGGCCTCGTTGACGGCCGCGATCTGCTCGGGGGTGAAGAACTTGGCGAGGTTGCCGACCCACCCGGCCGATCCGCCGACGACGATCGGGGCGGTGGCCTTGGCGCCGTGGCGCTGGACGACCTCGTTGAGGCCGTCGAGCTCGGACCGCGACATCTCGCGGGGCCCGGCGTTGAACGCGCGAATCACGCCCCCGCCGGTCAGGACCGACTCGAAGACCTTGAAGTCTGAGCCGCGGAGGATGTCCGAGAGGTCGCTGATGCGCAGGCCGAAGCGCGTGTCGGGCTTGTCGCTGCCGTACTTGAGCATCGCCTCCGCGTACGCCAGCCGGGGCCACGGCGTCGGCGGGACCGCGAAGTCGGCCGCGGCGAAGACGGCGCTCATCACGGTCTCCATGACCCCGATGACGTCCTCCTCGTCGACGAACGCCATCTCGAGGTCCAGCTGCGTGAACTCGGGCTGGCGGAAGCCGCGCAGGTCCTCGTCGCGGAAGCAGCGGGCGATCTGGAAGTACCGCTCGTAGCCGGCGACCATCAGCAGCTGCTTGAACAGCTGCGGGGACTGCGGCAGCGCATACCACGACCCCGGCTGCAGGCGGGAGGGCACGAGGAAGTCGCGTGCGCCCTCGGGCGTGGAGCGCGTGAGGATCGGGGTCTCGACCTCGAGGAAGTCCCGGGCGTCCAGCACGTCGCGCATCGTCTTGACGATGCGGTGGCGCAGCGCCATGACCTGCTGCATGCTCTCGCGGCGCAGGTCCAGCGCGCGGTGCTGCAGGCGCAGCATCTCGTCGACGGGCACGTCCTCGTCGATCGGGAACGGCGGGGTCTCGGACTCCGCCAGCACCGTCATGTCGGTGACGGCGATCTCGATCGCGCCGGTCGGCAGGTTCGGGTTGACGTTCGCCGGCTCGCGGTCCACGACCTGGCCGAAGGCGCTGACGACGTGCTCGGGGCGCAGGCGCTCGGCGGCGGCGAACGCCTCTCCACTCGTGTCCGGATGGAAGACCAGCTGGACGATGCCCGAGCGGTCGCGCAGGTCGATGAAGATGAGGCCGCCGTGGTCGCGGCGGCGATGGACCCAGCCACTTACGCGCGCGGTCGTGCCGCTGCGCTCGGCCGTCAGATCCCCGCACCACGTGTCGCGGTAGCGGTTGGCGCTGGGTGCTACTTGCATGCTGCTCATTGTTCGGCCTTTCGTGTCGCCACCCGGGTCAACGGAAGGCAAGCCCTCTGGGCGCCGCCTTTCGCGCTCATCCCGGGTGACGTCCCTTCAACACGCGGGCGATGACCGCGGCGGTGTCGGGCACCACCGTCTGCTCGCCCGTCTCGGTGTCCTTCAGTGCGATGCGTCCGTGCTCGTCGTCGTCGACGACCGCGACGTGCGGTGCGCCGAGTCTCGCCGCCTGCTTCAGGGCGCCCTTCAGCGAGCGCCCGGCCAGCTCCTGCTGAACGGCCAGCCCCGCGCGGCGTCCTTCGACGGCCAGGGCGAACGCCGCGACGGATTCGCCGATGACGTACAGGTCGCAGATCGCGTGGCGTTGCGGTGCCGGCTCCGCGGAGAGCAGGATGCGCTCGACGCCCGCCGCCCAGCCGACGCCGGGCGTGGCGGGCCCGCCGAGCTGCTCGGCGAGACCGTCGTAGCGGCCGCCGCCGCCGAGCGCCGACTGGGCACCGAGGCTCTCGCTCGTGAACTCGAACACCGTGCGGGTGTAGTAGTCCAGCCCGCGCACGAGCGTCGCGTCCACGTCATACCCCACACCGGCGGCGTCGAGTCGGGCGCGGACCTGCGCGAAGTGCTCGGCGTCCGCGGCGTCCAGTTCGTCGAGCAGCCGTGGCGCGGAGGCCATGACCTCGCGTGTGCCGGCGTCGTCGGCGTCGAAGGCGCGCAGCGGGTTCAGGTCGATGCGCTCGCGGACCTCGGCGCTCACACTGTCCTCGTTCGCGCGCAGGTACGCGATGAGCTTCTCCCGGTAGGCGGTACGGGTCTGGACGGTGCCCAGCGAGCCGATCCGCAGGCCGATCGCGCCGACGCCGACCTCGGTCAGGATCGTGTGCAGCAGGCAGATGAGCTCGGCGTCGACGGCCGGGTCGGTGCCCCCGATGGCCTCCGCGCCCAGCTGCCAGAACTGCTTGTAGCGGCCCGCCTGGGTGCGTTCGTCGCGGAAGAACGACTCCCAGTACCAGAGCTTCACCGGCTGCGGAAGCTTGTGCATGCCGTGCTGGAGGTAGGCGCGCATGATCGGCGCGGTGCCCTCGGGCCGCAGCGTCAGCGACCGGCCGCCGCGGTCCCGGAAGGTGAACATCTCCTTCTGCACGATGTCGGTGGACGTGCCGACGCCCCGGGAGAACAGCTCGGTGGCCTCGAACGTCGGCGTCTCGATGCGCTCGTAGCCGGCGTCCTCGAGGACCCGGCGGGCGATGCGCTCGAGGTTCAGGCGCTCGGGCCACTGCTCGGGCAGCACGTCCTGCGTGCCCCGCGGCGCCTGCAGCTTGGTGGCGCTCATTACCGGCTGAGCGAGGTCAAGAACGGGTTGGTCGCGCGCTCTGCGCCCAGCGTCGTGACACCCATGTGGCCCGGGTGCACGACGCTGTCGTCCGGATAGGTGTCGAGCAGGAGCTTGATCGAGTCCAGCAGCGTGGAATGGTCGCCGCCCGGCAGGTCGGTGCGCCCGACGGACGACTGGAAGAGGACGTCCCCGCTGAAGAGCGCCGGCGGGATCGTCGGATCGTCGCCCGCGTCGCGCACGACGTACGTCACGTGGCCGGGGCTGTGTCCGGGGGTGAAGACGACGTCGATGTCCAGGCCCGCGAGCTGCAGCGACTCACCGCCGCCGACGAGCACGTCGGCGTCGTAGCTCTCGAAGGGCCCGAAGCCCTCCCAGGGCACGTAGTCCATGACGTTTGCGAGCACGTGCTGCTCGAGCGTGGGGCAGTAGACCGGGGCGCCGGTGGCGCGTGCGACCGGCGCGACGGCGCCCAGGTGATCGAAGTGCGTGTGCGTCAACAGGATCGCGTCGAGCGTCACGCCCGCCTTCGCGATCTCGCCGAGCAGGCGGTCGGCCTCCTCCCCCGGGTCCACGATGACGGCGCGGTCACCGGTGCCGGCGGCGACGAGGAAGCAGTTCTCCTGCACCGGGCCGACGGTGTACATGCCGACGCGCATCAGCGCTTGCTGTCCGTCTTGTCGCCGCCGGTCCCGGCCGCCTTGCGCTTCTGGCGCCAGCGGTACAGGTACAGGTCCGTGTAGTACCCGAGCGGGATGTACAGGAGGAAGATGAACCCGGCCAGGCCGAGCGTCGGTCCGATGGCCTGCTTGAAGAGCGGCGACAGGAGCGCGACGACGAAGATCACCGTCGCGATCGCCGCGCGGTTGATCGCGCCGCGCCAGGTCGGCGGGGAGTTCAGGCGGTCCACACGGGCCACGCGGGCCTTCGCCTTCGCGTCGGCGGTCTTCTCGGCGGGGGTGAGCGGACGACCGGTGCGGCCCCGGGTCTCGATCATCCCTGCGGCGTTGCCGCGGTGCTTGGTCTTGCGCTTGCGCTTCGTCTGGGCCATGGTCCGCCTACAAGCCTACGACCTCGAGCGCCTCCGAGACCGTTCGCCGGTTGCGGACCGGCACATCGGCGGGGAACCCGTCGAATGCGGCGGCGGGCGCCAGGCCGACGAGCTCGGCCCCGGATACCGGCGCGTAGCGCTCCACGGCCGCCACGACGGTGGCCAACGGCAGCGCCAGATGGTCCTCGACGTTCATGCTCACCTGGGCGACGCCGTCCCGTGCGGGGAGCGTCAGGCCGATGGCGCGCAGCCCGGGCAGCCCGGCCTCCCCGCCCTCGCGGATCAGCGCGGCGATGCGCCGGGCGTCCTCGAGCGTCGCCGGCGGCTGCAGCTCCACGTTGAAGGCCACGAGCGGCGGCCGGGCGCCGATGAGGACCGCGCCGGCCGTCGGGTGCAGGCGCTGAGGTCCGAAGTCGGCGCGCAGCTCACCGGAGGCCAGTCGCGCTGCCAGCGCCGCGGGGCCGCCGCGTCGCAGCTCGGCGCGCCGCCGTCCGGAGGCCAGCGCCCCGTACAGCAGCACCGGGATCCCGAGCTCGCCGATCAGGTGGGCGGCGACGAGGGCCTCGGCGCAGGCCGCGCCCCGCCGCTCGGCGTCCAGGTAGACGAACGGGGCGACGTCGAGCGCCCCGACGTGCGGGTGGACGCCCGGGTGGGCGCGCACGTCGAGGTGCGCGATCGCGACCGCCGCACCGGCCGCCAGTGCGGGCGCCAGCGTGCCGGCCGGGCCGGCGAGCGTGTGGACGCTGCGGTGGTGATCGGGGTCGGCGTGGACATCCAGAAGCCGGACCTGAGGTCCCCCGCCCCGGAGGTAGGCGTCACGGATCGCGTCGATGGTCGCCGGATCGCGGCCTTCCGAGACGTTGGGGATCGCCAACAACGTGTCCGCGGCCACCGGTGCATCTTCCCGCGTGCGGGTCCGGGGCGCGCCGCGGCCCGGATCGTGCTACTCGCCCAGCACCTGGAGCAGCGCCGCGGTCGCCCCGGGCGAGAACTGCGTCCCGGCATGGCGCCGGAGCTCCTCGATCGCCTCCGCCTGCGTCAGCGCAGCGCGGTAGGGCCGGTCGCTGGTCATCGCGTGAAACGCGTCGCAGACGAGGGTGATGCGGCTTGCCAGCGGAATGTCGCGACCGGCAAGCCCGTCGGGATACCCGCTGCCGTCCCACCGCTCATGCTCGGCCCGGATGGCGGGCGCGAGGTCGGCGAGCTCGGGGATCTCGGCCACGAGGCGCGCCCCGGCTGCGGCGTGCGTGCGCATGATGGCCGACTCATCTTCGCTGAGCGGTCTGGGCGCGTTGAGGATCGCGTCTGGGATCGAGAGCTTGCCGATGTCGTGCAGCAGGGCCACGAGCTCGATCCGGCGGACCTCCTCCGGGTCACAACCGAGCATCCGCGCGACCTTTCCGGCGAGCGTCACGACCGACCGTGAGTGCTCGGCGGTGTAGCGGTCACGGGCCTGGACGGCGGCCATCAACGCTCGGACGCCGACGGCTTCGGCCTCCATCCGCTGACGCTCGGCGGCGAGGCGGTCGCGTTCGAACTGCTCGCTGATCATGCGTGCGAGCACATGCAGGAACTGCACGTCCCGCGGTCTCAGCGCCGGCTGGGGTTCGTGGTCGACGGCGCACAGCGTGCCCAGGACCTCGCCGTCGGCGTTCCGCACGGCGACGGAGACATACGAGCCGACGTTCGCCGCCTCCGTCACCGCCATCGCGGCCGCCGCCGGGATCGCGCGCAGATCGGGCATGAGGGAGGGCAGGTGCTCCGCGAGGATGGCGTGGCAGTAGGTCTCCTCCAGCGGCAGCCGCTTGCCGACTGCTACGCCGAACGACTCCGCGTCGCCGTCGACCTGCAGAAACTCCTGCTCGGTGTCGCTGAGCCGGGTGACGTAGGCGAGCCCCATGCCGAGCAGGTCGCGCGCGGCCCTGAGCGCACCGGTGATGGACGGGTTCTGGGCGACGGCTCCGAGTTGGTCCAGGCCGTTGTCGCGCCGCACCGGAGATGTCGTGGCCGCCAGGCTGTAGCTCATCGCCGTGCCGCCCTTGATCGTTGAAGGCTTGTCATCGAATTGTCGTCTATCCTGCCGAAGTCGCGGCTGGGTAGCTCAGCTGGTTAGAGCGCACGACTCATAATCGTGAGGTCGGGGGTTCGAGTCCCCCCCCAGCTATTGCCGTCGAAGACCCCGGAAACGATGCTCTTCCGGGTTTCGGAGCGACCCAGGCCCGAAGCATCGCTGGGGTCGGGGTTTGCCCCGTGCGCCCGTTGGTGCGCTGACGCTGCCCGGGCGCCTCGTTCAGCGCCAGCTGAGCTCGAGGCGGTCGATCTTGCGTTCCAGATAGCCGCCGAGCGTCGTCGCGTACGTCCGGGTGAGGTGGTGGATGTCCTTGTAGACCAGGACCCCGCCGATGACCGGTTCGCACTCCGTGTCGCCGCACAGGTAGCGCGTCATGTCGATGACCTGCGCCCGCTCGCGCCCGAGCGAGCGCGCGGCCGCTGCGGCCGGATCCGGGATCAGCGCCTTCGTGCGCGGCACCCGGCAGGCCGGGCCGGCGCTGTCGCCCGCGGCGATCGCCTGGTCGACGCATTCCAGCGTGCCGCCGGTGGACTTGGGCGTGTCGCGGATCACCACGACGCGCTTGACCGTCGGAGGCAGTGCCTCAAAGGCACGCCGGTAGCCGGCGACCTTCGCCTCGTCCATCGTCTTGCCCCGCGGCACGAGCACGCTGCCGCCCGTGATGTTCGACACGAAGACCGTGTCGAGCTGGGGATGCTTGGCCAGCTCGAGCGGAACTTCGCGGTTCCACGTCACGCACCGTGAGCGCGCGGGCTCCGGCAGGTCGTACGTCGCGCGCGAGAGCGGGCAGCCGGTGTGGGTGATCGACAGGCCGTGCCAGCGCTTGCGACGGGCGACGACTTCCAGACCCGCCCGCCAATGGGTGGCGTGGCTGTCCCCGATCAGCGCAAAGGTGCGCGTGGCGGTGGCGGCCGGTGCCCCGAACTCGCAGATGCTGACGGCCTTGATACGCGTCTTGCGCGTGCAGGCCGGGTTCGGCTCGTTCTTGGCCTCCAAGGGCTTGGGCACCACCGTCAACGCCAGCGCCGGGTTCGTGCACGGCCTGGCCGGGTCATGCGAGGCCGCTCCGAAGCAGCGCGGATGGGCGGCGATCGTGCGCGCCGACGCTGCGTTGGCCTGTCGGAGCTCCTGCTGCACGTGGCGCGTGCCCCCGGACGCGAGGACGAACACCAGCCCGGTCGCCATCGCCGCCAGGGCAAACGTCAGCCGTGGCCGGCGCCCGGTCAGCAGGACGCTGGAGCGGACCGGGTCCTCGATGAGCAGCTTCGTAAGCCACGCCGCGCCGATGCCGACCGCCAGGACGCCGATGCGCGTGCCTGTACCGACCCCGTGACCCAGGAGATACGGCGCGAGCACGAGCAGCGGCCAGTGCCACAGGTAGACGCCGTAAGAGATGTCCCCGACGAACTGCACCGGCCGCAGCGACAGCAGTGACGTCGGCGACCAGCGCTCGGTCGGTGCGCCTGCCCAGATGACCGCCAGCGCGCCCGCGATGGGCAGCGCTGCCGCGACCCCCGGGAACGCCGTGGCATCCGTGTACTGGATCGCGGCGACGGTGATCGCCACGAGCCCTGCCCACGACACGACCGACCGCACCGCCCCGGGCGCGGTGACGACCCCGGCCAGCACCGCGAGCAACCCGCCGGCACCGAACTCCCACGCTCGGGTCGGCGTCACGAAGTACGCCTCCGTCGGGTTGGACACGGTGTAGAGGATGGACGCCAAGAGGCTCAGCGCGGTCACGATGCCGAGCACGAGGAAGATGGCGCGCTGACGGCGGCCACGCGACCGCGTATGGGCGAGGGACGTGGCCAGCAGGATGAGCGCCGGCCACACGAGATAGAACTGCTCCTCGGCGGCCAGCGACCAGAAGTGCTGCACCGGGGAGGGGTTCTCCGCGGCGGCCAGGTAGTCCACGCTGCTGGCGGCGAGGTGCCAGTTCTGAACGTAGCCGGCGCTCGCGCTGATGTCGCCGAAGAACGACTGCCAGTAGATCTGGGGGACGAAGAGCAGCGTGACGCCGGCGCAGAACAGCAGGACGGTCAGCGATGCGGGCAGGAGCCGGCGGGCACGGCGCGCCCAGAACCGGGGCAGCGACACCCGACCGCTCTGGTTGGCCTCCCGGAGCAGGTGCGCGGTGATCAGGAAACCCGAGATCGCGAAGAAGACGTCGACGCCGACATAGCCCCCGGGCACGGCGGCCGGCCACAGGTGGTAGACGACGACGAGCAGGACGGCGATCGCGCGCAGCCCCTGGATCTCGACGCGAAGCGTCGGGCCCGCGGGCGCGGCCGGCGCCTGGGTTCGGGGGCGGGCCAGCACGGCGGGCGCACCGTCAGTGGCCACGGCGGGATTGAGCTCCCGCAGTGCGGAAGGATGGTCGGGGCGTCCGGGCATCACTTGTGGAACTACGCCTTAACGGTAGAGGTTGCGCTCGTGCCCGAGCCTCCTGGCGTAGGGCACCAACGCGCGAACGCCGTGGTCCCTCGATCGTGCGAGGGTCTCAGTCCCGGATGACCGTCTCGCAGTCGGCGCCCGCCCGTGAGTGACGGCTCATCTGGACGCGGTCGTGGCCGGGCCCGCAGTGGATGACCGACAACCGGCTCGTGTACGAGTAGATGACGTCGTTCCCCTGGCCGGCGTAGACCGCGTTCGGACCGCTGCCGCGCAGGCGGATCGTGTCGTCGCCGCCCTCGCCCTTGATGGTGTTGCGGCCGATCCCGCCCTGCAGGTAGTCGTCACCCTGACCACCCTCGATGACGTTGCGGCCGGGACCGCCGTAGACGATGTCGTCGCCGGCGCCGGCGAAGAGCCGGTCCAGTGCCGCGCTCGCGTCGTTGTTCAGCAGGTTGCCCCAGAGCACGTCGTCACCGCCATTCGCGCGGATCGCGTCGGGCCCGTGGCTGCCGAGGAGGTTGTCGTTGCGGTCGGTGCCCGTCATCGACCCACCGGAGTGTGGGGCGATCCAGGTGACGCCGAGCGCCGGATCCTTCGGCGGCGCCGGTGCGGTGAGGATGTGCTCGCACCCGACGATGGCGCCACGGCGCAGCAGTTGGGAGTCCGAGATCCCGCCCGGGGCCGAATACGGATCGAGCACGACCGTGTCATCACCGGCCCCGCAGTCAACGCCCGCGACGCTGTGCCCGTCGTTGATGCGTACGACGTCGTCGCCGGTCCCGCCCTTCAGCACATCCCCGCCGGAGTCGGCATAGAGCAGGTCGTTCCCGGCGCCGCCGTCGACGAAGTCCGGGCCGCTACCGCCGTGCAGGACGTCGTCGCCGTCCTCACCGTAGACCGCGTCCACGGCCGGCCCGCCGTAGAGCAGATCGTTCCCCGGGCCTCCGCGGATGACGTCGATGCCAAAGCCGCCCGACGCCACGTCGCGTCCGCTGCCGCCAAGCATCAGATCCCCGCCCGCGGCGCCATCCAGCCAGTCGTTCCCGGCACTGCCGTAGAGGCGGTCAGGGCCGGTGTCGCCGTACAGCTGGTCGTCGCCCGCCAGCCCGGTGATGGTGTCCGCGCCGCCGAGCCCGTGGACGAGGTCGGCGCCGGTGCCGCCGCGCAGGACGTCGTGGGCCTGGACCCCGTTGCGCGCGGTCAGGGGGCGCGCCACGGGCAGTGGCGCGGTCGGCGGGATGCCGAGGTCGAGGTTCAGCGTCGGCGCGACCATCGGTGGCAGGCCGCCGTCGGTCGGGGTCGGGGTCGGGGGCGGGGTCGGCGGAGGATTCGGGGTCGGCGTCGGGTCGGGCGTCGGATCGGGCGGTGGGCAGAAGATCGGTAGCGGCAGGAGGCAGCCGCGCGTCTGCGCGCCTGCGTGCGCCGGTGCCGCCGCGGCGAGTGCCGCGACCGTCACGAGCAGGGTCGTCAGGGCCCTACCCCGCCGGTTGCGCATGCCCGGTGGATCGACCGGGCATGCGCGGCGCTTGAGCCCGGCGCCTCAGGCCGGTGTGCCGGCCAACGCCGCGGCCTGCTCGAGGGCGGCCTCCGCCTTGGCCGTCATCCGCGTCAGCCCGTAGGTGTCGAGCGTGGCACGCGGCAACTCCGCCTGCGTGCGCCCGGCCGCCAGCAGTCGCCGCATGAGCGCGATGAGCTCGGCCTGTGGAACCTCGTCCAGCGTGCGCGGACCGAGCTCGCGCACCCGCACCGGCGCGGTGTCCGCAGGCCACAGGAGCTCATCCTCCTCACCGGTGGCGGCAGGCGCGCTGTCGAGTTGGATCGCGCCCGCCTGGCGCAGCCGGTAGGCCGACCCCGACAGCGGCGCGCGGGCGATCGTGGTCAGCGCCTTGCCGCCGGAGGCCTTGTTGTACAGCCGGTACGCCCGCGAGGCGAGCACCGGACCCTCGGTTGCGATGATCTCCAGCAGGACCGGCCCGATGATCTCGCGGCCGGCGCTCCGTGGGTCGGGCACCGGCCGGCTCTCCCATGGCGTGTAGGGGGCCAGCGCGACCCCGCCGGTGGCCGACACCGGCTCGGCCGCGAGCCATTCTCCCAGCGGCCAGCCGGCGACCGCGGCCGACGGCGTCTGCGGATCGGGCAGGCCCACGACGTCCACGACCCCGCGCTCGGCGATCTGGGCCCGCTGCGCCTCGGCCCCGTGCCCGGCGACCACGACGGCGGCCACCGCCAGGCCCGTGGCACGTGCGGCCTCCACGGTCAACAGCGCGTGGTTGGCCAGGTCGGGGCCGGCCGGCGCGACCACGACGACGATCGCGCCGCGCGCCCGGGCGTGATCGCGGACCGTCCCGTCCTCTGCGCCCCCCGCACCCAGCAATCCGGCGGCGCCGGCGACACAGACGCCCGGACCCAGCGCGCGCTCCAGCGCACGGATGAGGTCCCGGGAGTCCAGTTCCACGGTGGTCGCCACGACGAGGAGGTCCGTCATCGCGCAGGAGCATAATCCGGCACGATGCGCTCCATCGTCGACTTCTACCGTCGCAACCCGCTCGTCCTCGTGTTGGCACTGGTGGTCGGCCTGGGCGTGAGCCTCCTGACGGCCGTTGCCGGCAGCGGCGGCATCCTCGGCCCGATCATCCTGGCGCTGGCCATCGGCCTGCTCGTGGGACTTGGCGTCGCCGCGGCCCGCTCTGGAGGCCGCGACGACGGGGACGACGGGGTCTAGTGGAGCGCACGGCACTCCACCAGCAGCCCGTGACCTCGCAGTCGCAGAGTCCGTCGCACGGCTCACTTGAGCGGCTATGCGCCAAGTTGGGGGCGATCAGCCGTCCGTCCATCGTTTGGCCATCGAAGCGTCCGGTGTCCCGCCTGCGGTCCCTGGGTCGCCGAACGGCGTCAGCGCACCACCCGCCGTGGACGAATCACCGATTGCCCTCACGGGGCAGCCGACCGAAGCAAGGAGCATGAGCCCACCGCTCGTCCGTTGTCAGGCCTGCACCCGGACGTGGCACAGCCACACGATGGCCGACGGCCTGCGCACGCTCGGGGTCTGCCCCCGCTGCGGCGGCACGCTGATCTGGACCGAGGCGGCCCCCGAGCCCGACGCCGCCGTCCCGGCCCGCGTCACGCCCGCGGAGAGCGTGGCTCCCCATCTGGTCCTCGGCGTTCCGCGGCGCTGATCGACGAGCCGCCGTCCTCGTCGCCGGGCCAGGGTCGGCGCTCGTACCCAGGACAGCGGAGCACGGGCAGGCGCGGGTACTTCGGGTACGCCGGATCGTCCCGATGGCGCAGGCACATCGAGAACTCCGATCCGCGGCCGCTGCGGATGAGCCGTTGGTGCAGGCAGCTGCTGCAGACACCGATGGGCGTGCCCGGCATTGCGGCGGAGCATGACAGCGCCGGTGCGCCGCCGGGATCGTTGCTGCGGCAACTAGACTGCAGCCTGCACGATGACGACCTTCTGGCGACTGCTCACCTTCCTGAGGCCCTACCGGGCCGGCGTCATCGGCTCCCTTGTGCTCGCGGCGCTGGCGATGGCGATGACCGTCGCGATCCCGTACCTCACCGGCCGGGCGATCGACCAGGTCCGTGCCGGTAACGAGCACGAGCTGCTCGTCCTCGGCATCGCCGTGGCGGTGGCCGGCTTGCTGCGACTGCTGCTCACCATCGCCCGGCGCCTCGTCGCCGGGCAGGTGTCCCTCGGCGTGGAGTACGACCTGCGGCGGCGGCTCTACGGGCACCTCCTGGACCAGGAGTTGGCGTTCTTCGACCGCCAGCAGACCGGCCAGCTCATGTCGCGCGCGACCGTGGACCTGTCCAGCGTTCGATTCTTCCTCGGCTACGGCCTCGTCTTCCTCGTCCAGTCCGCGCTGACCATCCTGCTGGCCTCGGCCGCGATGTTCCTCACCGACCCCGGGCTTGCCGCAATGGCGCTGGCGCCCGTCCCGTTCGTCGTGGTCATCGCCACGCGGTTCGGCAGGACCGCGCGTCCGGCCATCCAGGCGGTCCAGCAACGGCTCGCGGAGCTCACCGCCGACGTGGAGGAGAACATCAGCGGCGTGCGCGTCGTCAAGGCGTTCGCCGCCGAGGACCGGCAGCTGAGCCGCTTCACCGGCAGCGTCGGGCGCGTCTTCGACCAGGCGATGGTCTCCACCCGCCTGCAGGCGTTCTACAACCCGTTCATCGGCTTCCTCCCCCAGCTCGGCCTGGCGGCGATCCTGTTCTTCGGCGGTCGCCGCGTGATCGACGGATCGCTGACGATGGGCCAGTTCACCGCGTTCTACACCTACCTGCTCATGCTCCTGGGGCCGATGCGGCAGCTCGGCGTAGCCCTGGGTCTGTCCCAGCGCGCCACCGCATCCGGTGCCCGCCTGTTCGAGATCCTCGATCGCGAGCCGCGGATCACGCAGCGGCCCGACGCCGTCTCGCTGCCTGACGGCAGCGGGCAGGTGCAGCTGCAGGACGTGACCCTGCGGTACGAGGGCGCCGCCACCCCGGCGCTCCGCGACGTCAGCCTGACGATTCCGGCCGGGCAGACGCTCGCCGTGGTCGGCGCGACCGGATCGGGCAAGTCGGCGCTGGTGGCGCTCATCGCGCGCCTCTACGACGTGACCGACGGTGCGGTATCGGTCGACGGCGTGGACGTCAGGGACGTCGTCACGGACGAGCTGCGGCGGCAGATCGCGATCGTCAACGACGACCCGTTCCTCTTCAGTGCCTCGGTCGCCGAGAACATCGCCTACGCGCGTCAGGGCGCGACCGCCAAGGACATCCGGATCGCCGCCGAACGCGCGCAGGCGGCCGGCTTCATCGAGCGTCTGCCCGACGGGTACGACACACGCGTCGGCGAGCGGGGGATGACGCTTTCGGGCGGCCAGCGCCAGCGCATCGCGATCGCCCGGGCCTTCCTCGCCGACCCGCGCATCCTGATCCTCGACGACGCGACCTCCTCGGTCGACGCATCGACCGAGCGGGCCATCAAGGAGGCGCTCCGAGAGGTGATGGCCGGCCGCACGACGATCGTCATCGCACACCGGCTCTCGACGATCGCCCTGGCCGACCAGATCGTGGTGCTCGAGGACGGCACGGTGGCCGCCCACGGCAGCCACGACGAGCTGCTCGACGTGTCGCCGCTCTATCGGGAGATCGTCGAGAAGGGCCTCCCGGACCAGGTCTTCCTCAACCGCAATCCCCCCGAGCGCGAAGTGGCGGGCCTCTGATGGCCCAGGCCGGCCTCTCCCGGCGCGACGACCTGCGGCGGCGCCTGCGCGGCACCTCAGGACGCGGGCGCAAGCTCCGCGGGCTGCTCATCCTCCTCGCGCCCTACCGGACGCGCGTCATCGCGATGTTCGCCGCGCTGATCGTCGGGACCGCCGCCGCCCTGGCCCCCGCGCCGCTCGCGCAGAAGGCGATCGACGACGGGATCCTGGCCAAGGACGTCGGGACGCTGAACCTCGTCGTCGTGGCGTTCGTCGTCAGCGCCCTCGTCGTCTGGGGCGCCACGCTGGCACAGACCTACCTGACGGGATGGGTGGGCCAGCGCGCGCTGCAGGATCTGCGCCTGCAGATCTTCCGCCACCTCCAGGAGCAGCCGGTCGGGTTCTACGAACGGCGCCCCGCCGGTGTCCTGGTGTCCCGCATGACGAACGACGTCGAGGCGCTGGACGCCCTCGTGACCGACAGCGTCACGACGCTCTTCAGCGCGACGCTGACGCTCGTCGGGTCGATCGTGATCCTCCTGACCTTCGACGTCGAGCTGGCGCTCATCACGTTCCTCATCTTCCCGGTCATGGCGATCGGCTCGCTCGCGTTCCGGGTCGCGTCCGCGGACGCCTACCGGCGCACGCGCGAGACGATCGGCAGCATCACGGCCTACCTCCAAGAGACGCTGTCGGGCATCCGCGTCGTCCGTGCCTTCGCGCAGGAGGGCCGCCACCGTACGGAGTTCGCGGCACGCAACGAGCTCAATCGGGCCGCCAACCTGACGACCGTCAAGCTCAACGCCGCGTACTTCCCGATCGTCGAGTTCGTCAGCGCGCTGGCGACCGTAAGCATCCTGGTCTACGGCGGCCGACAGGCGATCAACGGCGACGTGAGCGTCGGCGTGCTCGTCGGCTTCATCGCCGCGCTGAACGGGTTCTTCGACCCCATCGGGCAGCTCTCGCAGGTCTACACGACGTACCAGACCGGCATGGCCGCGCTGGACAAGATCTTCGAGCTGCTCGACGAGGAGCCGACGCTCACCGACAAGCCCGGGGCGACGGACCTACCGACGCCGCTGCGCGGCCAGATCCGGTTCCAGGACGTCTCCTTCGCCTACCGGACCGAGGCGGAGGGATTCAAGCTCGCGCTGGCGAACGTGGACCTCACGATCCCACCGGGCCAGACCGTGGCGCTCGTCGGGGCGACCGGCGCGGGCAAGTCGACGTTCGCCAAGCTCGTCGCGCGGTTCTACGACCCCACCAGCGGTGCGATCACCGTCGATGGCGTGGACCTGCGCGACGTGCGGGCTTCTTCGCTGCGCCGCCAGATGGGCATCGTGCCGCAGGAGGCATACCTCTTCAGCGGCTCGATCCGCGACAACATCGCCTTCGGCCGCCCCGGCGCCACCGACGAGGAGGTGGAGGCCGCGGTCCGCGCGGTCGGCGCCGACGACTTCGTCGCGAAGCTCGAGCTCGGGCTCGACACCGAGGTCGGTGAGCGCGGCGTGCAGCTGTCCGCCGGGCAGCGTCAGCTCGTCGCCTTCGCCCGGGCGCTCACCGCCGATCCGCGCATCCTCATCCTCGACGAGGCGACGTCCAACGTCGACCTCCACACCGAGGGCAGGCTCGAAGAGGCGCTCAAGCGCCTCCTCGCAGGGCGCACGGCGATCGTCATCGCCCATCGCCTGTCGACGATCCGCCAGGCGGGACGGATCATCGTGTTGGACGGCGGCCGCGTGCTCGAGCAGGGCACGCATGACGAGCTGCTCGCGGCCGAGGGCGCGTACTGGCGCCTGTACCGCGACTGGGCCCAGCAGGCGGCGGTGTAGAACCTCTCTCGTCAGTTCCACGCGTCCGGCCCGGTCGAGAAGGGCTGGGGCGTCATCGACTTCCGGGAGTCACGCGAAACTGCGCTGACCTTCAGCGGACCCGAACGCAAAAGCCCCGCACGGGGCGGGGCTCTCACAAGGCTGCGGGACTAGGACTCGAACCTAGAATACCTGCTCCAGAGGCAGACGTGTTGCCGATTACACCATCCCGCAACGGGGTCCGGCTCAGCGGGCCGGACGCGAAGTATAGGCAATCTCCGCCGTCGGCTCAGGTCCGCCTCACGGCCGCCTGACCCGGTTCGCGGCGACGCCGGGACGTCGGCTCAGCCGCCGCCCTTGCCCTGTCCCGGCGCACCCGAAGACGAGCCGCTGGAGGGCGACGTCGACGTCGTGGCAGGGGGGCTCGTGGTCGTCGGAGCCGTGGTCTCGGACTTGCCGGCGGCGGTGGGAGCCGGGCTGGACGCCTGCGCCGGTGCCGGTGCGCCGGCCTTGTTCTGCCCGGGGGCCGCGGCCTGTGCGGCCGCCGAGTTGCCGGCCGCCGGGCTGGGGGTTGCGCTGCCCTTGCCGGCAGTCGGCTTGCTCGCGCCGGAGGTCGTCTGCGTCGTCTTGCCCTGGCCGGAGGCCGACGATGTCGAGCTCGACGTGGACGGCGTCGTGGTCGTGCTCTTGCCGGGCGACGAGCTCGATGGGCTCGACCCGCCGGCGGCGGCCGGAGTGGTCACCGGCGCCGGGCTGACCGCGACGGGCTGCGGGGACGAGACAACGGGCGCCGGGGCGGGGGTGGACGGCTGCGGTACCGCGCCCGTGCCGCCGGGGGACGGTGACGTCGAGGAGGGAGCCAACCCGGTCGAGCCGGAGCTGCGGCCGAGCTGCACCCGCGTGCGTGTCGTGCCTCCGCCGGACCCGGTGGCGAAGGACGGCGCGGGCGCCAGGCCCCCGGCTGACCCGGCGGCGGCCGTCGCCGGGAGAGCGGCGAAGGCACGGGCGCCGGCTCCGCCGGGGATCGAGCCGATGGCGCCGCCGAGCGGGTTGGCGGGCGGCAGCAGCGGATTGATGCCTGCGGTGGTCGGCGAGATCGCCGGCACCTCGAGCTGGCGTGCCTGCTCACGACCGAGGGCCGGCCAGAGGTCAAAGCCGAGCTGGGCGCCGACGATGCCGGTGACGGACATCATCAGGAACACCGAGGCGAGCGCCGCGGCTGCTCCGGCGGCGAGTGTCGTGCGTGCGCTGGTCATCGAGGCTCCAGCTGACCTATCGGCGCGCGGGTACGTCGACTTAAGACGTTCATCCGTCCACGCCGCGTGACCCTTGAGGTGCTGCACAGCCATTGGTCGGAACTCTACCGACTCTGGCACCGCGGCTGCCAGTGTCAGGTCATCGGACCGGCAAACTGCGCGGTGATCGAGTCCTCGAGACCCGGATCGAGCACGAGCAGGACCTCGTCACCGGCGTTGATGACCGTGTCGCCCTTGGGCACGAAGCCCGAACCGTCGCGCAGGATCGAGATGATCAGCACGCCTTCGGGCAGCTTGACGTCCGCGACCTGGACGCTCGCGGCGGGTGAGCCCTCGGCCACCTCGACCTCGATGATCTCCAGCTGCTCGTCCCGCAGATCAAGCAGGTGGACGAGACCGTAGGACGGCACCTCGTGCTCGATGAGGCGCAGGATGAGATCCGTGGCGCTGACCGTGGGCTGGATGCCGAGGAGCTCGAACCACTCGCGGTTGCGCGGGTTGTTGACGCGGGCGATGATCCGCTCGCAGAGGTACTTCTCCTTCGCCATCTGGCAGATGAGCATGTTGTCCTCGTCGTCGCCGGTGACGGCGATGACGAGATCGGCACGCTGGATGCCGGCGCGCTCGAGCACCCACAGCTCGGTGGCGTCGCCGTACTGGACCTGGTGCTCGAGCTCCTGCTCGATCGTCAGGTAGCGGTCGCGTCCGGCCTCCAGCAGCGTGACCTCGTGGTTCTTCGCGAGGAGCTCGCGCGTGAGGTTCCAGCCCACCTTGCCGCCGCCGGCGATGATGACGTACATCAGGCGGTGATCTCGTTCAGCGCCGACTCGAACATCTCGATCGCATGCCGCGTCGGCGAGATCGTCCGTAGGCCCTGCGTCTCGTACCAGGCGGCTCGGGCCGGATCCATGACCCGGGCGATCACGTGCTTGATCCCGAAACGCTGCTGCGCGATCTGCGCGATGACGAGGTTCGTGTTGTCGCCGTGCGTCGACGCGATGAAGAGATCGGCACGGTCGATGCCCGCCTCGAGCAGCGCCTCGATCTCGATGCCGTGGCCCACGGTGAAGCGGCCGCCGGCGTCTTCCCACGACGTCGGCTGGCCGGCGTCCAGCCGCTCGTGGGAGAGGGGGTCGTCGTCCAGGACGGAGACCTCGTGACCTGAGGCCAAGGCGGAGCGGGCGGCGGCGGCTCCCACGCGGCCGGCTCCGACGATGAGCACGAACATGCCGCGCACCTTAGTCCTTCGCGCCACCGCGCTGTAGGCCGGGCGGCTGAGCGGCGGCGGCTCAGAACCGGTTGCTCACGCCGGCGTCGACGTCGCCGCCGTCAGGTCGGGCATGTCGTGGGCCGGCGGCGCGGTGAGGATGACCGGACACGGTGCCTTGGCGACGACGTACTTCGTGATCTCCCCCACGAAGTTGTCCCGTGGACCGCCGCGCCCGCCGAGCAGCGCGCCGCCACGGATGCGTGACGGCTCCTCGGCGGCCATCACGATCGCCTCCACCCCGCGCCGGCTGGCCTCGTCCACGATCGCCGCGCCCGCACGGCGGGTGCGGATCGTCGCGGTCGCCACCTCGACGCCCTCGTACTCCTCGCCGACGGCCTTGGCGCGGCGCAACGCCGCGCGTGCACGCTCGAGCTGGCCGTCGGGCAGGCGCGCGTCGATGGGGAGGGACATCGGCACCTCGATGATCCACAGCGCCTGGACCACCGCGCCCTCCTCGGTGTCGAAGTCCTCGTGCTGCTCGCCGGCGAGCCGCCCGGCCGTCTGGATGATGTCGTCGTCCAGCGGCGAGCCCATCAGCGGGACGAGGATCGACCCGTACGAGACCTCCCGCGGCCGTGCCGGCTGGCGCAGGGCCAGCTCAGGCACCGTGACGCGGTCCAGCAGCGGCTTCTCCTGCGAGATGCGGTAGACGACGTACAACACCACGCCGAACGCCATCCACCCCATGCCGACGAACCGCGCCCCGGCGTGGAAGACGATGACGCTGATCCAGGCCAGCCCCGAGAGGAGGGCGCCGACGACGGCGGGCAGCGGCAGGCTCCCGCCCGCGACGGGGATCGACAGCGGAATCCGGTAGGGGCGGCGTCTGTCCGGCTCGGTGTACCGCAGCCTGACGATCGAGGCGTGGGCGATCGTCAGTCCCAGCAGCGACCCGAACGCGTAGAGGCCGACGAGGAGGTCCAGGTCGTTCGGGAGGACGAGCACGCTGGCCAGCAACGCCGCCAGCACGATCACGATGTATGGCGTGGATCGCGTCGGATGCAGACGTCCAAGGGCCGAGGGGATCTGGCGGTTGAGCGCCAGCGAGTACGCCAGGCGCGACAGACCGAGCATCGCGGAGTTGGCGGCAGCGATCAGCGTGACCGTGGCGGCCGCGGCCAGCGCGTACGTCGAGGACGTCGCCAGCCAGTCCTGCTTGAAGCTCTTGGCGATGCCGAGGACCGGCGCCTCGAGGAAGTTGCGGCTCAGCGACGTCGCGTTCCCGACGA
Source organism: Solirubrobacterales bacterium (assembly GCA_025964155.1). Taxonomy (GTDB): domain Bacteria; phylum Actinomycetota; class Thermoleophilia; order Solirubrobacterales; family Solirubrobacteraceae; genus Paraconexibacter. The sequence continues at coordinate 19,707 of JAOPZJ010000340.1, forward strand.
CCGGCAGCGCCGTCATGGCCACGACGGCGATGCCGGTGTAGACGACGACGACGAAGGCGGTGGAGCTGGCGACCAGGCGCTTGAGGTCACGCGAGCGCGCGCCGACCTCGCCGGCCAGCCCCGAGGCGGACTCCAGCCCCGTGAGGACGACGGTCGCCACGCCCACGGCGAAGATCGCGTCCGACCACTTCGGCGTGGACCCGAGCTCGATCCCGCTTGTCAGCACGTCCGCGTTGAAGAACACCGCAAGGCCCACGACGACCAGCGCCAGCTGCAGCACGAGGTCGGCGACGACGATCATGATGAGCCGGCGCGCGCGGCTGCTCTGGAAGCCCCGCATCGTGCCCGCCGCGACGTAGACGATCACGGCGATCGCGGCCACGGTCTCGACGTGCCCGCGACCCAGCGGCGCCCAGAAGGCCGCCGCGTAGTTCGTGGCCGAGAACGAACAGACGGCGACGAGGATGATGTAGTCCAGGAGGACCGCCCAGCCGGCGATGAAGCTCCACAGCTCATTGAAGGCGTAGCGGGCGAAGACGGTCGAGCCGCCCTTGTCCTGGTGCAGCGACGCGCCTTCGACGTACGTCATGGCCGCGAGCGCGAAGAACCCGCTGGCGATGAGGAAGACGAGCGGCGTCAGCCCCAGCGCGTGGTCGGCGACAACACCGAGGGAGAAGTAGATGCCGCTGGCCAGCGAGGTCCACACGACGGCGAACAGGACGGGCGAGCCGAGCGTGGAGCGCGCCGCCTCCCGCGCCGCCTCGGCGGCACGTTCCTGGGCGTCGGGCACTCACCCCCCCTTCATGGACACGTACAGGCGCCCGGCGCCCGCGAGGGCGAACAGCACGCCCATCACGAGCCCGATGGCCAGTGGTCCGCCACCACGGGACAGCGTCGACACGATCATCGCCAGCCCGAGGACCAGCATCGTCGCCGACAGGACGCGGGTGCTCGCGCGGTGCAGGTTTCGCGGGTTGCTCACAGTGCGCTCGTCAGGGTAGACGCCTCCGCCTTCGGCGCCCTCGTCTCCGGGTCTGACTGGATAATGACGCGGCACGGGCGCTTGGCCAGGACCGTCTCCACCGTCTTGCCGAAGACCGTGCCGGCGGCGGTGCGCGGCGGCAGCGGCATCACGATGGCGCGCGCCCGGATCGCGGTGGCGGCCTGGACGATCACGGTGCCGGCCGCGCCCGCACGGACCTTCTGCGTACGCCCAGTCACGCGCCGGCCTCCCTGCAGCCGAGCCTGCTCGATCATCGCCTGGGCGGCGAGCTCCTGCTCCGGCAGCTCGGCGTTCAGCGGCGAGGTCTGCGGCACCGGGATCGTGACGAGCACATAGATGCCGCGGCGCCGCCGCGCGGCGACCTTGACCGCCGTCGCCAGGGCGCCGGGAGCGTACGGGCGCGACGCGTCCAGGGCCACGAGCACGGACTCGTACTCGGCCTCGCGGTCGGTCACCGGCAGCGGAATGGCGATCTTCGTCGTCGTCGTGAGGTCAAGGCCCTGGCGGTGGCGGTAGATCGGGTAGATCACCATGCCGAGGGCGAGCCACGCGATGCCCGCCGCGGCGACGTCCAGATGCAGGAACGTCACGACGACGAACGCCAGGCCGGTCCCGATGCCGCCGAAGACCGCAAACAGCGGGAGCGAGCGTCCCCGGAAGGAGATGTTGCCGGGGCCGGTGTAGGGGCGCGGCGCGTCGGGCTTGGTCAGCCGCAGGCGGATGACCGACACGTGCGCGATCGTGAACGACAGCATCGCGCCGAAGGCGTACATGTTGCCGAGGAACTCCGCCTTGCCCGGGATCATCGCGAGGCAGGCGATGGCCCCGAAGAGCAGGATGCCGATCCACGGCGTGCCGTACTTCGGGTGCAGCTGGCGCAGGCGGTCGGGGACCTGGCGATGCAGCCCCATCGAATAGACCAGGCGTGAGACGCCGATGATGCCCGCGTTCGTCGCGATGAAGAGGATCGTGGCCGCCAGCAGGCCGACGTAGACCTCCGCCGGGGTCTGCATGAATCCGAGGTGGATCTGCTTGACCACGCCGAGAATCGGATCGCCGGCGTAGCCCCCGGCCTTCTCGGTCAGCCCGAGCAGCGTCACGTGGTCCCCGGGCTGCGCCTCGCCGGATCTCACCGCCAAGCTGCCGGGTGTCGCGGTGAACACCGGGAGCGCGCTGAGCGCGACGGCGGGCAGCGTGGCGTAGATCGCGAAGACGGCGATGACGACGCGGTTGATGGCCGCGGGGATCGTCTTCGTCTCGTCCTTGGCCTCCTCGGCCATGTTCGAGATCGTCTCGATGCCGGTGTAGGCGATCATGCCGACCGGGATGGCGAGGAAGAAGTCCTTCCACGTCGGGGCGACGCCGAGCTGGACGTTGTCCACAAGGGTGCTCGGGCTGAGGACGAGCACCGCGCCGACGATGACGAGCAGCAGCTGCGTGAGGAAGTCGGTGACGGCCAGGGCGATGTTGACGCCAGCGGACTCCTCTGCGCCACGCACGTTGACGAGCGCGAGCACGAGGACGACACCGATCCCGAAGAAGACGTCCGACGGCGCACTCCGCAGCGGCTCGATGCCGAGCACGCCACCCAGGTAGTGCGGCACGAAGAACGCCGAGATCGCGATCGTGATCGTGTAGTTGAGCATCTGCGCCCACGCCGCGAAGAAGCTCCAGAACTCGTTGAAGGCGTGGCGCGCGAAGGACGACGACCCGCCGGCCTCCGGGTACATCGCCGTCGCCTCGGCGTACGTCGCCGCCGTCAGGTAGAAGATGAAGCCGGTGATGATGAACACCACCGGCGTGAGGCCGAGCGCGAAGCTCGCCACCAGGCCGAGGGCATAGTAGATCGACGAGCCGACGTTGCCGTAGGCGGTCGAGAAGAGCGCGTTGACGCCCAGGACGCGCTGGAGGCCATGGAGTCGGCGTTCGGCCATTGACGGGGCGGGAGTCTATGCCCGTCCGGGCGCTGGAGGTCGACCGCGCGCTGCGATGCGCGCCTGCGCGGCCGTGACGCCCCCGTCCAGGGGCCCCGGCGTTACTGCCCCGGCACCCAGAGGCGTCCGCCGCCCGGGGGCGTGACCGGGGACTCAGGCGTGGCCGGCTGGGACGCCGCGCCGGCGGCGTTCTCCGCGCCGGCCGGTGCCTGGCCCCCGAGCTGCACGTACGCCATCTGCAGCTGGGAGACGGCCTCCTTCAGCTGGGCGGCGTCGGGGCCCAGGGCTTCCTCGACGAGTGGCAGCAACCGGCGCACGCCCTCGATCGTCAGGGCGAGCTGGTTCAGGTCGCGCTCATCCTCGGTACCCGGGGCCAGGCCGGCCTTCCGGCCGCCGAGGTTCAGCAGCGACACGACCGTCTGCAGGAGGACGTCCTCCACGCGCAGTTGCTTGATCTGCTCCTCGTAGGCGGCGGCAAGCTGCTCTTCGGTCATTGGGTTCCCGTCGGGACCGACGGGCATCTGCGGGTCTTGATCGCTCATGCTGCTGGTGCCTCCTGGGCGTAGGTCTGCTGCGTCTCCTGCACAGTCTGTGAGTAGACCGCTTGCATGCTGTCCCCAGCCTCGAATGCCGCGCGCTGGCGCTGCGCACTGTTGAGCACGGGCAACTGGGGGTCATCCATCCCAAGCTCTACCCGGACGGGCGCCGTCCAATTCACGAGCTGCTCGATCGCCGCCGTCGTCGGCTGCTCCCGCAAGGTGGAGAGGTCGATCATGCGCCCGTCCTGGCCGTATCTGATCGCCCGCCAGAGGTTTTCCTCCAACAGCCGACCCGGGGGCATGGGCATCGGCCGGCCCTCGTCCTCGTCGCGCGCGGCCTGGGCGACGCAGGCGACGATGAGCGCCGCCAGCGCGTCGGACTCCGCGGCGGTCGTCTGGGCGTCGCAGATGCGGACCTCGACGGTGCCGAAGGCGAAGTGCGGGCGCACGGACCACCAGACCTGCGTGTACTCGACGATCGAGTTCGTCGCCAGCAGCAGGTCGATGTAACGGCGGTACTCGTCCCACGAGCCGTACACATCCGGGATGCCGCACCGCGGGAACATCCGGGTGAAGGACTGCGTCCGCGCCGAATGCAGGCCACTGTTGCGGGCGTCCAGGAACGGCGAGCTCGCGCTGACGGCCAGCAGCTGGGGCAGCACGCTGCGCAGGCGGTCGCAGACGCGGACCGCGCGATTGATGCCCTGGATCCCGACGTGGACGTGCAGGCTGAAGGTGTTGTTGCGGCGCGCGACGTACTGCAGGCCCTCAACGACGAGCCGGTAGTGCTCGGTGTCGATGTTCGGCTGCTCGCGGTAGTCCGCCCACGGATGCGTCCCGGTGCTGGCCAGCTGCACGCCGTGGCGCGCCGCCAGCGCGAACAGCCGCGTCCGCGCCTCGCGCTGGCGGACTACGGCGTCGTGCAGGTCCTCCCCGCGGCCGGAGCGGATCTCGATCTCGCTGCTGATGAGCTCGCCCGCGATGGACGCCTTCAAGACGTCGTCGTCCTGCGCCGCCGTCCACAGCTCCTCGTATTTGGGCACGAGATCGAGCGTGGCCGGATCGACGATCGCGAACTCCTCCTCCAGCCCCACGGTGAAGTCCTTGGACGCCGCGAACGTCTCTTCGACGCCGTCGGAGGTGAACGTCATGCGCGTGGACTCACGTGAGGTAGAAGTAGAGGGCGTAGAGCAGGTCGACTGCGGGGCTGGATGTGTGCACCGTGACCTCCGGCGGCACCTGCAGCAGCGCCTCGGAGTAGTTGAAGATGATCTTCACCCCCGCGCTGACGAGCACGTCGGCAAGCCCCTGAGCGGCGACGTTCGGCACGGCGAGGACGCCGACGACGATGTCCTCCTCCTCCACCGCCGCTGCCAGTTCGGTGACCGGCCGGACGGTGAGGTGGCCCACGGCGGAGCCGATCTTGTCCGGGGCGCTGTCGAAGACCGCGACGACGCTGAAGCCGTGGTCGGCGAAGATGTCCGAGCTGGCGATGGCGCGACCCAGGCGCCCGGCGCCGAACAGCGCGATGTTGTGCGGGCCGGCGGTCCGCAGGATCTTGCGGATCTGGGCGACGAGCGCATCGACGTTGTAGCCGACGCCGCGCTTGCCGAACTTCCCGAAGCCCGACAGGTCGCGGCGGATCTGCGTCGAGTTGACCTTCGTCCACGTCGAAAGCTCCTGAGAGCTCACGGTTTCCTTGCCCTCGCGCTTGGCCTGCGTGAGAACCTGCAGGTAGCGCGCCAGACGGGCGGCCACGCCCATGGACAGGCGCTCTGGGGCCGGGGGGACTGCCCCCGCGCTCGTGAGGTCAGGGACGCTCATCCGAGGCCAGGACTCTAGTGGGTTGCGCGCCCGGACAGCCTCGTGCGCAGGTCGGCCTCGTCGACGAAGAAGTCATAGAGCTCCTCACCGTCCAGCGCGACGACGGGAATGCGCTCCAGGTACGCCTTCAGCAGGGCGTCGTCGGACTCGATGTCCACCGCTTGCAGGGTGAATGCGTGGTCGGTGCTCACGCGCTGCACGACGAGGAGCGCGTCGTCACACAGATGACATCCCGGTCGCCCGTAGAGCGTGAGCGTCGGCGGTGCGGGCGTCAACTTGGGGTTCCCTGGGCGAGCGATCCCGCACGGTCGGTGGCGTAGGCGTCGAGCCCTGGGACGGTCTCGGGCGACGCGGGCGGCAGGTGCCGTGCGGCGCTGGCGATCATCGCGGCGTTGTCGGTGCACAGGGCACGCTCGGGGATGTGGATCGTCGGGGCGAGCTGCGTGAGGCGCGCGCGCAGCAGGCCGTTGGCGGCGACGCCGCCGCCGATCGCCAGCTGGTCCAGGCCCGCCTCGTCCAGCGCCCGCGCGACCCGGCGCGTGAGCTGCTCGACGACCGCGTGCTGGTAGGCGGCCGCGAGATCCGCGGCGCGGGCGGCCGCTCCCCCGGCACCCTCGACCGCGTCCAGATCGCGGACGGTGTACAGCAGGGCCGTCTTGAGGCCCGCGAAGCTCATGTCCAGCCCCGGGACGCCGTGGGCGAGCGGGAAGGCGAAGGCGCCTGGATCCCCCGCCGCGGCCAGGCGCTCGATGTGGGGCCCGCCCGGGAACGGCAGGCCCAGCAGCCGTGCGCCCTTGTCCAGGGCCTCGCCCGCGGCGTCGTCGAGGGTGCGCCCGAGCACCGTGAAGGATCGGTGGTCGTCCACACGGGCCAGGAACGTGTGCCCTCCGCTGGCGACGAGGCACACGAACGGCGGCTCCAGCGGGTCGGGCGCGAGGAAGTTCGCCGCGATGTGGCCCTGTAGGTGGTCCACGGGGATGAGCGGCAGGCCGCGGGCCACGGCGATCGACTTCGCCGTCGCCATGCCGATGAGCAGCGCGCCGACGAGGCCCGGCCCGCGGGTGACGGCGATCGCGCGGATGTCGTCGAGCGTGACCCCGGCACGGGTCAGGGCGTCGTCGATCACGACGTTCATGAGCTGCAGGTGCTGGCGCGAGGCGATCTCGGGCACCACGCCGCCGTAGGCGTCGTGCACCTCCTGGGAGGAGATGACGTTCGACAGGACGCGCCCGTCGTCGGTGACGACCGCGGCGCAGGTGTCGTCGCAGCTCGTCTCCAGGGCGAGGATCACGGCAGGCGGGTCGACGTCGTAGGTGGCACGGGCCAGGCGTTCGGGACGTCGTCCAGGCGGCCGTCCAGGGTGGCGGGCGTCCGCCACATGATGAGCGCGTCCTCCCCGTTGTCCTGGTAGTAGCGGCGGCGCATGCCGGCCGTCATGAACGCGAAGCGCTCGTACATCGCGATGGCGCCCGTGTTCGACGGGCGCACCTCCAGGGTGTACTGGCCCTGCGGGTCGTCCACGCGGTCCAGCAGCCCGTTCAGCAGCGCGGTGGCGACGCCCTCTCGCCGGACGTCGGGATCCACCGACACGTTCATGACGTGCCACACCGTGTCGTAGCGGCTGCACACGAGGTACCCGCAGATGCGCTCGCGCCCGTCCTGTGGCCGCCTGAGCCACGCCGCCAGGCAGATGCCGCTGGGCTTGGAGAGCTCGAGCACGAACATGGCCAGCGACCACGGCGTCGGGAAGGCGCGGCGCTCGATCGCGATGACCTGCGGCAGGTCGGCGTACGTCAGGCGGCGGATGTCGACGGCGGGCAACGTCATGTCAGGCCGTCGCGCTGGACCGTGGGCGGCGCACCGCGTCGGGGGCGCGAACGTAGTCGGGCATCAGCGCGTCGCGGTCGGCGACCGGGGCGAAACGCGCCAGGCGGCAGACGGCCAGGCCGTGCACGTGGTGGCGCCGATCCTCGTCGGCCGGGATGTTCGCGGTGTCTCCGAACGCGTCGCGATAGCGCACGGCCCCGTCGCCCACGGTGAGCAGCTGGTCGCCACCCAGGCCCGCCACAAGCGCCGGCAGGTCGGCCGGGGCGACGGCGCGGGTCTGCAGCAGGCACGTCCCGCCGGCCCAGGCCCCGACGAACACCTCGCCGCGTCGAGCGTCGATGCAGGCCAGGACGGGTGCGTCGTCGCCGACGGCGCCGTTCGCCAGCGCCTGAAGCGTCGAGACGCCCGCCAGCTGCGTGCCGGACGCCTGCGCGAGGGCACGGGCGCTGGCGACGCCGATGCGCAGCCCCGTGAAGGTGCCCGGGCCGACGCCGACCGCGATCCGGTCGATCGCCGTCCACGTCAGGGACGCCTCGTGGAGCACCGCGGCGGCCAGGCTCAGGAGCTGCTGCGCATGGCCGGGGCGCTCACCGGGCGCAGGGCGGTGGTGGCGGGCGAGCTCGAGCTCGAGCCCCTCGGTATCGCTGTACAGGCCGACGCACGTGTCGGCGGTGGCGGTGTCGAGGCCGAGGACGATCACGGGCTGATCCTCACGCGGCGCTGCTCCGGGGTGACGTGCTCGAGATGCACACGGGCCACCACCCGGGGCATCACCTGCCCGTCGTCGTCGGCGATCTGCGGCCACTCGACGAACGCGATCCCGTGCGGGCCCACGTGATCGGCGAGGAAGGCGGGATCCTCTTCGGCGAGGTCCCCGAGCCGGTGCAGATCCAGGTGCGCGACGGGGACCGGGCCCTCGTCGTAATGGCGGGCGATCGTGTACGTCGGGCTCGTCACGGGACCCGTGTTGCCCAGGGCCCGAAGCGCGCCGCGAACGAAGGTCGTCTTGCCGGTGCCCATCTCCCCGTACAGCAGGACGACGTCGCCGGCGCGCAGGTCCGACGCCAGCGCAGCGCCGAGGGCCTCGGTCTGCTCCGGGGAGGACGACACATGCGTGGTGCCGGGGGTCACCATGCGACAGGCTACGACCGACGGACCCTCAGAAGCGTTCGCGCGACGTGCGCAGGCGCAGGCCAATGCCGCAGAGCAGCAGGCCGAGGCCGGTGGCGGCCACGATGCGGCCGTCCACGCCCGTGTTCGGCAGCGTCGAAGGGAGCGCCTGCGTCGGGGGTGTCGTCGGGGTCGCGGGTGTGGTCGTGCCGGTTCCGGCGCTCGGCGAGAGCTGCGGCACGGTGCTCACGTCGGGCGTCGTGGTGCTCGTCGGCGTCGTCGTGGTGCCTGACCCGGTCGACGGCGGTGGCGTCTGCCCCGTCAGCGGGTCCTGGTACTGCTCGTCGCCGGCGTTCTGGGCAAGCGCAGCCGCTGGCACGCCGAACGACGCCCCCGCGAGGGAGACGGCGACGATCAGGGCCTGGAGGCGACGCGGGACGTGCACGGACGCTGATTCTAGGGAGCCCGCGGACATCTTCTACTTCCGGCAGTCGTGAGCGGCACCCCGCGCCGGATCGAACACGCGTCCAGGGCGGAGGTCTTGTCCCTGCCTGCGGTACCGTCGCCCACAGTGCCCAACGGTCTCGAATCAGCTGCACCGCGCCACATCCTGCTCCTCACGGACCGGGACTGGACGCACCCGCAGGGCGGCGGGACGGGCACGAACCTCTACGGCCAGGTCACGCGCTGGATCGCGTGGGGTCACACCGTCACGGTGATCTCTGGGTCCTACGACGATTGCGAGGTCGTCTCGACCCCTCACGAGCGGCTCACGATCCACCGGATGGGCAGCCGCCTGACCGTCTTCGGGCGCGCGGCGCTCGCGACGCGGCGCGGGATCGGTGCGGACGCCGACGTCGTCCTGGAGGTCGTCAACGGGATCGCGTTCTTCACGCCGCTGTGGTGGTGGCTACGGATCCCGTCCGTGACGCTCGTGCACCATGTGCACCAGGAGCACTACGTCGCGGAGCTCGGCCTGCGGGGCCACGTCGCCGCGCTGGGGCTGGAACGCCTGCCGCTGGCCGCGCTGTACCGCTCGCGTCAGGTGCTGACGATCTCCCAGGCCGCGCGCGAGGACCTCGTGGCGCTCGGCGTCCCGGACGAGCGCATCACCGTCACCTACATGGGCGTCGACCCGTCCGGCGTCCCGGCGGTGGACCGGGCCCTGACGCCCACCCTGCTCTACCTCGGGCGCCTGAAGGCCTACAAGCGGATTGAGCACGTGCTCGATGCGCTGGAGGCTGTGCCCGGCGCGACGCTTGACATCGCCGGGGACGGGGACCACCGCCAGGCGCTGGAGGCGGAGATCGCCCGCCGCGACCTGGCGGACCGCGTGACGCTGCACGGGCACGTGAGCGAGGTCACCAAGCAGGCGCTGTACGACCGCGCGTGGGTCGCCCTCACCGCCTCCAGCGCCGAGGGCTGGTGCCTGACGGTCATGGAGGCCGCGCTGCGGGGCACGCCAAGCGCGGCACTCCGGGTCGGCGGGCTGCCGGAGTCGATCATCGACGGGCGGACCGGCCTGCTCGCCGATACCCCCGAGGAACTGGCACAGCACGTCGCGGACCTCTGCGCCGACCATGAGCTGCGCGCGCGGCTGGGCGACGCGGCCCGGGAGCGGGCGCAGCAGTTCACGTGGGACGAGACGTCCCGCGCGAACCTCGACGTCCTGGAGGCGGCCGCGGCCGCGCCGCGCCGGACCTTCGCCCACAGCCTGCGTACCTCGGACACCGGCAAGGCCGGTGCCCTGGCCGGGGCGAGCCTCGCGAACAACGCGATCCAGCTCATCTTCGTCATCGCCGTCACGCGGATGCTGGGCAAGGACGGGTACGGGGCGCTCGCCGCGCTCGTATCGGCGTTCCTCATCCTGCTCGTCGGCGGACAGTCCCTACAGGCGGCCGCGGCACGTGAGGTGGCACTTGGCCGGCTCGGCGACCGCGACGCGCTGGCGCGCACGGTCGGCGGGTGGATGCGAGCGCTCCTGCTCGCCCTCGCCGCACTGGCGCTGTTCGGCGTCCTCATCCGGGGTCCGCTGGCCGCCGTCATCGGGACGCCGGAGCATGCGTGGGCGGCGGCGGCGATCCCCGTCACGGGGGTCATGTGGCTGCTCGTCTCGCTGCAGCGTGGGGTCCTTCAGGGCCTGCACGCCTTCCGTCCCATCGGCGTGAGCATCGTCGGCGAGGCATTCGCCCGGCTCATCCTCGGCCTGGCGCTCGCGGCGGTCGCCGGCGTCACAGGCGCGTTTGTGGCCACGGCGCTGTGCTTCGGCGTCGTGGCGTTCTTCCTCTCCCGGTCGATCCGTGAGCGTCTGGGCGATCCGGCCGCGGCCACCACGCCACCGCGCCGCCTGCGCGACCTCATCGGCAACGGTTGGGTGCCGATCGGCGGCCTGCTGCTGCTGGCCGTGCTGCAGAACGTCGATGTCATCATCGCCCGCCATCAGCTCGGCAGCGATCGGGCGGGGTCCTACGCCGTCGCCGCGGTGGCGGCCAAGGCCGTCGTCTGGGTCGCGATCGGCGTCGGGCTGCAGCTGCTTCCACAGGCCACCGCCCGGGCGGCCGCGGGCCTTGATCCGCGGCCCGTGCTCTGGCGTGCGCTCGCGATCCTGACGGTCGTCGCGGCCCCCGCGCTGCTCATCTTCGCGCTCGTCCCGGAACTGCTGCTGCGCACGGTGTTCGGCCCGGACACCGTCGACGCGGCGCCGGCCCTGCTCGTGCTCGGCCTGGCGATGACCCTCCTGGCCGTGGCGTACCTCACGGTGCAGTTCATGATCGCGCTGGGTCAGGTGCGGTTCCTGTGGGTGCTCGGTGCGGTCGCCGCCGGCGAGGTGGCGCTGCTCTTCGCCGGGCGCTTCTCGATCACCGGCTTCGCCGGCATCGTCGCGGTGATGCAGCTGCTGGCCGCCGGCGCCGTGCTCGTCCTTGCGCATCGCGCGTGGCCGGCGCGGGCGCGGGCGGTGGCGACGGCATGACGTCGCGGAATGCCTCGCCCAGAGGGCTCGGATTCCGTGCGCGAACTCGCCAGTCGGAAAGCGAGCCCTCTGGGCGAGCTATTTCGCAGGCTCGCTCACGCGCTGGGACGGGAACATGAGCGCGCGGGATCTTCACGCCACCCTCGGTGCCTTGGACGGCGTGGAGGGTTGGCTCAGCAACGACCAGGTCGCGCGGCTGCACGCCGCCGCACGCGGGGTGCCGGAGGGCGGGCAGATCGTCGAGATCGGCTCCTTCCGGGGACGCTCGGCGATCACGCTGGCCCTCGCCGCGCCGGAGCGAGCGCGGATCACCTGCATCGACCCGCACCTCGGATCCGACCGGGGACCCCAGGAGATCGCGGCCCAGCCCGCGCTCGGTGACGAGGACCACGCGGTCTTCGAGGCCAACCTCGCGGCCGCCGGCGTCCGCGGGCGGATCCGTCACGTACGCGCGTTCTCCAGCGACGCGCTTGGCGACGTCGACGGTCCCATCGACGTGCTCTTCGTGGACGGTGCCCACCGATACGGCCCGGCCCTGGACGACCTGCGCCGCTGGGGCGACCGCGTGCGACCCGGCGGCACGATGCTCATCCACGACAGCTTCTCGTCCGTCGGCGTCACCGGCGCCCTGCTCCGGCACATGGTGCTGCACCGGGGCTGGCGCTACCGCGGACGGGCCCGGTCGCTCGCCGTCTACGAGCGCACGGCGAACACGCCCGAAGCGGTCGCGCGGCAGCTCGCCCAGCTGCCGTGGCTTGCCCGCAACATCGTGGTGAAGGTGTTGATCGTGGCGGGGCTCGGGCGCGCGGCGCGCTGGCTCGGGCACCGCGACGGGCCCTGGCCCTACTGACGAGCCCGCGGGCGGATATCGGCCCTGTCGTCTGGCCCGCGGGAGGAGGCGCGGGGCACGGCGGTGGGCGCGTCCGGAGAGTGCATCGACCGTCGTCCTGGCGACGGTACATGCACTCTCCGAACTCACGCGACGGGCGCCGGCGCGGTGAACGCGGGTTCGGTGACCTCTGCGGTCCCGGAACCGTGGTTCAGCTTTCCCGCTGCGGCGCCGGCGCGGCGAACGCGGGTTCGGTGACCTCTGCGGTCCCGGAACCGTGGTTCAGCTTTCCGGTTGGGGCGGCGGGCGATCCGGGCCGCGGCCGCGGCCGCCGCAGCGTCCGGATCAGCACGAAGCCCAGTAGCGTGACGGCCGCGACCGCCGGCCAGTGGCCCCAGATGCGCGCGGTGGCGTAGGCGGTGTCGAAGCCTCCGGGGTCGTCGAGGGTCAGGTTCCGCACGACGTAGACGGCGGGGGCGACGACGACGAGGATCGCGCCGGCCACGGACAGCAGCAGGCGATCGGCGAGCCCGCGCCAGAGCACGAGGGCCACGAGCGGCCCGAGGACCACCCCGGCCCGCAGCGCGAAGATGAACCCGAGGACGACGGACGCCGCCAGTCCCCAGGCGAGCGCACGCCGTAGCGGCATCGGCTCGGGCGCCATCGGCCGGAAGTCCGGCCACGGGGGTCCGGACGCGCCCACCGCCGTGCCCCGCGCCTCCTCC
>JAOPZJ010000357.1 GCA_025964155.1 Solirubrobacterales bacterium
TTCAAGACGATTATCGCCGCCAGCCCGGCCCCGGTCGTCTTCATCACCACCCCGAACCTCCTGACGCTGGCCCCCGAGGGCGCGGACAAGTCCGAGAACCCCTGGCACGTCAAGGAGTACCGCGCACACGAGTTCCGCGAGCTGTGTCAGGCGCACTTCGGCGACGTGGAGCTCTACGGGCTGTTTCACGCGGGCAAGCTCGGGGTGCACCAGTTCGCCATCGAGAAGCTGGGGTGGGACCGGATCCACAAGGCGCTGCGCATCACCAAGCCGTTCTACGACCGCTTCACGCCCGCGATCAGTACCGGCGACTTCGCGATCCGTGCCGCCACGGACTGCGACCTGGACGGCGCTCTGGACTTCGTCGCCGTATGCCGGCCATAACGCCCGCGTCCGCGGGGAGCGGCTCGCTGGCGATCGTCCTGCACTCCCACATGCCGTACGTCGAGGGCTTTGGCACCTGGCCCTTCGGTGAGGAGTGGCTCTTCGAGGCGATGGCGATGTCGTACCTGCCGCTGCTCGACGTCCTGGACGGCCCAGGCGGGGACGCGATCACGCTGAGCCTCACGCCGGTGCTCTGCGATCAGCTCGCCGCGGAGGGCGTGGCTGACCGCTTCGCCGCCTTCCTGCGGGATGTGCGGCGGGCCTCGCACGCGCTGGACGTCGACGGGTGCCGCTCCTCCGGACACGCCGACCTCGCGGACGCGCTCGAGCTCGCCGCCCAGGACTACGAACGCGCGCTGACGCGGCATGAGCAGCTTGCGCCCGCCGGCGGCCTGCTGGGCGCGCTTGCGCCGCACGCGGCGTGGACGAGCAGCGCCACGCACGCCATCCTGCCGCTCGTCGCGACCGACGCCGGGGTGCGTCTGCAGCTGCGCGCCGGGATCGACGCTCATCGCGCGCGCTTCGACGAGGCACGGGGTGGGCGGGTCTGGGGCGGTGGGTTCTGGCTCCCGGAGTGCGCGCACGCCCCGTGGCTTGACCCGCTGCTCGAGGAGGCCGGGGTGCACGCCGTCTGCGTGGATCTCACGGACGTGCTCGGCGGACACGGCGCCCCGGGCCACCTGCGTCCGCTGCGCACCGAGGCCGGCCCGCTGCTCGTCCCGATCGACCGGCAGGTCATGGAGCTCGTGTGGTCCGGCGGCGGCTACCCCGCCCACGGCGCCTACCGCGACTACCACCATCGCACGACCCACGACCATCACCCGTGGGCCAACGACGGCAGCGTCTACGACCGCGAGCGGGCTCGGGCTCGGGCGCGCGCCGACGCCGCCGCCTTCGTCGCGTCGGCGCGCGACCGCGTGGCCGGCGGCGGGCTCAGCGTGTGCGCGCTGGACACCGAGCTGCTGGGGCACTGGTGGTATGAGGGCGTGGACTGGCTGGCCGCCGTGGTGGCCGAAGCAGACCGGCAGGGCCTGCGCCTCGTGCACCTGGACGCCGCCCTCGCCGACTGTGACCCGGGGCAGCCGATCGACCCGGGCACGACGACGTGGGGGACGCCGCGGGACCTGACGACGTGGGACGCGCCCGCCGTGGCGGACCTCGCGTGGCAGGCGCGCGCGGCCGAACTGGCGGTCGTCGCCGCAGGCGCGGACGCGGACGCGCGCGCCGTGCGCGAGCTGCTGGCGCTCCAGAGCAGCGACTGGGCCTTCCTGGTCACCCGTCAGCTGGCCGGCGAGTATCCCAACGAGCGCGCGCGCGGCCATCACGACGCGCTGCGCGTGGCGCTGGCGGCAGTAGGATCGTGCGAGCCGGCGCTGCGTGGCCTGGCTCCGTACGCCCGTCCCGCCGCCCTCCTCGTGCCATGAACGCGAAAAGCCTCGCCCAGAGGGCTCGTTGTCCGTCCACGCAATTCGCACTACGAAAGGCTGCCCAGTGAGCCCGCGTGTCCTCATTCTCTCGTGGGAGTACCCGCCGGTCGTGGAGGGTGGCCTGGCGCGGCACGTGGGCAAGCTCGCCGAGCAGCTCGTGAACGCGGACGTCGACGTGCACGTCCTCACCCGGGGCGACGAGACCATGCCGGCCGAGGAGCAGCTGGACGGGGTCTGGGTGCACCGCGTGCGCGAGCCGCAGCGCCCGGACGAGCTCGGCGAGTTCGTCACCTGGATCGAGCACATGAACACGGACATGCTCGCCGTCGGCGTCGAGCTCGGGGACCGCTACCGCTTTGACCTCGTCCACGGTCACGACTGGCTCGTCGCCGTCGCCGGCGACCACCTGGCCAACCGCTTTCGTTGCCCGTTCGTCACGACGATCCATGCCACCGAGTACGGCCGCCACCAGGGCTGGGTGGACAAGCACCCGCAGTCGTACATCCACGGCGTCGAGCAGTGGATGGCCAACCGCGCGGACCGCGTCATCGCCTGCTCGCACTACATGCGCAGCCACGTCGCGGACATCTACGACCTCGCCGAGGACGCCGTCCGCGTCATCCCCAACGGGATCGACGCCAAGGACCTGCAGCCGATCGAGGATCTCGACACGCTCCGTGCGCGGTTCGCGCAGCCCTCCGAGCCGCTCGTCCTGCTCGTCGGGCGCCTGGACTACTACAAGGGCTTCCAGCTGGCGCTCGAGGCCCTCCCGAAGGTCATGGGCACGGTGCCGGACCTGCGCTTCCTCGTCGCCGGCTCGGGTCCGCACGAGCACGAGCTCAAGGACCAGGCATCCCGCCTTGGCATCGACGGGCGTGGCACGTTCCTGGGCTGGATCGGCGACGACGTCCTGCACTCGCTGTACCGGATCGCCGACCTGTGCGTGGTGCCGTCGCTCTACGAGCCCTTCGGCCTCGTGGCGCTGGAGGCGATGGCGTCAGGCTGCCCGTGCATCGTCGCCGACACCGGGGGCCTGCGCGAGGTCGTCCCCGAGGGCGGTCGCGTCGGGCTCCGCTTCAACGGCGGCGACGCCGAGCACCTGGGTGTCATGATCGAGCATCTGCTCGTCGATGCCGCGCTGCGCGATCGCCTCGTCGCGGAGGCCTCTGAGCACGTCCTGTCCTTCGACTGGTCCGAGATCGCCCGCCAGACCGCGGCCGTCTACGACGAGTTGCTGCGGGAGCGGGCGCGGGCCTAAGAACCTGACGGACGCGGTCATTCCCAGCGCATCGTCGGCGGCGTGTCGCGCATGCGCACGACGCGAGCGGGCGCGCCGGCGGTCACGGCGTTCTGCGGCACGTCCCGGGTGACGACGCTGTTCGTGCCGACGACCGCGTTGTCCCCGACGGTGACGCCCCGAAGCACGGCGGCGCCGTATCCGATCCACACGTTGTGGCCGATGCGCACGTCGCGCATGTAGATGCCCTGGTTGCGGATCGGGCGGTCCACGTCGACGACGCCGTGGTCGAAGTCGATGAACATCGTGCGGTCGGCGATGATGCACTCGCGCCCGATCGACACGTGCTGGTAGG
>JAOPZJ010000371.1 GCA_025964155.1 Solirubrobacterales bacterium
CGGCACCCCCGCACAGGCCGCCGCGTCGGCGCGCGCAGCCGGCCCGCTCGCGCAGGCGATCGCGCGCTTCCAGCCCCGGCTGGGCGGCTCGTACATGTTCGCCGCGCGCCGCGCCGACGGGCACGCGTTCCTCTTCAACGGTCCGCAGCTGGGATTCGACGCCCCGGAGAAGCTGCTCGAGCTCGAGCTCCACGCCCCGGGCGTCACCCTGCGCGGGATGACGGCACCGGGCGCGCCGGTCATCGCCGCGGGCTTCAACGACCATGTCGCCTTCGGCATCACCACCGGCGCCTCGGACACCGACGACCTCTACGCCGAAGAGCTCGTTCCCGGCCATCCCGAGCAGTACCGCTTCCGCGGCGAGGTCCGGGACATGGACTGCCGCACGGAGACGCTGACCTACCGCTCGCCGCCGAGCGACCTGCTCTCGATGCGCGTCCCCGAGGTGGGGTCCAGACGCGTGCGCCTGTGCCGCACGATCCACGGACCGGTGCAGCAGCGCGCCGGGCACGTGGCCTACGCGCGGCGCTTCGCGACCTGGAACCGGGAGCTCGACACGCTCATGGGCCTCGCCGAGGTCGGCGCCGCCAAGAGCGTCCAGGATGTGCAGGTCGCGGCGCGCAAGCTCAGCTGGAACGAGAACCTCATGGCCGCCGACGATCGGGGCCACATCGGCTACTGGCACCCGGGGCTCTCCCCGCTGCGCCCGCGGGGCTGGGACGAGCGCCTGCCCTACCCGGGCACCGGCGAGGCGGAGTGGCGCGGGCTGCTGCCGGCCGCCCGGATGCCGCACGTCATCGATCCCCGACAGGGCTGGCTGGCGAACTGGAACAACCTGCCCTCGATGGGCTGGACCGCCGGCGACGGCACAGCACGCAAGCGCTTGGACGGGCCGTTCTTCCGCGTGAGCTGGCTCATGCGCCTCGTGCGCGACTTCGCCAAGGCCCCGAGCATTCCGGCGATGGAGGGGCTGCTGCACCGCAGCGGGACCGTGGCCCAGCAGTACCCGATCGCCA
This sequence comes from Solirubrobacterales bacterium, assembly GCA_025964155.1. GTDB lineage: Bacteria > Actinomycetota > Thermoleophilia > Solirubrobacterales > Solirubrobacteraceae > Paraconexibacter. The sequence goes on from JAOPZJ010000371.1 coordinate 1,017, forward strand.
CCGCCCGCTTGCGCCGGGCACAGCGCGGCGCCGCCGGCCCAGCAAAGACCGTCCTGGACACGCTGCTGGCCTGGGACGGCTCCTATGACCGCACCGCGCCCGACGGGACCGTCGACCCCGGGGTCGCCACCTGGGACGCGTTCCGCGCGGCCGCGGCCGACATCGCCCTGGCGCCGTTCGGCGCGGCAGGGCCGTGGCTCACCGACGACGACCACCTGCGCGAGCTGTACGGCGGCTACCACCCCGGCACGCCCTACCACCTCTTCGACGCCACGCATGCGGAGGCCTACGCCCTCGGGCACCTGAAGGCGGCGGAGCTACGGACCGCCGCTGCCCAGGCCGCCGCGGCGGTGGCCAAGCACTTCGGGACCGAGGATCCGGCGCGCTGGCGCGAGCCACGTCGCACCTACGCCCTTGGCGCCGTGGGCGCTGCCTCGCCGCCGTCCATCCCGTTCTTCGACCGCGGCACCTACGAGCAGCTCGTCGAGGTCGGGCCCGCCTAGGAAGCCATCTCCTAGTACTCCTCGGAGATGCCGGTGCCGGTCACGCGAGCGACCTCGCTGATCGAGGTGCGGCCCATGCGGACCTTCTCCAGCCCGTCCTCGCGCAGGCGCCGCATCCCGGCCCGCATCGCCGTCGCGGCGATCTCGTCGGCCGAGGCACGATCGATGATGAGCTTGCGCATCTCGTCGTTGACCGTCATGACCTCGTAGAGGCCGATCCGGCCCTTGTACCCGGAGTTGCCGCAGCGCCCGCAGCCGACCGGGTCGTAGGCCTCGATGTCCATCCTGGCCGGGAAGCCGCTGTCGCGCAGCACGTCGGCGCTGAGGATCGTCCGGGTCTTGCAGTGCGAGCAGAGCGTGCGCGCGAGGCGCTGGCCGACGACGCAGTCGATCGCGCTGGCCACGAGGAACGGCTCGATGCCCATCTCGATGAGGCGTGTGATCGCCGTGGGCGCGTCGTTCGTGTGCAGCGTGGAGAGGACGAGGTGCCCGGTGAGCGCGGCCTCCACGGCGATCTGCGCGGCCTCGCGGTCCCGGATCTCGCCGACCATGATGACGTCGGGATCGGCGCGCATCATCGAGCGCAGCCCGTTGGCGAACGTCAGGCCGGCACGGCCGTTGACCTGGATCTGCGTGATCCCCTGCAGCTCATACTCGACGGGGTCCTCGATCGTGATGATGTTCTTCTCGGGCTGGTTGAGTTCGCCGAGCGCCGCGTACAACGAGGTGGACTTGCCCGATCCCGTCGGCCCGGTGACGAGCACGGCGCCGTAGGCCTGATGGAAGGCCCGCTGGAAGCGCACACGCTCGGGCTCGAGCATCCCGAGCTTGTCGAGCTCCATCACCACCGCGGTCTTGTCGAGGATGCGCATGACCGCGCCCTCGCCGTGGACGGACGGAAGCGTCACGACACGCAAGTCGATGTGGCGCCCGTCGATCGTCAGACCGACCCGCCCATCCTGGGGCAGGCGCTTCTCGGCGATGTTCAGCTCGGCCATGATCTACACGCGGCTGATGACGCCGCTGACCATCCGCCGCGGGACGGTCAGCGTGTCCGCGAGCACACCGTCGATGCGGAAGCGCACGCGCAACTGCGTGCCGTCGGGCGACATGTGCACATCCGAGGCGCCCTGCTCGGCCGCCTGGGCGATGATCTGGTTGACGAGCTTGATGACCGGCGCCTCGGCCCCGGCCTCGCGCAGGGCGACGATCTCCGCGGCGTCGTCCTCCGCCTCGATGGCGGTGGACGCCACGACGTCGTCCAGCCGGGTGAGCCGGCTGACGAGGGCCATGATGTCCTCGCGCGAGGCCACGACCGGGCGCACCTCGTAGCCCGTCATCAGGGAGATGTCGTCCAGGGCCAGCACGTTGGCCGGGTCGGCCATCGCGACGAGCACCGTGCGCTCGTCGAGGAACGCGACGGGGACCGCGTCGTAGCGGCGCGCCGCCGCGCTGTTGATGAGGTTGGCCGCACCCATCTCCACTGCGAACATCGTGAGGTCCAGGTGGTCGAGCCCGTGCCGCTCGGCGACGGCCCGCGACAGCGCGACCTGATCAAGCTCCGCGCGCTCCAGGAGCACGGACTCCGGGGTCGCGCCCGCGGCGCGCGCCGTCTCGATCGCTGCGTCTACGCGCTCCCGTGGGACGAGCCCGAGCTCGACGATGACATCCGTGAGGAAGCGAGCGTTCCCGCCGCGTGACAGCGGCCGCGTCACACCGTCCCAGCGCTCGGGGGCGGCACCGTCGCCCGCCGCCGCGGCGGCGGACGTTCCCGCCGTGTGGGCGGGCACGGGACGCAGATGCGGTGGATCTGGGGTCATGTCAGTGGGGTGGTGTTCCACGCGCGCCGTCCCGCATGGTGTCGATGGGGGCCTGGACACCGGTCCAGGATTCGAGACTCAGCGCACCCTGGCGGACGAGGATCTCCAGACCGTCGACCACGGCGACCTCGCGGTCCCGGGCCGCGGCGATGAGGGCCGTGTCGCCGTCCCGATAGACCAGGTCGACCAAACACGAGAAGTCAGCGAGGGCATCGGCGCTCAGCGGCAGTTCCTTGAACGTGGTGGACACATCCGTGAGCCCGACGCTCGTGCAGTTGACGAGCAGGTCAGCCGCATGGGCGCCCGTCACCGCCCTCACGCCGAGCTCCTCGGCCAGCCGCGCGGCGCGCTCGGGGCTGCGGTTCCAGACTGCGACATCCGCCGCACCGGCGTCCTTCAGGGCCCACGCGACCGCCCGCCCGCTGCCGCCGGCCCCGAGCACGAGCGCCGTCCGACCCGTGGCCGGCCACGGGAGCGCGGCGATCAGGCCGGGGGCATCGGTGTTGTCGGCGTGGATGTGCCCCTCGGGCGTGAAGCTCAGCGTGTTGGCGGCGCCGATCGCGGCCGCCGCCGGCGTGGCGGTGTCCGCCAGGGCCAGCGCCGCCTCCTTGTGCGGAATCGTGACGTTGGCCCCGACGAACCCGGCGGCCGGCAGCGCCCGCACCGTCTCCTCGAAGAGATCGGGCGGGACGGGCAGGCGCTGATAGGTCCAGCCGTCCAGGCCCAGGTGCGCCAGCGCCGCCGTGTGCATGGCCGGCGACCGGCTGTGCGCAACGGGCCAGCCCAGGACCCCAAGGCGCGTCATCGGGACGGGCCCATACCGTCACGTCAGCAGATCGACGGGTCCTTGCCGCCGAGCTGGTCGCGCTTGCGGTTGTAGGCGTCGACGTCCTGCTGGAACTTTGCGTCGGTGGAGCTGAAGCTGTGGGCACCGTGGCCACAAGGCTTGACGACGTAGAAGAGGTAGGGCACGTTCGCGGGCTTCGCGGCCGCCTTCAGCGCGGCCAGGCCGGGGCTCGAGATCGGCGTCGGGGGCAGGCCCTTGCGGTTGCGCGTGTTGTACGGCGTGGCGGCGTCGAGCTCCGACTGCTTGATCGGCCTGGCGCCGGCGCCGTAGTTGCCGGTCTCGTAGCGCGTCGTGGCATCGATCTGCAGTGGCATGCCCTGCTTGAGGCGGTTGTAGATGACCGCGGCGATCAGGGGGCGATCCTTCGCGGTCTGGGCCTCGTTCTCGATGAGCGACGCGATGATCAGCACGTCGTACCGGGTCAACTGCTTCCGCTTGGCGTACCCGTAGTCGAGCTTTGCGGTCTCGCGCCTGAACGTCTTGAGCTGATCGGCGACGAGCGTCGCCGCCGACGCCCCGGCGCGCAGCCGATAGGTGGCCGGCCACAAGAAGCCCTCCAGCAGCGTGGTGCCCTTGGGGGCCCCGAGCGCACGGGCCGTGCGTCTGGCCGACGCAGTGCGCGTCTGCTTCGTGTAGCTCCCGCGCAGCTTGGCACGGCGCGCGAGCGAGCCGACCTGCTTGATCGTGAGGCCCTCGGGGATGGCGACGTCCACGGTGGCCGCCACCTTCGGGGCGACCGTGAGGGCCTTCAGGACGTCGGCGTAGCTCATGTCCTTCTTGAGCGTGTGCGGTCCCGAGCGCAGCTTGTCGCGGTCCCCGGAGAAGCGCGCGCGGAGGGAGAAGATGGTGCCGGAGGCGACGACGCCCTCCCGCGCGAGCTGGTCACCGATCTGGCGGGCGCCCGAGCCGTCCGGGATGACGACGCGGACCGAGCCGGTGCCGGCCCCGTGGAAGGGCTGCATGACGGTGTTGTAGGCGTAGCCGATGACGACGAGGATCACGATGAGGACGACGGGCACCACGCGGCGCGTGCCCCGCCGTGACCGGGGGGTCCCGCGCGGCGGCGCGCC
>JAOPZJ010000372.1 GCA_025964155.1 Solirubrobacterales bacterium
GAGCGCCGCCACTGGGCGGTCGCGGTCGGCGCGATCCTCACCCTCGCGGTGACGATCGGCGCGCTCGGCCACACGACCGTCCCCAGCGGCCGGGCCGCCGTCGCGCTCACGCCGGCCTTCGTGAAGGACGGTCAGCGCTACGTCGACGCCACCGTCCGCTTCAGCCCGCCGGCCGTCGCCGAGGGCGCGGACTGGTTGGACGGGATGGCGTGGCAGGGTGGGCACAGGCTCGTGCAGTCACCGCTGCGGCGCATCTCCGAGGGCGTCTACCGGACGGTCGACGCGCTGCCGGTCAGCGGTGAGTGGAAGTCCTCCGTCCGGCTGCACCGTGGCACGGTCATGGCGTTGGTCCCGGTGTACCTGCCGGCGGACGGGGCCATCCCCGCCGCCGAGGTCCCCGCTGCGGCGCACTTCACGCGGCCGCTGCAGAGCGAGCAGACGATCCTCCAGCGTGAGCGCAAGTCCGACGTCCCCGGCTGGCTCTGGGGCGTGGCGGGTCTCGTCGTCCTGCTCCTCACCGGGGCGATCTTCGGCTTCACCGGCTGGTGCCTCGTGCGCATCTCGCGCCTGGGCGCGGCGCCGCTCGTCGCGGGCAGCGGCCCCCCACCGGTCGCGAGCGGGGCGCCCGCCGCGCACCCCGTCCCGGCGACGGTACCCTGACGGAGGCACCATGCGCAGCGACGAGGCACACGCGATCGGGAGCCTGGCCGCCGATGGGATCGGCGGGGCGACCGCGCGTGCACACGAACTGCACCGTGCGATCGCGAGCCGCGTCTTCGGGGCGCTCGGTCCCGAGACCGCGCCGATCCAGGCGGCGCACGAGGCGCTGTCGTCGGCGATCTACACGGGCGTGCGCGTGGCCGGCGGCGCGGGCGGGCGCCTCGCCGGCGTCGTGGTGGCCGCCACACGCCCCGCCGACGCACCGGCACTGCTCGACAACCCGGGTGCGGGCTTTGCCGTGGGGGCGCTCAACGGCATCCTCGGCGACCGTCTGTACGAGCGCGACAGCGCCCTGGCCCTGCCGATGACCGTGCGCGTGGACGGCCACGACGTGCCGCTCACGCCGGACGCGATCGCCGCCGCGCACCCGGATCCCACCGGCCGCGTCGCCGTCTTCCTTCACGGGCTCTGCGAGACCGAGGCCTCCTGGAAGCTCGGCACCGCGCGCGAGGACGCCCCACCGCTGCCGACCTACGCCGAGCGCCTGCAGGAGGACCTCGGCCTGAGCCCGGTGCTCGTGCGCTACAACAGCGGCCGCCGCATCTCCGACAACGGCCGCGAGCTGGCCCGGCTCCTGCACGAGCTCGTCACGCACTGGCCCGGCGAGGTCCGCGACCTCGTGCTCATCGGTCACTCGATGGGCGGCCTGATCATCCGCAGCGCCTGCCACGTGGCGGAGGGTGCGGAGCGACCGTGGCGCCGGCAGCTGACGCACGTCGTGATGCTCGGCACGCCGCACCTGGGCGCGCCGCTGGAGCAGCAGGTCAACCACGCCACGCGCATCATGCGCCGCATCCCCGAAGCCGTGCCGGTGGCGGCCGTGCTGGACGTCCGCAGCGCCGGCATCCGCGACCTGCGCTTCGGCGCGATCACCGACAGCGACTGGAGCGGCCACGAGCCCGACCATTTCAGCGATCCGTGCGGTGACGTCCCCCTGCTGACCGGCGTACGCCACTGCACGATCTGCGCCACGCTGACCGCCAGGCACGACGCTCCGGTGGGGCGGATCTTCGGCGACCTGCTGGTCACGCACTCCAGCGCAACCGGCGCCGGGCGGCGACGGAAGATCGCGTTCTCCGCCGAGGACACCGTCCACATCGGTGGGATGAACCACTTCGCGCTGCTCAACCACCCGCGGGTCTACGAGCAGCTGCACGACTGGCTGGCGGCCGACCGTCCCGATGTGCCGGCGCTCGGGGCCTGAGCGGCAACCGCGCCGGGTCGATCAGGCGGCGCGCGTGGCGCCGCCGCGGAGGTCCTGCACGACGACGGTCCCCAGGCGACGGTCCAGGTGCACCTGCACGTCACGGCCGTCCTGGCGCCGGATGCGCGCGCGCCAGAGCTCACGGTCGACGGTGTCCTCGGACAGCTCCGACAGCACGCCACCGCCGGTGGCGATCAGGGCGGTATCGGTGAGTTGGCGCCGGGTCCGAGCCGTGTCCAGAAGACGGTCGTCGGCGATGGCGCGGCGGATCACACGGGGGGTGGAGGTGCTCATGGACGGCATCCTCGCGGGCGTCGGTTTGCGCAAGCTGTGCACGGCCTCAACGTTGGATAAGTCCGGCCGACGCGCTGCTTGGGAGGCAGCCCCAAGGTGACTGATCACTCCGGGCCGCGTCCGGAAATCAACCATCTAGGCTTGATGTCGGATGTCCGTTGACGATAGGACCGGCTGCGTGCCCTGCGGTCGACCCACTTGCTGGACAGCCTGAGCGACGAGGCCTTCGACCGCTTCACGCGATTGGCGTCCGCTTCGGTGGGCGCGCCCGTCGCGCTCGTGTCGCTTTTGCGACGGACGACCCGAAGGTGACGGTCCTGCTGGGCGGCGACGACCGCACGCCGCCGGACCTGCTGGCCTGAGGGCGGTCACCGTCCCGGAGGCATCCGACCGCCGGACTCCGGCGCGCGTACGATGCCGCCCATGCCCTCGCTGACCCGTCAGGACGACGTCTTCATCCTCAACCTCGGAGACGGGGAGAACCGCTTCAACCCGGAGTGGGTCGGGGCCCTCAACGGCCTGCTGGACGAGGTCGAGGCGGCCCCGGCGCCACGGGCGCTCGTGACGACGGCCGACGGCAAGATCTGGTCCAACGGCCTGGACCTTGAATGGATGGGCGCGAACGCGGGGGATATCCCCGCGTTCATCATGGAGACGCAAGGTCTGTTCGCGCGGGTGCTGACCCTGGGGGTACCGACCGTCGCGGCGATCCAGGGTCACTGCTTCGCGGCCGGCGCGATGCTGGCGGCCGCGCACGACGCGCGCGTCATGCGCGAGGACCGCGGCTTCTTCTGCGTCCCCGAGGTGGACATCAACATCCCCTTCACCCAGGGCATGGCGGCGTTGCTGCAGGCGCGCTGGTCCACGCACACCGCCCACGAGGCGATGACAACCGGTCGCCGCTACCCCGCCCCGGAGGCGTTGGCGGCGGGCATCATCGACGCC
>JAOPZJ010000377.1 GCA_025964155.1 Solirubrobacterales bacterium
CCGCCGCGAGGACGTCCAGGCGCGCCGCGCCGCGCCGCGCACCGCAGGCCAGGCAGTAGCGCTGGTCACCGGCCAGCGGGGCGCCGCAATCGCTGCACGGGTCACCGTCGGCGCCGAGCCGGTCAGACGGCAGGGGAGGGAGGTCAGGACGGTCGGGCATGGGCAGGGGCAGGGGCGCGCCCCGCAACGGCGGCAGTCTGGGCGTTGTGCGCTCGCACGGTGTGAACCTGCGGTGACCAGCGCCCCGGGGGGATGAGTCTCAGAGCGTCCTTTCACCGGTTTTTCACAGGCCGAAGACGAGCCCTTCACAACTCGGGGCCTCGCGACCCGCAGGATCCCGTCCGCTTCTCAAGCGCCATGGGTCTGCACCCGGAAGGCGCCGTCCCCGCCACAAGGAGAACCATCCACATGAACCGTGCCCGCCGCCTCGGCGTTGGGGCTTGCGCCGTCGCCGTCCTCGGTGCCGCCGTGCCCGCTACAGCGTCCGCCGTGCCTGTTGTCACCATGAGCGGCTCGACTTCGGTCGCCCCGCTCGCCTCCCTGCTTGCCAAGGGGTACCTGACGGACAAGAAGCTCAAGGGGAAGCTGAAGTTCAAGCTCGCCCAGGGTGGGTCTGACGTCGGCGTCGCCGACGCGGCCGCCGGTCGCGTGTCGATCGGCAACTCGTCCCGCGATCCGAAGGACTCCGACACGGGCGTCGTCTTCAACAAGATCGCCAAGGACGCGATCTGCCTGATCACGAACCCCAACAACAAGGTCGCGAACCTCACCAAGGCGCAGATCGTGTCGATCTTCTCCGGCAAGGTCCGCAACTGGGAGGACGTCGGCGGCGCCGGCGTGACCGGCCCGATCAACCTCACGGTCCGGACGGCCGCCTCCGGTACGCAGGACGCCTTCTCGAAGATCTTCATGGGCTCCACCGCCGTGTCGACCAACGCGTCGGCGAAGGCCTCCAACGGCCTCGTCCAGCAGGCCGTCCAGGCGGACAAGAACGCGATCGGCTACGTGTCGGCCGACTTCACCAAGGGCGTGAACTCCGCCGGCTACGAGGGCGTCGGCTGCTCGCTCGCGAACGCGAAGTCCGGCCAGTACGGCGGCGTGCGCTCGTTCTACATGGTCACCCGCGGCGCGCCGCGCGGCAGCACCGCGAAGTTCATCTCCTGGGTGCAGAACGCTCCGGCGGCCCAGAAGATCATCGGGACCCACTGGGTGCCGCTGAAGTAGGCCCCACGGGCCCGGGAGAGCAAGACACCGATGTTCGATCGATTCCGGGCCCCGTGGTCCGACCGGCGCGCCGAGCGAGTGCTCGGCGCGCTCGCGTCGCTGGTCCTCGTGATCATCGCCTTGATGGTCATCTTCGTGGCCATCAAGGCGTGGCCGACGCTGCGCCACAACAGCGTCGTCGGCTGGTTCGGCTTCGGCGACGAGGTCGACGTCCAGATCGCCAACCAGGTCAACGGGACCAGCGGTACCGGTGGCGATGCGTTCAAGCTCAATGCCGGCCCGCTGATCTACGCGACGATCCTCACCACCGCCCTGGCCGTCGTCATCGGCTTGGCCTTCGCGCTCTTCAGCGCGATCTTCATCGTCGAGTTCGCCCCCCCGCGCCTGCGCCGGATCATCGTCCCGGTCGTGCGCCTGCTCGCCGCGGTCCCGTCGGTCATCTACGGGCTGATCGGGATCCTCGTCCTGGCACCGTTCGTGAACGACCACGTCATCTCCGACAGTCGCAAGCGCTCGGTCGAGTACGTCGTGCAGCTGTCGGGAACGAGCCTGCTCGTGGCGACCGTGATCCTCACCGTGATGATCACGCCGATCATGATCGCGATCGTCACCGACGCGCTGTACTCCGTGCCCAAGGGCTGGAAGGAAGGCGCCGTCGCGCTCGGCGTCAACCGCTGGCGGGCCATGTGGACCGTCTCGATCCGTGCGGCGCGCCCGGCGATCATCGCCGCCGCCGTCCTGGCCACCGCACGCGCGCTGGGCGAGGGCATCATGCTTTCGATGGTCTCCGGCGGTCGCGGCTTCTCGCCGAATCCGCTGGACGGCATCACTGTGCTCTTCGAGCCATTGCGCCCGCTCGCGGCGACGATCGTCGAGAACGTCGAGTCGCTCAACGCCCCGGCGGTCCGCTCCAGCGTCTACGCGTTCGCGCTCCTGCTGCTGTTCTCGAGCCTCATGCTCTCCCTGGGTGGATATCTCGCCAAGCAGCCCATGAAGAAGTACGGGATCCGGGTCTGATGGCGACGCAGATCCATCAGGGCCCTCCGCCGCTCCCGCCGCACGGCGGCTTCGGCGATGGTCCGCGCGGCAGCCGCAAGCGCGGCGGCGAGTCGCTGTCCACCTGGCGCTACGGCGACCGCGTCGCCTACGCCATGTGCTGGTTCTGCGGCATCGCGCTGTGCGTCATCGCCGGGGCGATCGTCCTCTACATGGCGGCGCGCGGCCTGCAGTACCTGAACTTCACGCTGTTGAGCACGCACCCCGAGGCGGGACTGGACCAGAAGAAGACCGGTGGCTTCCTGGACCCGATCATCGGCACGGTGCTGCTGACGATCATCGGGATCGCGATCGCCACGCCGATCGCCGTCGCCACCGCGGTGTGGATCGTCGAGTACGGGCGCCCGGCGTGGCTGGCGCGCCTCGTGGAGTCCGGCATCGAGGTCGTCGCCGGCACGCCCGACATCGTCATCGCCATCTTCGGCCTCGCGCTCTTCCAGCAGTCGCTCTTCGCGCCGCTGTCGCTCACCGCCGATGGCGGGGCCGTCTTCGGCCGCTCGTTCCTGACGGCCGGGGCCATGATGTCGCTCATCGCGCTGCCGATGGTCTTCAGCGCCACCCGCGAGGGCCTGCAATCGGTTCCCGCGCTGGTGCGTGAAGCGTCGTACGGGCTGGGCAAGACGAAGATCGCGACGATTCGGCGCGTCCTGCTGCCGAGCGTGCGGCCCAACATCTCCACGGGCATGGCGTTGGGCATGGGCCGCATCTGCGGTGACACGGCGATCGTCATCGTGCTGCTCGGCGCGACGCTGCGCCTGGAGTCCGAGGGCGGGATCCCGGGCTTCAACGTCCTCAAGGGCACGGGCAGCACGCTCACCAGTTACGTCTACAACAACTCGCCGGCCGGCGAGGGCAACGCACCGCAGAAGGCCTACGCCGCCGCGTTCGTGTTGCTCCTCATCGTCGTGGCCCTGAACTTCACGGTCGACCTGATCGCGCGAAGGGGCTCGAAGACCGGCCTTGAGACCGGGAGGCTCGGAGCATGAGGACCCACGACGACGAGATGCCCAAGGTGAAGCTGCCGTCACTTCAGGACGTCATGGACGCGGATCCGGCCGGTTCACGCGTACCCGACCCGGTCCACGGCGCGCTGCCGCCGCCGGTGCGGCGGATCGTGCTCGATCAGCCGCCGACGGTCGCGACCCCGGCCGCGCCCCAGACCCGCGCCGCGGGCGCCGGTGCCGCGCCCACGCCCGGTCACGGCGGGGTCCGCCACGCGGGTGAGCCCGGCCCCGAGCGCATGCGTTTGGACGCCCTCAGCGTCTTCTACGACGACAAGGCGGCCGTCAAGTCCGTGGACCTGTCGATCCGCCAGGGGGAGGTGCTCGCGCTCATCGGCCCGTCGGGCTGCGGCAAGACGACGCTGCTGCGTACCCTCAACCGCCTGACCGAGCTCACCGCGAGCGCCCGTCGCGAGGGCCGCATCGCCCTCGACGACACCGACATCGACGAGCTCGAGGTCACCACGCTGCGCCGCCGCGTGGCCATGGTGTTCCAGCAGCCCAACCCCTTCCCGATGTCGATCTTCGACAACGTCGCGTACGCGTTGCGTGAGCAGTCGATGAAGCGCCCCGGCAAGGCGGTCATTGCGCCGCACGTCCACGACGCGCTGCAGCGCGCCGGCCTCTGGGACGAGGTCAAGGACGACCTGGATCGTCCGGCCCTGCGCCTCTCCGGTGGCCAGCAGCAACGCCTGTGCATCGCCCGCGCGATCGCCACGCGCCCCGAGGTCCTGCTCATGGACGAGCCGTGCTCGGCGCTGGATCCCAAGTCGACCGAGGTCATCGAGTCGCTCATCCTCGAGCTGCGCAAGGACTTGGCGATCGTCATCGTCACCCACAACCTGCAGCAGGCCTACCGCGTGGGAGACCATGTCGCGTTCATGTACCTCGGCGACCTCGTCGAGTACGGCGCGGCCGAGCAGGTCTTCGGGGCGCCGCGCGCACAGCGCACCCGCGACTACGTCGGCGGCGCGTTCGGCTGATGCCGCGCGCGGCCCTCATCGCCTGTGTTGTCCTCGCGACGCTGGCACTGGCTGCGTGCGAGAGCACGCAGACCAAGAGCGCCCGCCTGGAGAAGACCGGGAAGGGCAAGGCCCAGCTCACCACGATCACGGCGGGGGCCGCCAACACCGCGGTCAAGGTCGGCGCCACGACGGTGCTGACCTCGGACACCGGCAAGGCCGCGGTCGTCGAGCTCCAGAACACAGGTCCGGTCGCCGAGGTCCAGGTCCCGCTCGTCATCACCGTGAAGGACGCCGGCGGCAAGCCGCTCTACAAGAACGACATCGACGGCCTGCAGCCCTCGCTGCAGCAGATGGCCTTCCTGGACAAGGGCCAAAAGGCGTACTGGGTCAACGACCAGGTCCTGGCCGGCGAGCCGCCCAAGTCCGTCGACGTGGATGTCGGCAAGGCCAAGGGCACGGCTTCGGGGCCGGTGCCGCGCATCACGCTCGGACCGGCGAAGCTCGACGGTGACTCCAGCGGCGCGTACGCCACCGCGGAGATCAAGAACGAGTCCAAGCTCACGCAGATCAACCTCCCGATCTTCGCCGTGGCCCTGAAGGGCGGCAAGGTCGTCGCGGCGGGCCGCGCGATCATCGAGAAGCTCGCGCCCGCCCCGACCAAGAAGCCCGTCTTCTACAAGATCTTCTTTGTCGGCAACCCCAAGGGCGCGCAGCTGCAGGTCACTGCCGCGCCGACCGTTCTGCAGGAGGGAAAGACCTCATGACCGCCCCGACCCTGTTCGCCGGCGACGGCGAGCCGTGTGGCAGCTGCGGTGCGCCGCTCGCCGCCGACCAGCGCTACTGCCTGACCTGCGGCGCTCGTCGCGCCGCCGCGCGGCTGCCGTTTCTGGAGATCCTCCGCGACGACGCCCCGACGCAGCTTCTGCCCCTGCACCAGCCGGTCGCCATGGGTGCCGTCGGGGTCGCCGTCCCGCCACCCGCAGACGGCTCGCTCGCTGGGCGGGCCCGGGCCAACACCGGGCTCATCGCGAGCGTCGGCGTCCTGTTGCTGGCGATGCTCATCGGCGTGCTCATCGGGTCGGGCTTCGCCCGCAACGACGGCGGCGTGGCGGCGGCCAACCAGAAGCCGGTGGTCGTGAGCGTCGGCGGCGTGGCGGCCGCCCCTGCCGCCGCCGCGACGACCGCGACGACACCGACCGACGCGAGCGCGACGGGCAGCACCGGCACCGACGGCGCGAGCTCCGCCTCGACGGCGAAGGGCAAGGCCGCCAAGAGCCCGATCAAGACGAAGACCGCGTCGACGAAGAAGCTGAAGGACCTTTCCAAGCTCTCGGGTGCGGCGTACCAGAAGCAGGTCGACAAGCTCGGCAAGAACATCGCCGTCGGCGGCAAGGCGCCGCCCAAGGACAACAAACCTGCCGCCGGCGGCGGCAGCTTCCAGGACAACGGATGACCCGACAGCCACAAGACCACCCCCCCGGCGCCGCGGTCGGTCGGGCGCTCGAGCGCCTGCGCCCAGGGCGCGGTGCACCGTCAGCCGGCGCGAGCACCCTCGACGACCTGCGCTCGCAGCGCGACGCGCTCGCCGAGCGCGTGGCCGAGCTGACCTGGGACCTCGGCGGCCTGACCTACGAGATGGCCATCCGCGACCACTTCCGCCTGGACGTGCTCGTGCGGCGTGCCGCGGCGCTGCAGGAGGCCGACGCGGAGCTCGGCGAGCTCGAGCGGCTCCTGGCGGCCGCGGAGGAGGGCGTCACCGGGCAATGCCGCAGCTGCGGGGCGGTGCACAGCCGCGGCGCCGTGTACTGCTGGAAGTGCGGCCAGCCGCTGATGCTCCAGGCGCCGAGCTCGCTCGTGCCGTCCGCCGGTGGAACGCCATCTAGTGGCGTTTCAGGCTGATTCCCTCGAGCACGTGCGCCACCGTCTCGCACGCGTCGACGGACGCCTCCAGCGAGTTGAAGATGTCCTTCCAGCGGATGACGACCATCGGGTCGATGCCGTTGACGAAGAGCGAGGCGACGGCGTCGCGCATGACGCGGTCGCCCTCGTTCTCGAGGCGATGGATCTCCACGAGATGCGGCGCCATGTCGGCGCCGGTACGCAGGCCGCGCAGCGCCCGGGCGACCTGCTCGCCCGCCCCGACGAGAACATCGGCGAGTGCCGTGGCCTGCTCCATCGGCGCCTCGATGTGGTAGATCGACATCGTGTCCGAGGTCTGCTCGGCGAAGTCCACGATGTCGTCGAGCGCGCTTGCCAGCGCGTGGCCGTCGGCCGTCTGGAGGCCGCCGCGCCGGCGGCGACCGCCACCGTGGAGGGCATGGATGACGTCGTGGGTGATCCGGTCACCCTCCTGCTCGCACAGCAGCATGTCCCGCGCCAGGTCCGCCCGCTCGGGGTAGTCCTTGACGAGATCGTGCAGCACGAGCGTGGCGCGCTGCACGTTGCGCCCGGACTCTTCCAAGAGCTCCAGGACGGCTCGGTCGTCGGCGCGGCGGCCGGGGAATGCCATCGGCATGAGCTTACGCGCGCGTTCACCGGTTCACGAGATCGTTCACAAGTCTTTCACCGCGTTTTCACCGTCCGGTAACGGCGGCAGGCGTGTAGGGCGAGAGTGTGCGAGGCACCGATGGAGGCCGCCCGAAACGATGATGAGCTGCTGCACGCCGGCGAGTTGGAGATCCGGCCGGGCGACGGTCTGGTCCTCGCTGCGGGGCGTGCCGTGACGCTGTCGGTCAGGGAATTCCAGCTGCTGTGCGCCCTCGTGCGCCGGCAAGGCGGCATCGTGGCCCGGCACGACCTGTATCGGGCCGTGTGGGGCGGGGAGCTGCGGGACGGGGATCGCTCGATCGACGTGTACGTGCACAAACTGCGCGTAAAGCTCGATTCTGCGCTGCCCGGCTGGCACCACATCCACACGCACGTCGGTTTCGGCTACCGGTTCTCGCCGGAGCCTTCACATCCTTTTCACACCAATGCGACACCGACGCAACAGGATCCAGGCACGACGCCTGCAGCCTGAGGTCGTCCGTCAAACCACGAAGGAGACGTTTGTGAAGCCAACCAAGATCATCGCCATGCTCGGCGCCGGGGCGCTCGCCCTGGGGGTCGCTGCCTGCGGCAGCTCCGACAACAACAGCACGGCAGACACGGGCGCGACCAGCGGCAGCTCCGCGCCCAGCGTCAGCGCGACGCTCAACGGCGCCGGCTCCACCTTCGCGGCCCCGATCTACCAGCAGGTGGGTAGCGCGCTCAAGAGCAACGGCCTGACGGTCAACTACCAGGGCGTCGGCTCCGGTGACGGCGTCGCGCAGCTCCAGTCCGGCACGGCCGACTTCGCCGGATCCGATCCCGCGCTGACGCCCGAGGACAAGCAGAAGATGAAGGTTGCCCCGGTTCAGGTGCCGATCGCCCTCGGCGCGATCACGATGTCCTACAACCTCCCGGGCCAGAAGGCGGGCATCAAGCTCGACGGCGCGACGATCGGGGACATCTACCTCGGCAAGGTCAAGAAGTGGGACGACCCCGCGATCGCCAAGCTCAACAGCGGCCTGAGCCTCCCAAGCACCGACATCACGGTCGTCCACCGCTCGGACTCCTCCGGCACGACCAAGGGCTTCACGCAGTTCGTCGCCAACTACTCCCCGGCGTGGAAGAGCGGCCCCGGCGTCAACAAGGACATCAAGTGGCCGACGGGCACCGGCGCCAAGGGCAACGACGGCGTGGCCGCAGCCGTGAAGCAGACCGACGGCGCCATCGGCTACGTCGAGCAGGCCTACGCGCTGCAGAACAAGTTCACGTTCGCCGACGTGCAGAACAAGGGCGGCACGTTCGTGGCGCCGACGCTCGAGTCGACGTCCGCGGCAGCTGACGGCATCGACATCCCGGCCGACCTGGGCATCAGCACGATCGACTCGCCCAACCCGAAGGCCTACCCGATCGTCTCTCAGACGTTCCTGGACTTCCCGACCGACCCGTGCAAGGCCGGTAGCAAGCAGGACGCCGCCACGGGCCTCGTCGCGTTCGCGACCTACCTGCTGGGCACCGACGGCCAGGGCACGATCAAGCAGCTGTCCTACGCTCCGCTGCCGGCCGCACTGATCACGAAGGGCACCGCCGCGCTGAAGGCGGTCACCTGCAACGGCAAGGCCATCGGCTCCTGATGGAGTCCGGCGCCGCACGCATCAAGCCCGCCGACCGCCCGATCTTCGAGCGGTCGGCGGCGGCGCGCCGTGCCGATCCCCTGTTCCGCGCCGGCCTCACCGTGCTGGCGGGCCTCGTGCTGGTCCTGCTGGCCTTCTTCTTTGTCTTCCTGATCGTCAAGGCGCGCCCAGCGCTGGCGCATCAGGGCGTCTTCTCGTTCGTCTTCTCGAACGACTGGAACCCGTCCAAGGACGTGTTCGGCGCCTGGCCGCTGCTGGCCGGCACCCTCATCACCTCCGCGACCGCGTTGGTCATCGGCGTCCCGGTCGCGGTTGCCACCGCGCTGTACATCACGGAGCTCTCACCCGCCCGCCTACGCCAGCCGCTGACGATCCTCGTCGAGCTGCTGGCCGCGGTCCCCTCGGTCGTCTACGGCCTGTGGGGCGTCTTCGTCCTGATCCCCAAGCTCCGCGGGACCGAGTCGAACGTCGCCGACAGCCTCAGCTTCCTGCCGTTCGTCGGTGGCAACGTCGCCGGCCCGAACTACTTCATCGCCGGCCTGCTGCTGGCGATCATGATCCTGCCGATCGTCAGCGCGATCTCCCGCGAGGTCATCTCGACGGTGCCGGCCGAGCACAAGGAGGCCGCCCTCGCCCTCGGGGCCACCCGGTGGGAGATGATCCGCATCGCGGTCCTGCCCTACTCGCGCTCGGGCATCACCGGCGCCGCGCTCCTGGGTCTGGGGCGGGCCGTCGGCGAGACGATCGCGGTGGTGCTCGTGATCGGCAACTCCACCGTCGTCGGCAAGCAGATCTTCGATCAGGGCTATTCGCTGGCCGCGGTGATCGCCAACGAGTTCGGCGAGGCGGCCAACGACCCGCTCCACGCCGGCGCGCTGATCGCCGCGGGCCTCGTGCTCTTCATCCTGACGCTGGGGATCAACGGTCTGGCGCGCGGCCTCGTCGTGCGCGCGGAGCGCCGGCAGGGCACACGGCTACCGCCGCCCACGGAGACCGCCGCTGCACTCGTCACCCCGGAGGAGCGCCCCGCATGAACACGACCGCCGCCCAGTTGCTGGCGCCGACGTCGGGCCGCCGGCGCACCACCGACCGCGTGATGCGCGCCGTGCTCGCGCTTGGCACCGTGGTCGCGCTCATTCCGCTCGTCCTCGTCATCTACTACCTCTTCTCGCGGGGGCTGAAGGGGATGTCGTCGACGTTCTTCACGAGCGATCCCACCGGCAACTTCCTCGGCGATCCAGGGGGCGTGAAGTCGGCCATCCTGGGGACGCTCGAGATCGTCGCGCTGGCCTCGGCGATCGCGATCCCGGTCGGCATCGGCGTCGCGCTGTACCTCGTCGAGTTCGGCAAGAAGACGCTGTTCGCCCACGTCGTGCGCTACTTCATCGACGTCATGACGGGCGTTCCCTCGATCGTCTTCGGCCTCTTCATCTACGTCACGCTCGTGACCTCGAAGATCGGCGGCTCGTTCACCGGCTGGAAGGGCTCGCTGGCGCTGGCGCTGCTGATGCTGCCCGTCGTCACCCGCTCGGCCGAGGTCGTACTTGACCTCGTGCCCGAGTCGCTGCGCGAGGCGGCCCTGGCGCTGGGCGTCCCGCGCTGGAAGGTCACGCTGAAGATCGTGCTGCCGACGGCGTTGCCCGGCCTCATCACGGGCTCGCTGCTCGCGGTCGCACGCGGCATGGGGGAGACGGCCCCGCTGCTGTTCACGTCCGCCACGGTGATGGGGACGACGTACAACCTCGGGGAGCGCATGAACTCCTTGCCGGTGCAGATCTTCAATGACATCAGTCAGCCCAACGACGCGATCGTCAATCGCGCCTGGGCGTCGGCATTGACGCTCGTCCTCATAATCCTCACCATCACCTTGATCGCGCGGGTCGCCGCGCGGAGGAGCCGCGTCGCATGAGGCCCCACCCGACCTTCACCCGAGAGCAGGAACAACAGATGTCCTCTATGCCATCGGATCGTCGCGACGTGGCCGCCGCCCCGGGCACCGCCGCGGCACCGGACGCCACCGTCGCCACCCAGGCCGGGACGGGGCACTCGATGACCGTCCGCGGTCTGGACGCCTACTACGGCGATGACAAGGCGATCAAGAACGTGAGCATCGAGTACCGCGCCAACCAGGTCACGGCGATGATCGGTCCCTCCGGCTGCGGCAAGTCGACCCTGCTGCGCTGCCTGAACCGCATGCACGAGGAGATCCCGATGGCTCGCGCCGAGGGCTCGGTCCTGCTCGACGACACCGACATCTACGGCGCCGGCGTGGACGTCGTGTCGGTCCGTCAGGCCATCGGCATGGTCTTCCAGAAGCCCAACCCCTTCCCGACGATGTCGGTCTTCGACAACGTCGCCGCGGGCCTCAAGCTCAACGGGGTCAAGGGCGTGGACATGAAGGAGCGCGTGGAGAAGTCGCTCCGCGGCGCCGGCCTCTGGGAGGAGGTCAAGGACCGCCTGTCGTCCCCCGGCATCGGGCTTTCCGGCGGCCAGCAGCAGCGCCTCTGCATCGCCCGCACGATCGCCGTGGAGCCCCGTGTCGTCCTCATGGATGAGCCGTGCTCGGCACTGGACCCGATCGCAACGCTCAAGGTCGAAGACCTGATCCATGAGCTGAAGCAGGAGTACACGATCGTGATCGTCACCCACAACATGCAGCAGGCCGCGCGCCTCGCCGACACGACCGCCTTCTTCCTGCTCGGCGAAAAGATCGAGCACGCGCCGACCGCGCAGATCTTCTCGAACCCGACGGACTCCCGGACCGAGCAGTACGTCACCGGGAAGTTCGGCTGATGCCCGAACGCCCGCGGCAGCACTTCGTCGACCAGCTCGCAGAACTCGAAGAGCGCACGATGGGGGGGATCGACCTCGTCGTGATGCAGCTGGACCGTGTGCTCGAGGCGCTGACCCACCAGGACGTCGAGCTCGCCGCGCTCGTGGTCGCCGACGACGATCGCCTGGACGGGCGCTACCTCGAGGTCCACCAGGGCATCCTGTCGCTGCTTGCCCTTCAGGCGCCGGTCGCAGGCGACCTGCGGATCGTCGCGGCGCTCCTGCACGTCATCAAGCACATGGAGCGTATGGGCGACCAGTGCGTGAACATCTGCAAGCTCATCCCGCTGCTCGGGCACGAGCCGCCGGTGCAGCCGGCGATCATGGAGCGCATCATGAGCATGGGTCGCTCCGCGCGGGACGAGACCGTCCTGTCGCGCCGGGCGTTCGAGGAGCGTGACGTCGGCCTGGCCGAGGACCTCGTGCGTCAGGACCGCGAGATCAACCGGCTGAACCGGGAGATCTTCCAGCTCGCGATCGAGTGCGGGACGGACGCAGACGTGCGCGAGTGGGGGATGACGATGGTCATGGTCGCGCGTGCGCTGGAGCGCATCGGGGACAACGCCGTGGACATCGGCGAGCAGACGGCATTCGTCGTCACCGGACTGTTTCGCGAGTTCTCGGATTCGTCGCACCCGGCCGGGTAGGGCGAAAAAGCGGGCTTTCGCCTGCAGGGCGGCGCTTTCCCGTCGGCTCATGCCGTCCGATCCCTGCTCGGGGGCTGTGATTTTCCTGTGACTTTATGGTCGCTTGAGTCAACAGCGACCGTCAGGCACCGTACTATCCGTACTCATGACGGAACGGGTCTTTACAGGGGTGGACGGCGAGCGTCCGGCCTCGCACTCGGGCGCCGCACCGCTGCGGATCGCGGTAATCGATACTGATTCCGGCTTCCTGCAAGTGCTGTCCAAGCGTTTGGAACGTCTCGGCTGGGAGCATCGTGTCCTCGCGAGCGCCGTCCCCACCGACACGATGGTCGCCATGCGCCTCGGCGCAGTGGTCGTCGATCTTTCGGTCCTCGGCCCCCAGGCATGGGAGTACCTCGAGAAGGTCACGACCGAGCTTCCGGGCCTGCCGGTCATCGTCTGCACCGGGCAGTCGACCGTCGCCCAGCGCGTCCGCGGCCTGCGCATGGGTGCCGACGACTGGCTGCAGAAGCCCTGCCACCCCGAGGAGCTCATCGCCCGCGTCGAGGCCGTCGTCCGCCGCCGCCGGCACGCCGAGGCCCGCAACGAGGCGGGCCCCATCGCGGCCGGGGAGATCGAGATCCGCGCCGACCGCTTCCAGGCCTTCGTCGACGACCTGTCGATCGACCTGACGCGCCGCGAGTTCGAGCTCATCGAGCTGCTGGCCTCCGCCGAGGGCCGGGTGCTCGAACGCGAGGAGATCTACCAGCGCGTCTGGGGCTACGCGATGGCCCGCGGCGACCGCTCCGTCGACGTCTTCGTCCGCAAGCTGCGCCAGAAGCTCGAGAAGGCGTCGCCCGGGTGGCGGTACATCCACACCCACTTCGGGGTCGGCTACCGCTTCTCGCCCGAGATCGCCGACATCACCGTGCCGGTCGCGCCCGACGCCGAGGTCGTTGCGCAGCCCACGGACGCAGTGCCCGCGCGCGTCAGCTCGCCGCTCTGAGCCCGAGCACACGCCCGAGGGTCGTAGACTGGTTGCCGTGAGCACAGGCCTGCGTAACGCTGCCATCGTCCTGCTCCTGGCCGCCGGCGTCTTCGCCCTGCCGGGCGGGCGCACGTCGGCGGACTTCATCGGCGGCCTGTTCTCGACGCTCATCCTCGCATCGCTCGTCTTCGCCGCCTGGCGGATGTACCGCGAGCACCGCGTCGCGCTCTACGGCCTGGGCGACAAGGACCGTGGGCTCCTGTACGGCGCTGTCGGCGCCATCGTCCTGGCGGCGGCCGGGAGCGGCAAGCTCCTGAACAACGGCGGCCCGGGCGTCCTGTTGTGGTTTGCCCTCGTCGGCGGCGCGATCTTCGCGCTCGTGCAGGTGTACCGCAACTACAGGTCCTACAACATCTGAGTCGCGGCTCGGTGGTCGCGGGCGGCGCTCGCGGGGCCGGCCTGTAGGGGCGTCGTCGTCGAGGGGCCCTCCCGGGGGCGCAGGATTGACGTCGGCTTCAGGGTTTTGCGTGCTGTGCACAGCGTGGCGACGTCGTTCAGGGGCCCCTGGAGGGGCGCAGGATTGACGTCGGCCGGTGGGCGCGGGCGGGGCTGAGGGGGCGTCGTCGTTGAAGGGCCCCTGGAGGGGCGCAGGATTGACGTCGCCGTGGCGAGCCCGCGCCGGCGCGTGTTGTCCCCTGGAATCTCCGTGAACCGGACCAGAACCCAGGCTCCGCTGAAATGCCGCACCCCCGGCGCAGTTTCGTGACAGGAACGCCGTAGCGCCGCAACAGGGCTGCCCGCGATCGTGCTGCCATGGCACGACACGATTCGGAGGACGGACAGGCGGGCGTCGAGCTCGTCGCCATCCTGCCGCTGGTCGCGGTGATCGTGGTGCTGCTGTGGCAGGCGGCGGTGGCGGGGCAGGCGGTGTGGCTCGCCGGGACGGCTGCCCGCGCCGCCGCCCGCGCCCAAGCCATCGGAGGCGATCCTGCCCAGGCCGCGCGCAACACGCTTCCGCCATCGCTGCGGGAGGGCCTGAAGACGGTGACCGGCAGCGATGGCGCCGTCCGTGTGCGCATCCGGATCCCCAGCGTCGTGGCCGGGAAGCACCGCATCGGGACGGTCAGCGCACAGGCCCGCTTCCGGTCGCAGGCGGGATGACCATGCGCCTGCGCGCTCAGGACGGACAGTCGTCAGTGGAGCTCGTGGCGATGCTTCCGCTCCTCGTCGTGATCACCGTGGCGGTGGCGCAGCTGCTGGCCGGCGGGGTCGCCCACGAGCTCGCCGCGCACGCGGCCGAAAACGGCGCCATCGCCATGGGGGAGGACGAGGATCCCAAGCAAGCCGTCCGCGACGCACTTCCCGGCTGGGCCAAGGAACGCGTGCGCGTGACGATCAAAGGGCGGCAGGTCCGGGTCCGGCTGACGCCCGTCACGGTGTTTCCCGGCGCGGGAGAGGCGTTGGCCGCTGATGCCCGCGCCGACGCGGGGCCCCGGGCCGGTGCACAGGGCGCGGTCACGGCTATCTCTGCCGCCCCGCCGCCCGCCGCCGTGAGCGCCGGGTTCGGTGCCGTGCTGCAGCCGAGCCGGGACATGCCCGACGGTCTTGCAAGCCCCGCGCGATGAGCGAGCTCGGCTCACGTCTGGCGTCGTTCTTCGTCGCACCGGCCGCGACGTCGCCGGCCTTCATACCGCCCTCGGCGACGCGCACTCCCGGCAGTTCCGGCGAGCCGCCGTCCCGGCCACGCGCGGCGGCCCGGGTTCGGCGGTCCGCGACGCGCCTCGACATCCCGTCGGTCAGCGTCGTCGGAGACTGCGACGCCGCGCCGTTCGCGGTGGATCTCTCGTGTGCCCTGGCCGCCCGGGGCCGCCGGCGGTGCGCGGTCGTTGCGGTCTGGGGCGCACTGTCGCCGGCCCCGCCCCGTGGTCACGCGACCCGGGCCGCCGAACAGCTGGCGGGCACGCTCGCGCCCGCGTGCATGGGGGATGAAACCTGCGCGGGTGGACGCGGGGTGGTCGTCGCGTTGCCGCCGGACCCCGCGGCAGCGGTGGTGGCGTACGACGCCCTCGTCGCTGCGGTGGAGGACGTCGCCGCGATGGTTCTTGCGCTCTGCGGGCCGCGGTCCGACGCCTTCGACGCCGTGCTGGCGCGCCAGGGCGTCCTCGTCCTCACCT
>JAOPZJ010000397.1 GCA_025964155.1 Solirubrobacterales bacterium
TGGGCTGGCCCTTGGCCGGCTTGGGCGCGCTCTTGGCCTTCTCCTCGATGCACTTCTTGAAATCGGGGGCGTCGGGAACCGAGGACGCGGCCTTGGCCTTGTCGGGCTCGCTGGATCCGGCCGACGAGATCGCCGCGACCTGCATCCAGTGGTTGAAGGTGTCCTTGGTGATGGCGTTGCCGCCGACCTTGGCGACGGCGTTGCCGGGAATGGAGTCTCCGCCGCAGGCCGCGAGAGCAACGGCCATGGACACAAAAAAGGCGCCTAGCGCCAGGAACCGAGAAATCTTGGGCATATGTGCGGTCAGGGTAGCGAAGTCACGCTGCGGCCTGCGCAGGTATTGAGACAACATTTAGAAGGGCGTCGGCCGCGCGCACGACCGCCGGGAACTGCTCCGCCGGATCTTCGGGCACGTGGACGGTCAGCTGGGAGCGGCCTGGCTCGTAGACGAGGTCGGGAATCGCCTCGCGCAAACGGTCGGTTGCATCCGGATCGAGGTCGACAGGCGTGACCGTCAGGCGCCCGGAGCGCAGCGTGACGACCCGCGCGCCGGCGTCGCCGAGACGGATGCGCGCCTGCTGGAGGCTGACGAGGTTCAGCAGCGCCTCGGGCGGCGGCCCGAAGCGGTCGTCGAGCTCGTCGCGCAGCGCCATGAGCTCGGCGACGTCGCGCGCCCCGGCGATGCGCCGGTGGACGTCGATCTTGGCCTGCTCGTAGGGGATGTAGTCGGCCGGGACGTACGCGTCGACGTTGACGTCGAGACGCACGGGCTCGCGGTCGTCGGCGAAGCCGTCAGAGTCCTTTGCGGCGATCGCCTCCTCGAGCATCGACCGGTACAGCTCGAAGCCCAGGGCCGCGACGTGCCCGGACTGCTCGTCGCCGAGCAGGTTTCCGGCGCCGCGGATCTCGAGGTCGCGCATGGCGATCTTGAAGCCGGCGCCGAGCTCCGTGTAGTCGCTCAGCGCGGTCAGCCGCTTCATCGCCTCTTCCGTCAGCGCCGCGTGGCTCGGGTACAGCAGGTAGGCGTAGGCGCGCTCGCGCGACCGGCCGACGCGGCCGCGGATCTGGTAGAGCTGGGCGAGGCCGAAGAGGTCCGAGCGCTCGACGATCAGCGTGTTGGCCTGCGGGATGTCGATGCCCGACTCGATGATGCTCGTGGCCACCAGGACGTCGGCCTCGCCGCGCAGGAAGCTCATCATCCGGCCCTCGAGCTCCTTCTCGTCGAGCTGGCCGTGGGCGACCTCGAACTTCACGCCCGGGCACAGGCCGCGCAGGCGCTCGGCGGTCTCGTCGATCGTCTCGACGCGGTTGTGGACGAAGAACGCCTGGCCGCCGCGATGCTTCTCGCGCATGATCGCCTGCTTGACGAGGTCCTCGTCGTAGTCGCCGACGAACGTCTTGACGGGGCGACGGCCCTCGGGCGGCGTCTCGATCACGCTGATGTCGCGCAGCCCGGCGAGCGACATCTGCAGCGTGCGCGGGATCGGCGTCGCGCTCATCGCGATGACGTCGACCTTGAGCTTGAGCTGGCGCAGCAGCTCCTTCTGCTTGACGCCGAAGCGCTGCTCCTCGTCGACGACGATCAGCCCGAGGTCCTTGCCGCGCACGACGCGGCCGAGGACGCGGTGGGTGCCGATGAGGATGTCGGTCGCGCCGTCGTTGAAGGCGGCGACGGCGGTCTTCTGCTCGGCGGGCGTGCGGAAGCGCGAGACGTGTCCGATCGTGAACGGGTAGTCGTGCAGGCGTTCGGCAAACGTGCCGAAGTGCTGCTGGGCAAGGATCGTCGTCGGAGCCAGCACGAGGACCTGCTTGCCGTCGTCGGCGGCCTTGAAGGCGGCGCGCAGCGCGACCTCGGTCTTGCCGTAGCCCACGTCCCCGCAGATGAGGCGGTCCATCGGCCGCCCGGACTCCATGTCCGTCTTGATCTGCTCGATCGCCTCACGCTGGTCGGCGGTCTCCTGGTGGGGGAACTTCTCCTCGAAGTCGCGGAGCCAGTCAGAGTCCTCCGGGAACGAATGCCCGCTGCGGCGCCGGCGTTCGGCGTAGAGGTTGATGAGCTCGCCGGCCAGGTCGGACGCCGCCTTGCGCGCCCGCGACTTCATCGTCTCCCACGACTTGCCGCCGAGCTTGGACAGCGGCGGGTGACTGCCGCCGGCCCCGACGTACCGGCTGATCTTCGCCAGCTGGTCGACGGGCATGAAGACCTTGTCCGTCCCGGCGAACTCGAGCTCGAGGTAGTCGCGCGTGACGCTCGCGACCGTCTTGGTCTCAAAGCCGGCAAAGCGCGCCAGGCCGTGGTCCTCGTGGACGATGATGTCGCCCGTCCGTAGGTCCGCGAACGAGCGCAGGGCGCCACGGCGGCGCTGGCGGACCGTCTGCCCGCCGGTGCGTTCGGCGCGCTTGCGGCGGAAGAGGCGGTGCTCGGGGAGGATCGCCAAGCGGATGCCCGCCGCGATGAAGCCGTCCCGCAGCGAGGCGACGGCGAAGTTCAGCGCGGCCTCCTCATACGAGGTGCCCGTCCCGCCGCCGTCCAGGCGGTCGGAGTCGCCGTACCAGCGGGCCTTCATGCGCGCGAGGTTGTACGCGGCGCGCTCGCCCTCACCCTTGCGCGGCCACGCCACGACGGTGCGATACCCGCCGCGCACGAGCTTCTCTAGCTCGGGCTCGGCTTCCTTGAGGCTGCGCGCCGCCACGTCGGCGGACTGCGCGCGGAACTCGATCTCCTGCCCTGAGTCCAGCGACGACAGGTGGATGAAGGTGCGCTCCTGGAGCGTCGCCTGGATCGCCTCGGGGTTGACGTAGAGGTGGCCGGCGTCGGCGTCGTGGAAGGCGGCGGTGACGTCCTGCCAGTGGTCGGCGAGCGCCGGCGCGATCTCCTCCTCGGCGGCGACGAGCACGGCGGCGTCCGCTGGGGCCAGGTCCAAGAAGGCGTGGAAGCGGTCTACAGGCAGCAGCTCGGCGATGTCCGGGCGGTCCTCGTCGCCCAGCAGCGCCGCGGTCTCGGCGGCCTCGCGATGCTCGGGCGCCAGCTCGGCCGCCGGCGCGATCTCCACCGACTCGGCCTCCCCGAGCGAGCGCTGTGTGAACGTCGAGAACCAGCGCAGCGACTCGATCTCGATGTCGAAGAGGTCCACCCGGATCGCGCGGTCCTCCGTCGCGGGATAGACGTCGAGGATCCCGCCGCGGATGGCGAACTGGCCGCGGTCCTCGACCTGGTCGGTGCGCTCGTAGCCGCACGCGACGAGCTCCAGCGCGACCTCGTCGAGGTCCAGCAGGTCCCCGACGGCGAGCGTGAACCCGTGGGGGCGCAGCGCGGGGTCCGGGATCTTCTCGCTCAGCGCGACGGCCGACACGACGATCACCGGCGGCTCGGCGCCGGGAACCGTGTCGGTGTCCACGTCGGCCACGAGCGCGTCGAGGGCCGCGATCCGCAGGCCCGTCAGGTGCGGGGGCGGCGCCAGGTGCGATTCGTAGGTGACGCCCCGCGACGGGTAGAACCGCACCGGCCGGGGCGCGAGCCAGGTGCGCAGATCCGCGGCGAGGTCCCGGGCCTGGCGGTCATCGCCGGCGACGACGATCGCGGCCTTCCCGGCGGCGATCGCCCCGTCGACCCCGTCCAGCAGACCGGCGACGAGGTAGGGACGCATCGCCTGCGAGACGAACGCACGGCCACCGTCCCGCGCCAGACGGATCCCGTCTGGGCTGTCGGAGAGGTGGGCGAGAAGGGGACGCAGGGCCATGGTTGACACGCACAGCGACCGCGCAGGGCGCGGCCGGGGTGTGCAGTGTACGAACCGGGCGCCGCGCGCAGCCGCGGTGGGGGTCTCAGTGACCCCCGCGCGCGGACGGCGAGCCGCTGGGCGGGCGTTTTGCGGCATCGAGGTTGAGGCGCACGTAGTCGATGGTCACGTGGCCGTCCTCCCCCCGCAGGGCGGTCGCGACGTCGTCGACAAAGGCGTCGCGCAGTGCCGCAGGCAACCGCTCGAGGTGGGCGCCCAGCACGATCGTGCTGAGGTACTCGAGGGGCTCCTCGGGCCGTGCCGGCCGCTCCGTCACCCATGCCGACACGTCGGTGAAGCCGGCGGCGCGCAGGCGGCGCTCGGCGTCCGCCGGGGTGCTGAAGTTCCACGGGCCCCTCCAGCCCGCCAGGTGCTCGCGATAGGGCCCGCGCGCACCGACCTGCGCGGCGGCGGCGTGGACGGCGTCGACGTTGCCGACCCCGCCGCATTGCGCCACGAGTCGCCCACCGGGCTTCAGCGCCGTGTGAAGGGCCGCGAAGAGGCGGTCGTGGTCGGCGATCCAGTGGAAGGTCGCCGTCGACAGGATTGCGTCGACCTGGCGGCCGACGTCCAGTTCGCAGAGGTCCTGGACGTGCAGCTCGGTTTCTTCCGGCAGCCGCTCGGCGGCCACGGCGATCATGTCGGCTGAGCCGTCGACCCCGATGACGTGCCCGCGCGGCAGCCGCTCGATGAGGGCCTGCGTGACGCGACCGGTGCCACAGCCGGCGTCGAGCACCGTCTCGTCCCCCGTGAGCACCAGCCGGTCAAGCACGTCGCGGCCGAGCTGCTCCATGAACTCGGAGATGCGGTCGTAGCTGCGTCCGTTCCAGTCTCGCGTCGTCGTCATGGCTTGTACAGTATCACGTACAAGCGTACGTGATCACGTCTTTCGCTTGAAGAGGCGCCTGAGGCGATCCAGCAGCGCGCCGAACAGGAGCGCCAGGCCCGACACGGGCTTGGCGGGTGCCGGTGGCTTGGGCGGTGCCACGGTGCCGGTGGGCGGCAGGACGGCCGCGGCCCCTTCGGGGGCGTCGTCCGCCGCGGCCGCCGTGGGGGCCACGGTCCCGGGCTCGGCCGCCGCGGCCCCGGCGGCGCCGTCGGCCTGGAGCTGCGCCTCGAGGTTGGCGGCGAACTCGCGCAGCAGGCGATTGGCCACGTCCTGCACCATCCCGCCGCGCCCGAACCGCGCCAGGCGCCCGGTGATCGCGAAGTCGGTGACGATGTCCACGCGGGTCTCGCCGGCGGTGCCGGACGCATGCACGCTCGACACGATCGACGCCGTGGCACCGCCCTGCCCGCGCTTGTCGGTCCCCCGGGCGTCCATCGTCGCGACCTGGGCCTCGGCGTCGACCGACGTCATCTTCAGGACGCCGTTGTACGCCGCCGTCGTGGGCCCGAGCTTGACCTTGAACTCACCCTTGTAGCTGCCGTCGTCCTCGCGGCCGCTGATCGACGCCCCCGGGAGGCACGGTGCGACACGCGCGACATCGATCAGCGCCTCCCACACCATCGCCTCAGGGGCCTTCACGGAGAAGGTCTGTTCGAGCTTCATCGGGCGATCGCCTCTAGTTCTTCGGGGGTGTCCACGTCGGTACCGGCGCCCAGGTCTCCCACCTCGACGAGGCGGACGTCGTGGGCCGTCATCAGGTCCCGTGCGCCGGCGTCGCCGCGCAGCGTGGGGACCAAGGTCAGCAGCTCGCGGCTGAGGGCCACCGGATGGCCCGGCACCCCCTCGTAGGCGGCGCGGGCGGCCACGAAGGCGTCACCCTGGCCGCGCGCCTGCGCGAGCACCCGCTCGATGACCGGCGGGGTCACGAGCGGCTGGTCGCCGAGCAGGATCAGCGCGAGGTCCACGTCGGAGTCCAGGGCGGCGACCCCGGCCTGCAGCGAGGCGGCCATGCCGTGCGCCCAGTGCTCGCAGCGGACGCTGCGCCCCCGGCCAAGATCCACGCCCGCGGCCACCGCATCCCCGCGCGCCCCAAGCACGACGACGAGGTCCTGAAGCCCCGGGACCGCGAGCGCCGCGTCGACGGCGTGCTGGAGGAGCGGTCGTCCGTCGAGGAGCGCGAGCTGCTTGGCCGCACCAAAGCGCCGCGCCCCGCCCGCGGCCAGGACGATGGCGGCGGCCCTCACGCCTTGGCTCCTGGCGCATGGGCGAGCCCGAAGTGCGAGCCGGGTGGCGGAGTCATTTCGCGCCGACCTCGTGGATGCGTGGCGCGGTGCTGTGCTTCAGCCGGCCGCCATGGTGACCGCGACGCACGGCGACGAGCTCGGCCATCACCGAGAGCGCGGTCTCCTGCGGCGTCAGGGCGCCGAGGTCCAGACCCACCGGCCCGCTGAGACGCTCGAGGTCGGCGTCGGTGAAGCCGAGCTCGAGCATGCGCTCACGGCGCCCCGACTGCATGCGCCGCGAACCCATGACGCCGATGTAGGGCGCATCCGAATGGAGCGCGACCTCCAAGGCGGCGTCATCGATCTTCGGGTCATGGGTGAGCACGACGATCGAGGTCGCGCGGTCGATCCCGCCCAGCTCCTGAATCGCCTGCTTCGGCCACGCGGCGACGACGCGCTCGGCCGACGGGAAGCGCTCGGCGGTGGCAAAGCGCCCGCGGGGATCGGTGACGAACGCCCGCCAGCCGGAGATGGAGGCGAGCTTGGCCAGTGCCTCGGCCAGGTCGATCGCGCCGACGATGATGAGCCGCGGCGGCGGCGCGGTGACGTCGATGAAGACGGGGACGCCGTCGACCTCACGCTGCTCGGAGCGCTCGAGCCACACCAGGCCCTCCGCCGCCGCGGCCACCTGGTCCTCGAGGTGCTCGTCGCCGAGCGATCCCTCGCGCGTGCCGTCCACGTTGACGAGAAGCCGGCGACCGTCGTCCATGCGCGTGGCGAGGGCCCCGCGTCCGCCGTCGCGCGCCAGCGTGGCGAAGGCGGCGGCCGGCTCGTCGTCCAGGCGATCGACCCACACGTCGATCTCACCGCCGCAGGGCAGGCCGACGTCCCAGGCCTCCGCGTCGGCGATGCCGAAGTGCAGCAACCGCGGTGCGGCGCCGCCGAGGATCTCCTCGGCGACCGCGATGACCGCTCCCTCCACGCAGCCGCCGCTCACCATGCCGGTGACGCTGCCGTCCTGCGCGATGGCCATCTTCGCGCCGGGCGGACGCGGGGCCGACCGCTTGACGGACACGACGGTGGCGACCGCCGAGCGCTGGCCGGCGGCGTGCCAGGCGTCCAGATCTGCGATGACGTCTCTCATGCGGTGATACCTCCGGTGCTCACGATACGAGGATGCTCGGTGCGCGGCCCGTCCAAGCCTTCGGCGAGCAGGTCGGCGAGCTCGGCCAGGGAGCGCAGCGAATGGCCCGCCAGGAAGTGGTCGGTGTGCGGCAGCGCGGCCGCCATGCCCCGGGCCAGCGGCTCGTAGTCGGGCGCCGCCTTCAGCGGGTTCAGCCAGATGACGCGG
Source organism: Solirubrobacterales bacterium (assembly GCA_025964155.1). GTDB lineage: Bacteria > Actinomycetota > Thermoleophilia > Solirubrobacterales > Solirubrobacteraceae > Paraconexibacter. The sequence goes on from JAOPZJ010000397.1 coordinate 7,243, forward strand.
TGCGCACTGCGACGCAGGCGGGCAAGCTCGGCGGCCAGGAGCTCCGGCTCGCCGCGGTCCCACCCGTCCGAGAGGATGACGACGACGGCGCCGCGGCCCAGGCGGCGCCCGTAGGTGCGCTGCAGGGTGCCGAGGGACGCGCCGATTCGGGTGCCTCCGGACCAATCGACGACGGCGTCCGCCGCGCGCGCCAGCGCGGCGTCGGGGTCGCGGCCCTGCAGCTCGCGGGTGAGCGGGGTCAGGCGGGTCCCGAAGGCGAAGACCTGAACCCGCGGACGGGCGGTCGCAGCTGCCTGCGCGTACTGCAGGAGCATCCGCGCGTAGGGAGCCATCGAGCCCGACACGTCCAGCAGCAGGATCAGCGGCCGGGCGACCGGCACCGGCCTGCGGCGGGCGATGTGGATCGGCTCCCCGCCGGTGCGCAGTGAGGCACGCAGCGTCCCCGGCAGATCCGGCCGGCCGCCGCCGTGGTGCACCGCACGCGTGCGGCGCCCCA
>JAOPZJ010000385.1 GCA_025964155.1 Solirubrobacterales bacterium
CGCACACGCCGCGGGGATCGAGACGTTCGGCGAGGCGCTGAAGACCGCCCCGCGCGGGTACGACCGCGACCACCCGAGGGTGCGCCTGCTGCGCCACAAGTCCCTCATCGCCGGCCGGCGCTTGGCGCCCGGAGCCGGGGGGATCGCGCGCGCCGCCGCGCTCGAGCACGCCCGGACGACCTGGGCGGGGTGCGCCGCGCTGAACGCGTGGCTGGACGACCACGTCGGCGCAACTGCGATGGCGCCGACGTCGCGCTATGGGCGCGGCGACCGTCCGCGCTGAGGTACGACCACTTCGTCGTTCGCACACGACCTGCACCGATGAGTTCCGCGGCGCCGCCCGGTCCATATACGTGACAAGCGATCCACGAGCAGAGGACGAGCATGTTCAAAGACACCAAGGCGTTCAGCGGCTTCTCGGTCGACGACGTTCCGCGGGCCACGCAGTTCTACGGTGAGACGCTCGGCCTGGAAGTGTCGGACGAGAACGGCCTGGCGGTGCTCCACATCGCCGGCGACACGAACATCATCATGTACCCGAAGGAGAACCACACACCGGCGTCCTTCACGGTCCTCAACTTCCCGGTCGATGACATCGAGGGGGCCGTCGACGGACTGACCGCGCGCGGCGTGCAGATCGAGCGCTACGAGGGGATGGAGGCCGACGAGAGGGGCATCTTCCGCGGCGGGGGACCCCTGATCGCATGGTTCAAGGATCCGGCCGGGAACGTGCTGTCGGTGCTCCAGGACAGCTGACGAACGCGAATGCCGTGCCGTCAGGTTCGCTCACCGGACCTGACCGTGTGTCGGCCCGTGCACCGTCCGCGACGCTCGGCATCGGTGTGCACGTGCTCATGCCGGGCGAGGCGCCGGGGATGAACCACGCCGAGAACGACCAGGAGGGCTTCCTCGTCCTGTCGGGCGAGTGCCTGGCGATCATCGAGGGTGAGGAGCGGCGCATGCGCGCGTGGGAATACTTTCACTGCCCGCCCATCACGCCGGCGAGGTCGTCGTGGCCGGTTGTCGCTGACGGCTGACTTGGGTGCGCCGATATGACACTGATCTGACCGCCACTGTCACCACGGTTCCGGCATGTGCACTGGCGTGACGCGGCGGCCCGACGTGTGCTGCCGGAGGGGGCTATCACCTCGATGCCGTGCGTTGCGTTACAGCGGTACGCTCAATGTGGCAGAAATCACCCCATCGCGACGCGCCTCAGTCGCATACAAGGAGTTGCATGTCGATCATCACTGATGTCGAGCGCCAGGTGCGCGAGCGCATCAAGGAGCTTGAACCCCTGATTGCCGAGCACCGGCAGCTTCAGGAGGTTCTCGAAACGTTCGAGCGGTCGAAGGGGCAGAACGGGCGCAAGGCGGCGAGGTCGGAGCGCAAGCCGGCCAGGCGCCAGTCCCGCGCCTCCACGGCGAGGCGTGGCAGCGGCCGTGCCGACGAGGCCCTGAAGCTTGTCGCGGCAACCCCCGGCATCACCGTCGCCGAACTCGCCAAGAAGATGAAGATCGGGCCGACCTACCTGTACCGGCTCCTGCCCGCGCTCGAGCGCGAAGGCAAGGTCAAGAAGGACGGCAAGGGCTACCACGCAACGGCCGCCTGAGACGTCGCGCCGCGCCCGGCGGCGCGCCGGCGGCGGACGCGGTCACTTGCGCGGGCGCCGGCCCCAGCCGAGGACCATGAACGGCGCGAGCAGGCCGGGTCGCGGCGGGGGCTTGACGTGCACCACCGGCGCGTCGGCGTGGGGCGCGCGCGCGACGATGTGGGACACGAGCGCACCCGTCGTGCGGGACACCCGCGCGGGCAGGTCGATCTGAAGCCAGTGCGACGTCGATGCGGGCAGCGTGCTGATGAGGATCTCGTCATGGCGTGTGGCGTCGTAGGCCTCGAACACGCTGGTGAACGGGTCACAGTCGCCGACGCTGCCACCGGTTGCCTCCAGGCCGGCCTCGCGGGCCTTCTCCATGATCTGCTGCAACCGGTGTGCGGCGTCAGCGCGCGCGCCGGGGTCCTGCTGGGTCGGGGGAATGACGAACTCGTAGCGCTCGGGCCGCATGGCGGAGCGGTCCCTGAGCGCGGCGATGAGGTCGTCCGAGACCGCCGTGCGGTTCGTCAAGACCAGGACCGTCGCCTTCATCGCAAGCTCCTTTGGGCGTTCCGTACGACGTTACTCCCGGGTCGGCGCCCCTTCAATGCGTGCGGGGGGCGTCGGGTGCCCAGGGGTGCTGCGTAGGACGGCGGGGTGGGCTGTGTCGAGACGCGGGCGTCGGCGTCGCACGTTGGTCGGCTGTCGCGCGAGGGATGTGCGGTGCAGTGATCGCGTGCCGCGGGACGCAGATCCCGCGGGTGTAGCGCCGCCCCGCCGGGCACGAATATCCCCATCCGGTCCATGCATGGGCCCGAGGATCGCGGGTAGCCGCTTAGGATCATGTTGCGCCGATCGCCCGCCTTCCTGTGGCTGCCCGTCTACCTCGCCAGCCTGCTGATCCTCAACGGAGCCCACGGCTCGGATGACCTGGGACAGCTCGCCGTCGGGGTCGCGCTCACGCTGATCGCCTTCGGGATCGGACTGCGCCTGGCGCTCGGTTACTGGGAGGACCATCCGCGCCCAAACGGCCTGGAATGGTTCATCGGCGGCGTCGGCTTGTTCTACGCCGTGACGGCCCTTACCGCGCTGCTCTTCAGCTGGGAGGCCGCGATGGCGACACTTCTGGCGGCGCTCATCCCCGCCACCGCGGTAACGCTCTGGATCGCGAGCGCCCGTGCCACGACGGTCGGGGAGCCGGGTCAATACCGCGACGCGTCCGCCGAGGACCATGAGGATCCGTGGCCGGGAGTGGGGCTCGACGCCTCGCGACCCCTGGGCGACACGCCCGATGTCCACGACGACCTGATTCCCCACGACCTGCCGAAGGGCCACCCGGCCCGCAAGGCCCTCGAGCACCAGGCGGCCGAGCACGGCGGCGTCACGCCCGGCAACAAGGAGGGCGCCGCCGACCGCGAAGCCGAACGCTCTGGCGCCCAGCCGCTCGTCGACGACACCGAGCGGCACAACGGCGCGCGCGTGCGTCACCGCTGACGCGCGCTGCTCGGGCGGATCGCGGGCGGTTCAGGCCGCCGCAACCACCCGCGCTGCACCCGCCGCCACGTCCGCCAGCCGTTCGAGCCCCACCGCGCACCCGCCGCTCGTGAGGTCCTGGCCGACGGACGCCACCGCGGTCTCGATGATCTGGCGGCTGCGGCTGATGCCCATCGGGTTGATGCCCATGGCGCCGAGGTCGGCGGCGGACGGCTCGAGGATGAGGACCTCGGTGCCTTGGGCGCGGAGGACCGCGGTCTCGCGGCGCAGGCGCTGCCCGGTCACGGCGCGCAGCGGTCCGCACAGCGCGGTGTCCAGCACCGAGCCACGTTCGCGCGACGAGGTGGGGGACAGGCAGATGACGAGGTCGCAGCCCGCGCCGCTGAGGGCGTCGGCGTTCGTGAAGGACCACAGGCCGCCGTCGACGTAGCTGCGGTCGCCGATGTCGACCGGCTGGTAGTAGCCGGGGACCGCACAGGAGGCCGCGATCGCGTCCGCGAGGTCGGCCTCCGGCGCACCGTCGCGGCCGAAGGTCACGCGGCGCCCGCTCTTGTAGTCACAGGTGTTCAACCACAGTTGCGTGTGCGTCGGCCAGCCGTGCGCCGCCGCCGCGTGCGTGATGCCGCGGATGTCGCCGGTGGAGCGCGGTCCGGCGGGCAGGAAGCCCGTCAGCGACGAGAGGCGGCGATGTGGGTCTGAGGACAGCAGGCCGGTCAGCCCCAGCGCGAGCGATCCAGGCCACGCGGGCGAGCGCGGGCGGTGCTCACGACCGGCGGTGGCGGCGGTGATCGCGCGGTCCAATGCCGCGGGATCCTCGGCCATGTCCAGCAGGGTGGCGGGATCGATGCGGGCGGCCAGGAGCGCACCGACGACCGACCCCGCGGACGTTCCGGAGATGATGTCCGCCGACGCCGCATCCCATCCGGTCTGCCGGCGCACCGCCTCCAGCGCGCCAACGAGCCAGGCGATCCCGACGGTCCCCCCGGCGCCGAGCACGAGCCCGACCCGCGGCGGCGTCCCGCAGGAGGCGTCCGCAGGACGGTCGACGGAAGGGCCGGGGCGCTTCATGCCCAAGCAGTACCACCAGTTGGGGTATCCGTTACCAGTGCCGGGGCAACCAATTACCCCATCTTGGGGCAACTGATTGCTTCGCCACGCCCACCGCCCGTCAGTCCTCGAAGAGCCGCGAGAGGTACCGCTCCGGGGTATCGAGAAAGCCCTTTGTGATCCGCACGGCCTCGGCCTCCTCGTAGGCGATCGGCGTGACGCCGTCGCCCCCGCAGCTGTAGATCGTCGCGTCGGGGTAGGCGAGCACGATCGGCGAGTGGGTCGCCACGACGAGCTGCGAGCCCTGGCGCACGAGCTCGTCGACGCGACGCAGAAACGTCAGGCAGTTCTGTGCCGACAGTGCCGCCTCGGGCTCGTCGAGGAAGTACAGGCCGTCGGGGCCGAAGCGGTTGAGCATGATCGCGAGGAAGGACTCGCCGTGCGACTGCTCGTGCAGCGAGCGCCCTCCGTAGGCCTTCAGCGGATCACGCGGCAGGTTCTCCAGGTAGGTCGCGGCGGTGAAGATGCTCTCGGCGCGCAGGAAGAAGTCGGTCCGCGGCGAGCGCATCCATCCCCTATGGTCGACCGCCACCGGACCGCTGCCCGGCGCGACCCGCGCGCCGCGCGCCGTGGCACCAACGAGACGAAGGCAGGGACATGGCTGCGATGAAGTGGTGGGGCTGGGGCCTGGAGGGCGTGGAGTTCACGCACGAGGACAAGCCCGAGCTCGGGCCGTTCATCAAGGACAAGCTCGGCGTGGACGTCGGCCGCGCGACCGCGGCGCCGACCCGCTTCCAGGACCTGGACCTCCCCGCGCCGACCCTCCCGGACGACCTGCGCGTCGCCCTCGAGCAGGCGGTCACGAACGACTTCGTCAGCACCGACCCGCTGGACCGCGTCGTCCACGCGCGCGGCAAGTCGATCCGCGACCTCATCCGCCAGCGCCGCGGCGACCTGCCCCGGGTCCCGGACGTCGTCGTGCGCCCCGGCAGCGAGGACGAGGTCACCGCCGTCCTGCAGGCGGCGCTCACCGCCGACGCCGTCGTCATCCCGTTCGGCGGCGGCTCGTCGATCTCCGGCAGCCTCGAGGCCCCGGCCGACGAGACGCGCCCGGTCATCTCGGTCGACCTCGGACGCCTGGACAAGGTCCTGGCGATCGACGGAACCTCGCGCCTGGCGCGCGTGCAGGCCGGCGTGTTCGGCCCGCACCTGGAGGCGCAGCTCAACGCGCAGGGCTACACCTTCGGCCACTTCCCGGACTCGTTCACGCACTCGACGCTCGGCGGCTGGATCGCCACGCGCTCCTCGGGCATGCAGTCCGATCGCTACGGCGACATCGCCGACCTCACCAAGGGCCTGCGCGTCGTCACGCCGTCCGGGACGCTCGTCACGCGCCCGGTGCCGACGACGTCGACCGGCCCGAGCATCCGCGAGATGGTGCTCGGCAGCGAGGGGCGCCTGGGCCTCATCACCGAGGCGACCGTCCACGTCCGGCGGATCCCCGAGAGCCGCAAGATCCTCGGCTACCTCTTCCCGACCTTCGCCGACGGCCTGGCCGCGATGCGCGACATCGCCGCCAGCGAGTGCTCGGTCTCGGTCACGCGCGTGTCCGACGCACCGGAGACGCAGTTCTCCTTCGCCACGCGCAAGCGCTCCACGCTCACCGACAAGCTGCAGTCCAAGGCGCTGACGACCTTCCTGCAGCGCCGGCTCGGGTTTGACCTGAGCCAGATGTGCCTGTCGTTCATCGGCTATGAGGGCACCGCCGGCCACGTCGCCGAGCAGCGCAAGGCCGTCGGCCGGATCGTCAAGCGCCACGGCGGGCTGTGCATCGGCTCGGGCCCCGGCGCGCTGTATGACCAGAAGAAGTTCGACACGCCCTACATCCGCGACTTCCTGCTGGACCGCGGCGCCGCTGCCGACGTGTCGGAGACGTCGATGCCGTGGAGCCGGCTGACGCCGGTCTACGACGCCGTCAGCGCCGCCGCGCACGGGGCCTTCGGCGAGCTCGGCGTCCAGGGCTACCTCATGTGCCACCTGTCGCACAGCTACCACGCGGGCGCCTGCCTGTACTTCACCTTCGCCTTCGAGCCCACGCCCGGCGGCGACATGATCGTCGAGTACGACGTCGTGAAGTCCGCGATCCAGCAGGCCTTCGTCGACAACGGCGCGACGCTGTCACACCACCACGCGGTGGGCACCGAGCACGCGCGGTGGCTGGAGCAGGACATCTCCACGCCCGGCGTCGTGATGCTCCAGGCGCTCTTCGACGGGACGGATCCGGGCAAGAACCTGAACCCCGGCAAGATCGTCTGATCGCGAGCCGTCGCGATCGGGATCAAGGAGCCGCCGGCGCCCCCGATCCCGACGATCGGGGGTCATTGCGTCCGGGCGGGAAACCTTCGCCCCCAGCGGGAGTAGCGACGGGTATGGGTGACATGGACGACTCCGCCAGCCTGGACCAGCCCTGGGCGAGAACCCTGCCGGCCCGTGTCGCGCGCGAGGCCATCATCTGCGGCGTCTTCGACGCGATCATCAGCACCTATTCGCGGCGCAGGGTCGCCGGTGACGGACACCTCGAGCACCTCGAGGGCCCCGTCATCTTCGTTGCCAACCACTGCAGCCACGTCGACACGCCCGCGCTGCTGCGCGCGCTCCCAGGGCGCTGGCGCCGGCGCACGGCGGTGGCCGCGGCGGCCGACTACTTCTACACCAAGCGCCTGCTCGCCAACGCGGTCTCGCTGGCCTTCTGCACCGTCCCGCTGGAGCGTCGCGGCGCCGCCATCGGCACCGACGCCACCGCGCACATGAAGCGGCTCATCGACACGCGCTGGAGCCTTGTCGTCTTCGCCGAGGGGACGCGCTCGCGCGACGGCCGCGTGGGACGCCTGCGCTCGGGGGCCGCGGCGCTGGCCGCCGAGTACGGCCTGCCGATCGTCCCGATCCACGTCGCCGGGACCCACGCCGCGATGCCCACCGGCCAGAGCTGGATGGTGCGCCCCGAGGAGGGCGGGCGCTGGGCGCGGCACACGATCAACGTGACCTTCGGCGCCCCGATCCACGTCGGCCCCCGCGACGACCGCTTCGAGGTCATGGAGCGCGTGCGGCTGTTCATGGCGGCCTGTGGCGCGGACACGACGCCCGACCCGAAGCTCGCGGCCCGCCGCGCGGCCGCCGCGGCGAAAGCCGCCCAAGAGACCCAGCGCGCGCCCGCGGGCCAGGCGGTCTGATGGCGCGCGTCTTCCTCACCGGCGGCGGCGGCTTCATCGGGGGCGCCCTGGCCGCGGCGCTGCTGGCGCGCGGCGACGAGGTCGTCGGCCTGGCCCGCAGCGATGCCGCCGCCGACGCCCTGGCGGCCCGCGGGGCGCAGGTCGTGCGCGGCGACGTCCTGGACCCCGGCGCGCTGGCCGTCGGCCTGGCCGGCTGTGAGCTCGTCTACCACGTCGCCGGCGTCAACTCGCACTGCCCGGCGGACCCCGCCCGCCTCATGCGCGTGAACGTCGAGGGGACCGAGAACGTCGTGCGCGCGGCGGCCGGCGCCGGCATCGGCCGCGTCGTCTTCACGTCCTCGGCCGCCTCGCTCGGCGAGGCCGAGGGCACGGTCGGGACCGAGGACACCCCCCACCGCGGCTCCTACCTGTCGGTCTACGACCAGTCCAAGCACGAGGGCGAGCGCGTCGCCTTCGCCGCCGCCGCCGAGACCGGGGTACAGGTCATCGCGCTGAACCCGTCCTCCGTCCAGGGCCCGCCGCGCAAGGGCGGCAACGGCGCGATCATCATCGCCTACCTCAACGGGCGCCTGCGCGCCTTCGTCGACACGCACGTCAGCGTCGTGGACGTGCAGGACGTCGTGGACGCGCACCTGCTGGCCGCCGAGCGCGGCCGCTCGGGGCAGCGCTACGTCCTCAACGGGGCGACGATCACCTCCGCCGAGGCGCTC
>JAOPZJ010000387.1 GCA_025964155.1 Solirubrobacterales bacterium
ATCGGCAGGCTGCCGCCCGGCGCGATCGCACCCGACGCGACGAACGGCCCGCCGTCGCCCTTCGCGCAGAAGCCCAGGTCCTCGAGGAAGAGGATCGGCGTGATCGTGAAGGCGTCGTACAGCTGCAAGCAGGTGACGTCGGCCGGCGTCAGGCCGGCCTGCGCGTAGGCGCTGGCACCCGACTGGACCGCGGCTGTCCTCGTCAGCGACGGCATCGAGGAGAGGTGACGGTGCGAGTGCGCCTCCCCCACGCCAAGCACGTGCACCGGGCGGCGACGCAGCGTGCGGGCGCGCTCGGCGCTCGTGACGACGAGCGCCCCGCCGCCGTCGGTCAGCAGGCAGCAGTCCTTGACCCCCAACGGGTCGCAGATGCGCGGGGCGTCGAGCACATCCTGCACCGTCAGCGGCCCCTTGCCGAACGTCCACGCGCGTGGGTTGTGCTGCGCCCACTGCCGAGCCGCGACCGCGACCGCCGCCAGCTGCTCGCCCGTCGTACCGAACTCATGCATGTGGCGTGCGGCCGCCAGCGCGTAGGCGCTCAGCGGGAGCAGCGGTCGGTAGGGCGCCTCCCATGGGGAGACCTCCTGGACCGACGCCGTGTCGCGCCCGACCGACCGCTGCGTCGAACCGTAGGCGATGAGCGCGACCTCGCAGTCCCCTGCCGTGATCGCGGCGCGCGCGTGGGCCAGGTGCGCGATCGGCGACCCGCCGCCGACCATCGTGGAGTCGCTCGTCCGCGGCTGGATCCCGAGCGCCTCCCCGAGGTTCAGCGATGCCCACGGCAGCTGCGTCGACGCGGCGTAGAGGCCGTCGACGTCCGCGGTGCCCAGCCCACAGTCCTCCAGCGCGCGCAACGACGCCTGGGCCATGAGGTCCGACGGCGTCAGGCCCGGCGCCACCTGGCCCAGGTCCGACTCGGCCGCGCCGGCGATGGCGACCGCGGTCACGACCCGGTGGCCGGCCCGGCGCCGTCCGGGGCGAAGACCGGCACCTCGCCGTCCCACGCCAGCCGCACGCGCATGCCGATGCGCACGTCGTCGGGGGCCACGCCGACGATGCGGCTCATGAGGCGCACACCGTCGTCGAGGTCCACGAGCGACAGGTCGTGCGGGTCCTCGCCGGGGCGGCGGACCGTCGTGGTCGCGTAGACGGTCCCCAGACCGTCGCTGACGCGCCACCCGGCGCCGCGGACCTGCGGTGGCCACAGCGGCAGCCCGGCGGCGTCCACCTGGTAGGCGAGCTCATGGCGGGCGGCGTGGGCGGCGAAGGTCGCGGCGGGGGACTTCATCGGGGCAGCTTGGCGCATGCGGGTGACGGCACGGTCTGCCGCGTCGTCTTGCGGGGCGATCCGGTCCAGGACCCGTCCGCGTAGCATGGGGGCGAGCGATGAGCCAGCCCCCCGGCATCCTGGCGCGCGGCCCGTGGGCGATGGACGAGATCGTCGCCACCTGGGACGCGAGCCACTACGACCCGTCGCCCGAGGCGACCGATGCCGCCGATGCGGCGATCCGTGCGCTGGCCGACCGCGGGTCGCCCAGCCACGACGGCCTGGCCGCGCGGCTCGTCGACTGGTCGACCACCCCGGACGGGCTCCTGACCCTCCGGCTGCAGCCGATCCGCTGGGGGTTGCGCCTCGTCGAAGCGGACGCGTCGTCGTCGATCGCGTCGCTGTGCGTCGTGCGTGATGCCTCCGGCCGCTGGCTCGCGGGGCGCCGCGCCGCGTGGCTGAGCTCGTGGCCGGGGCGCTGGGCGCTGGGTGCCGGGGGCGCCGTCGACCTGGACGAGTCGCCCGCCGACACCCTCGTGCGCGAGCTGCGCGAGGAGTGGTCGGTCGCTCCCGCGCGCGTGCGCGGCGAAGCGCTCGTGCGCCTGCCCCACCAGATGGTCCTGTTCGTCGGTCAGGCCTGGCTGGCGGACGGCGTCGACGAGGACGTGGTCATGGATAGCGAGCACGACGAGTACGCCTGGTGGCCCGCCGACATCGACGCGTGGCCCGAGGCGGCCGACGCCCCGCTGCGCTCCATGGCGCGCCTGCTCGACGGCACCGGCGAGTAACGAGCCTCGATGCTGACCTGGCAGCGCCTGAAGTGGGCGTCCTTCACCCATTCGACCATCTACCTGATCCTGCTCGTGGCGTGGGCGATCCCCGGACTGCACCCGCTGGAGTTCGCCTTCGGCCTCGCGCACGGCCTGGGCTGGTTCGTCATGTGTGCCCTCATGATCGCCGGCCTCAAGGCGAGGATCGTCAATATCCGCCTCGCGACCGCCGTGGCGATCTTCGGTGCGGTGGGGCCGTTCATCGGCTCGGCGGAGTTCGTGCGACAAGAGCGCGCGATGACCTCAGCGTGGCGCACCACCCCCTAAGGATGGACTCATCTGTCCCTCTTCGGCGACGCCCAGACCGTGCTTTTGCGCTCTTCGGCATGCTGCGAATCGAATGCCCTGAGAGCTTCACGGCATCACCCGCCACCTGATGACGGACCACGCTAGAGTCGTCAGTTAGACACTTATGGCGATTAACACGACGATTCAGGTGGTCGCGCCCGGGGCGGGCGAGTCGGTCACCGAAGGCGAAATTCTCGAGTGGCACGTGAAGGAGGGGGATCGCGTAGGGCTCGACGAAACCATCGTCGAGATCTCGACCGACAAGGTCGACGTCGAAGTGCCCTCGCCTGCCTCCGGCACCGTCGTCAAGCTGCACGCGCAGGAGGGTGAGACCGTCACCGTCGGCCAGCTCTTGGCCGAGATCCAGCCGGACGGCGACAGCGCCCCCGCCGTCCCGGACGCCGGCGTCGACAACGGCCACCGCTCCGAGCCGTCCGCCGCCACCGTTTCGACCGACCCGCCGGGCACCGGCACGGCGCCGCCGGTGACCGGCAACGTCGACGCCGAGGGCGACCTCGCCCACAGTGCCGCCGACACCGAGGCCGCGCACGACACCGGCATCGACGAGTTGCTCGACGTCGTCACCCCGGGTGCCGGCGAGTCGGTCACCGAAGGGGACATCCTCGAGTGGCACGTGAAGGTCGGCGACACGGTGGATGCCGACCAGACGATCGTCGAGATCTCGACCGACAAGGTCGACGTCGAGCTCCCCGCCCCCGCCGCCGGCACGATCGCCGAGATCCTCGCCGAGGAGGGCGAGACCGTGACCGTCGGGCAGGTCATCGCGCGCCTGCGGATCGGTGCCCCTGCGGGCGGATCGCCCGCGCCCTCGGGGAACGGCACGCCGAGCGCCGCCAAGGCGGTCGACGCCCAGACGCCCTCGCAGCCCACCGGCGATGCCTTCGCCGCGGACGGCGTCAACGCCTCCCCCGTCGCCGCCCGCGTGGCCGCCGCCCAGGGCGTGGACCTCGGCGGCGTCACCGGCAGTGGCCCCCGCGGTCGCGTCACGAAGGCCGACGTCCTGGACGCCAAGTCAGGCGACGGCACCTCGCCCAACGGTGCCACCGCCACCGCCCCCGCCGCCCCCGCCGCCAAGATCACAGGCGCCAAGCCGATCAAGGGCGCCGCGGCGATCCTCGCGCGCTACATGGACGAGTCGCGGGCCATCCCGACGGCGACGTCGTTCCGCACCGTCACGGTCACCGTCATGGACGGCCGCCGCAAGGAGCTGAAGGCCGCCGGCCAGAAGGTCTCCTTCACCCACCTCATCGCGTACGCGATCGCCTTGAGCGGCACGCAGGACATGCCGGTGATGGCCCACCACTTCGACGCGATCGACGGCAAGCCGCACCGCATCGACGACGGCGCCGTGAACCTCGGCATCGCCGTCGACGTGACGAACCGCAAGGGCGAGCGCACCCTGATGGTGCCCGTCATCCGCGACGCCGGGCGCCTGTCGTTCTCCGGCTTCAAGGCCGCCTTCGACGAGCTGATCGAGAAGGCCCGCAACAACGCGCTCACCGCGGACGACCTGCAGGGCGCCAACATCTCGCTCACGAACCCGGGCGGCATCGGCACGATCGCCTCCGTCCCGCGCCTCATGGTCGGGCAGGGCACGATCGTCGCCACCGGCTCGATCGCCTACCCCGTCGGCCTCGGCAAGATCGGCGACATGATCGGCGCGGAGAAGGTCATGACGATGACCTCCACGTACGACCACCGCATCATCCAGGGCGCGGAGTCCGGCCAGTTCCTGAAGACGGTCGAGGAGTACCTGCAAGGCGAGCACGGCTTCTACGAGGGGATCTTCCACTCGCTCGACGCTCCGCTGGGCGCTGCGCCCCAGCCACCGGCGCCCGCCGCGGCCGCCGCCGTCGCGC
>JAOPZJ010000423.1 GCA_025964155.1 Solirubrobacterales bacterium
GGCACGGTCGCGAGCGTCGACGCCGTGCTCTGCCAGCGCCGCGATCGTCGCTCGCTCGACCAGCCGGACGAACGCGATCACGTCCCCGACGCCGACGATCGGGTAGGCGACCAGCTGCCCGGGACCGTGGTAGGTGACCTTGCCGCCGCGGTCGGCATCGACGACGTCGATGCCGTGGCTGCGGTACCAGGACTCGCCCATCGGCAGCTCGCCCGGGCCGGTCCGGCGCCCGCGCGTGTACACCGGAGGATGCTCGAGCAGCAGCAGCGTGTCCGCGATCTCCTCTGCCTGGCGCGCGGCGCACAGGCGCTGCTGCAGCTCCAGGGCGCGCCGGTAGTCGACGACGCCGAGGCGCGCGACACGTAGTTCGCCGGCGGTCATGGCACCAGTCTAGATGCCCGGTCTACCCTGGATCAGGCGATGGACGACGGTGCCCAGGAGCCTGCAGAGGACGACGGCCTGCGTGACCGCCTGCGCCGCCTGCGCTGGCGGATGAGCGGCGCCTGGGGCATCCCGACGTTCCTTCTCGCCACGCTCGCGGGGACCGTGATCATCAACCTGCTGCCGATCGCCGGTCAGTCCTCCAGCGTCGTCGGGGCCTTCCTGCTGTGCGGGTTCGCGAACCTCGTCGTGCTCGGGGCCATCGCGCCGATCGCGGGGTGGTGGCTGCGTCGCCTTCACCCCGAGCTGCCGCGCGCGGTGGCGGCCGACCGGGCGGGAACGGGCCTCATGGTCGGTCTGCTCGGCGGGCTGGTCGCGCTCGGCGTGGCCCACCACGGATCCGTCGTCGCCGCGGGCGACGCCGACGCGCGGCAGCTGCAGGCGGTGCGGGACTACCTGCGGCGCCAGGCGCCGCCCGAGTACGTGCAGAACATCGGCAACGAGAGCGTCTGGAAGCAGTCCGACGTGCTGAACCGCACGTGCGTCCCGGGCAACGATCCGCGGAAGCACCTGTGCGTGTACGCCGACCTCTCCGGGCCGACCCCGACGATCCGGGTGGACCCCGACCAGCAGCCGAACTCCGTCCTGGCCGGGCCGGACAACCCAGGCCGGCAGGGACGGTAGCGCCGACGTTTCAAGATCCCGCGCGACCATGCCGATACATCGGTCACGATGCGAGCCACGCGTGGCCTACTGGCGTCCCTGGGCGCCGCCACCTGTCTCATCCTTGCCGGCACGATCGCGCTGACGCTGGTCAGCGGCCTGATCGCGTTTCGCGGCTGGCCGGGCGTGCGCGTGCAGGACGGCGGGGAGCAGCAGGCCCTGATCGCCCAGGTCCGCGCCGAGGCACACACCAACGCCGCGGCCGCTCCGGCGCCGCTGCGCGTGCCGGTGGCCTTCCGCTCCTCTTCCCAGCCCACCCACCGGGCGGTCACCGCAGTCAAGCCGCGGCGCCGGGCGACCGCACAGGCTTCCGCCGCTCCGACGGCGAGCACCACATCCTCCGGCGCCGCCACCGCCTTGCCGGCGCAGGGAGTCGCGGTCGCGGGCGCGACCGCTCCGAAGCCGAAGCCCACGGCCGCCCCGTCGGCCCCAGGCGAGCCGGTACGCGACCTCGGCAAGACGCTCGACACGACGGTGGACACCACCGGCGAGGCGGTCGCGCACCTCGTGTCGCCGGCGGCCCCGGGGCTGGGGTCCGTGTTGCAGAACACGACCGATGTCGTCGGTGACCTGCTGAACCAGGTGACCGGCGTGGTCGGGAAGCTCGTCGACGGGCTCGGCCAGCCGCCGGCCGGCTAGGCCGGTCAGTCGCGCAGGACGGCGCCCGTCCGCAGCAGTTCCGCCACGCGCGCCAGGAAGCGGGCGGCGTCCGCCCCGTAGACGGCACGGTGATCGCACACGAGCGTGAGCTCCATCGCCTGGCGCACGGTGGGCGCGCCGTCGATGACGAGCACCCGCTCGCGCATCTGCCCGACGCCGAGGATCCCGGCCTGGGGCGGCACGATGACCGGGACGATCGCATCCACCCCGAGCATGCCGACATTTGACACGGTGAAGGTCGCGCCGCTGAGCTCCGGCTGCGTGATCTGACCCGAGCGCACGCGGGCGACGAGCGCGGCCAGCTCAGCACCGATCGTGGCGCTGTCCTTCGTGTCGGCGTCGAAAAGCGTGGGGACGACGAGCGTGCCCGGCGCGTCCACCATGACGCCGACGTTGACCCGCGAGTAGCGCTCCAGCTGCGCGTCGCGGTAGGCGCCGTTGAGCTGCGGGTGCTCGCGCAGGGCAAGGCCACAGGCGCGGACGACGAGCGCGGTGACGGTCGGTCGGTCGGTCGGCGCGGCACAGGCGTCCATGACGGCCTGCGTGTGCACGGTGAAGTCGGGAACGATCGCGCGGGACTCGGCGGTGCGGCGCGCGATCGCCGTCTGCGCTTTGCTCAGCTGGATCGTGCTCGTCGTGCCCTTGGCGGTCGTCGCGGGCGTGGTGCTTGTCTCGGCCATCGGCGCGAGAGCCTACTTCTCGGCGGGTGGTGTCTCGTCGTCGCGCAGCACCCGGCGGACGCGGGGGACCGGGGCCGGCTTCGGCGGGACCGGGGCGTCGGGATCCGTCAGCCGCCAGGACGAGCCGCGGCGCACGACGGGCCAGCCGGCCAGCTGGAGCGCATAGAGCGCCTGCGCGGGCATCGTCACACCCGCGGTGCGCAAGGCGTCGACCGAGGCGACCCCGTCGACTTGGAGCACCTCGAGCGCGATGCGCGCCTCGAGCGTGAGTTCTGTTCCGCGGTCATCCACTGACGTTGACCCTAGTGAGTCGGGCCAGGTGGGCATCTGTCTGCATGCTGCCGCCGGGTCACGTGCGCTTCAGGAAGCGCTCGATGCCGTTCGCGATGCCGCGCGCCGCCTTCAGCCGCCACGCCGAGCTCTTGAACTGCGCGGCGTCCTTGGCGTCGCGCATGTTGCCGCACTCGATGAAGACGCTGGGGACGTCCGCCAGGCGCAGGCCGCCGAGGTCACCGCGCCGCGCGAGCCCGTCGTTGGCGATGTAGTTTGCGAACGGCTGCTTCGTCGCGGCGGTGAAGGCGTCCCGCAGGTCGACCGCGAGGCGGTGCGAGGTGCTGAAGATGTCATCGGTCAGGCCCGTGATGAGCGTGGGCTCGATGACGTGGAAGCCCCGGTTGCCCGCGGCCGACCCATCGGCGTGGATCGACACCGTCGCGTCCGCCTTCGCGCGGTTGGCGATCTGCGCCCGCATGTCGATGCACGGCCCCACGCCCGTGTTGTTGTCGCGGGTGAGAATCACCGTGGCGCCGCGGTTGCGCAGCACCCGCCGGGTGCGCTTGGCGACGTCCCAGTTGTACGACGCCTCCGAGTATCCGGAGTTCGTCGCCGTGCCGGTCGTGTCGCACGCCTTCTTCTGCCCCTGGCCGATGTCGACGAGGCGGTTGATCTGGCTCGGGGCGGCGGCGTTGCCGCCGTTGTGGCCGGGGTTCAGCACGACGATCTTGCCGGCGAGGGAGGTCGTGGAGGCGAGAGCGGGCGTGGGGACCAGGGCGTAGAGCGCAGCCAGGGCGACGACGATGAGGAGCCCTCTGGGGACGTGCATGGTTCTCACTGTGGCGGATCGGTCCGCGATCCGCGCCGCCGGTCGGCCGCCGCCCGCCGCCCCCTACGCCATCTGCTCGCCGAGCAGCGCCGCAGCGTCCTGGAGGCGCGCGTCGCCGTGCAGCACGCGGCCGGGGTGGGCGGGAACCGCGTCGCCGGGCGCCGGCGGGATCCAGATCGCCGGCGTGCTGATCACCCCACGCTCGCGGGCGGTGGCCGTCGCCGTCGCGAGCGTCCCGCGGACACCCCGCGTCCCGACGGACTTCAGCACCGCGGTGGGGTGCATCTCGCAGGCACTGGCGGCGATGACGACGTTGTCGCTCACCGAAAGGTCGCGTCCGCCGGCGTAGGCCTGGCGCAGGGCGGCAAGGGCGAAGGCGACGGTGCGGCCGATGGACTTGGCGTACGTCGCGGCGAGGTTGACGAGCTCGGCGTCGAACGGGGGCGGCCAGCGCACGGGCTGCAGCCGGCGGGCGAGCGCCTTGGCGGCGATCTCGTCGCGCTCGGCCTCCGTCGGCGGCGGCGGGGAGAGATGGACCGGCACCCACTCGACCGGGACCGGCATGACGGTGAGGATCCGCTCGGCCGTCAGGTAGCACTCGGGGCTGGCGAAATCGAGGTAGAAGGCCGGCATCGCCGGCTCGGGGCGCGTGGCGTCCGATTCGGACCCTCCGGCCGCGTGAAGGCTGACCGGCAGCTCGTCGGACATCGGATCGGCGCTGCGCTCGGCTGCCGCGGGGAGCAGGTTCAGCCGTGGATGATCCAGCCGTCGGCCGCGCGCGCGGCCTCCATGACGGCCTCGCTCATCGTCGGGTGCCCGTGCACCATGCGCGCGACCTCCGGGTAGCCGCCCTCCAGCGACTTGGCGTTGACGAGCTCCTGGATGAGCTCGGTCGCCTTGGCGCCGACGACGTGACCGCCGAG
>JAOPZJ010000430.1 GCA_025964155.1 Solirubrobacterales bacterium
CGCGGGGAGCGACGTCGCCGCCACTCACCGGATTCGGGGGCCCCGCGCCTGATCCTGCCGGCCAGAGCCTACGGCGCGAACGAAACGCCGGCGCCGCACCGGCGCCGTTCCGCGGCCGGCCGCCAGCTAGGGTCAAGCCAACCGCCCGACACGCCGAAGGAACCTGTATGCCCACGACGTCACCCCTCACACGGACCGCTGTTGCGGTCGGCATCGCGGCGCTGCTGGCGCCCGCCGGCCTCATCGCCGTCGCCGACGCCGCCTCCACGAAGACCATCAAGCTCCAGGGCAAGCAGTTCTCCCCGCGCAGCGTCACGATCAAGAAGGGCGACAAGGTCAAGTTCAGGTGGGCGGGCGGCACCCACAACCTCATCGGGCCGAAGGCCAACCTCGGTGCCAGGAGCAGCGGCGCCAAGACGATCACGTTCACCGCCAAGGGCACGTACAGGTATACGTGCACGCTGCACGACAACATGACCACCAAGGTGAGCGTCAGGTAGGCGCGTTTGCGCTGACCGGCGGGTCGGCCGCCGGCGCTCGGGCCCCGCAGCCCGATTGCCCTTGACGCAAGGCGGCCGGACCGGCGAGGGTCGGCGCATGCCCCAGATCCCCACCACCGCCGGTCCGAGGGACGTCGCCGATCTCGGCAAGACGCTCGTGCACGAGCACCTGCTCACCGCTCACGAGGGCATCCGCTTCCAGTGGCCGCATCTCGTCGACCCCAGGGCCGAGCACGACGACGCCGTGGCCCAGGTGCGCGCCGCCCAAGGCCACGGGGTCACGGCGATCTGCGACCCCGCCGTCCTGGACCTGGCCCGTGATGTGCGCCTCAACCTGGCCGTCACCGAGGAGACGGGCATGCCGATCGTGATGGCGACCGGCATCTATGGGCAGCACTACACGTTCCTGCCGCACTACTTCCAGACCCGCGAGCCCAGCGCGATGATCGACTGCTTCGTCCACGACCTCACGGTCGGCATCCAGGGCACGAGCACGCGCGCGGCGTTTCTGAAGTGCGCGGCCGACGAGCCCGGGATCACCCCCGACGTGGAGAAGATCCATCGCGCCGTCGCGCAGGCCTCGCTGCAGACCGGCGCGCCGATCATGGCCCATTCGCGCCCGGCGTCCAAGACGGGTCTGGACCAGATGCGGATCTTCGCCGAGGAGGGCGTGGACCCGGCGAAGATCATGGTCGCCCACACCGGTGACACCGACGACCTGGACTACATCGAGGAGCTCCTGCAGACCGGTTGCACGATCGGGATGGACCGCTACGGCCTGGACATCTTCCTGCCCAACGAGCAGCGCAATGCCACGCTCGTCGCGCTCGTGCAGCGTGGCCACGCCGACCGCATGGTCCTCAGCCAGGACGCCTGCGCGACCCTGGACTGGTTCCCGAAGGAGATGGTGCAGATGATGGCCCCCAACTGGAACTTCACCTACATCTTCGAGACCGTCATGCCCCAGCTCCTGGAGGCCGGCGTCACGCAGGAGCAGCTCGACGCGATGCTCGAGACGAACGTACACCGCTGGCTGGCGGGCGCGAGCGCGGCGGGACCCGGGCCCAGACTCAGGCCCGCAGCGCGACCGGCGCGCCCGCCAGCGCCGTGATCTGCTCGAGGACCTTCACGCGCTCGTCGACCTCGGCGCCGGTGAGGCGCTCGACGCGCTCGGTGCCGAACTCCTCGACGTTGAACGAGGCCAGCGCGGTGCCGTACGCCATCGCCCGCACGAGGACGTCGTGGGTGATGTCGCCATCGTTGGCGGCGATCGAGCCGACGAAGCCGCCCGCGAACGTGTCGCCGGCACCGGTCGGATCGACGACGGCGGCCAGCGGGAAGGCGGGCAGGGCGAACGTGCCGTCGGCGGTGTAGAGCTGCGCGCCGTACTTGCCCTGCTTGGCGACGACGGCCTTCAGGCCCCAGCCGAGGATCTGCTGCGCGGCGGCGAGGGTCGTCGGCGCGCCCGTGAGCATCTCGAGCTCCTCGTCGTTGAGGATGAGGCAGTCGACGGCCTTGATCGTCTTCTCGAGCGACTCGCGCGCGATGTTGATCCAGAGGTCCATCGAGTCCAGGGCGGTGAAGCGGGCCTTCTGGCACTGCTGCAGCACGCCGTACTGCAGGTCCGGCTGGATGTTGGCCAGGAAGAGGACGTCGCAGTCCTGCGCCCCCTGCGAGAGCTTCGGCTGGAATGTCTCGAAGACGTTGAGATCGGTCTCGAGGGTCTCGCGCGAGTTGAGGTTCTCGCCGTAGACGCCTTTCCAGAAGAAGGTCTTGCCGCCCGCGACGCGCTCGACGTCGTCGGTGTTCACGCCGCGCGTGCGCAGAGTCGCCCAGGATGCGTCGTCGAAGTCGTCGCCGACCGGGCCGACGACGCGCACCTCGTCGAAGAACGAGGCGGCGAGCGCGAAGTGGGTGGCGGCGCCGCCGAGCATGCGCTCGCGCTCCCCGGCGGGCGTCTTGACGGCGTCATACGCGATGGATCCGACGACAGTGAGGCTCATGAGGGCGGTGAGGCTACCTGGCGGCGATGCGGAAGGTGAGCCGGCGGGGCACCGAGGTGCTCGAGTTCGTCACGGTGAGCGTCGCGCGGTAGCGCCCGGCCTTCAGGCGCCTGCCGCCGATCTTGCCGTCGAAGGACTTCTTGCCCTCCCCGGCGTCGACGGCGAAGCGCAGGCGCCCCAGGGGCACGGCGCGGCCACCGGTGCCCTGGCGCGCGAGCGCGATCGACCCGGCGCCCTCGCGGGACGTCGTGAAGCGGAACGCGCCCTTGAACCCGGGCCGCAGCGTCGCCGGCCTGAAGCTGAAGGCGGTCACCACGGGGGCGGCCGCGGGGGTCCCGACGCCGGCGTCGGCGGCCGTCGCGGGGGCGTGGGTGAGGGCCGCGATCAGGGCCACGACGGCGGGAAAGGCGGATTGGCGCATGGAAATCCGGCTGTGGCGGGGGATCAAGCGGGAGAAATCACCCTAAGCTGCATCGTAATGACTTCATTTGCTGATCTCGGATTGTCCGAGACCACGCTCGCAGCGCTGCAGGCCGTCGGCTACGAGCATCCCAGCCCCATCCAGGAGCAGTCCATCCCGCACATGTTGCAGGGGAAGGACATCATCGGCCAAGCCCAGACAGGCTCCGGCAAGACCGCGGCCTTCGGGCTTCCTATCGTCGAGTACGTCGATCCCTCCATCCAGGAGGTGCAGGCGCTCGTCCTGACGCCCACCCGCGAGCTCTGCATCCAGGTGACGCAGGCGATCCGGACCTACGCCACCACGAAGGGGATCGACGTCGTCGCCGTCTTCGGCGGCGCGCCGATCCGCACGCAGCAGGCGCAGCTGAAGGCCGGCGGGCACATCGTCGTCGGCACCGTCGGCCGCGTGCTCGATCTCATCGGGCGCCACTCGCTGGTGCTGCACGAGTGCCGCTTCCTGGTGCTCGACGAGGCCGACGAGATGCTGGACCTCGGCTTTCTCGAGGACGTCGAGAAGATCATCTCGCTGACGCCGTCCAGCCGCCAGACGGCGCTGTTCTCGGCGACTATGCCGCCGCCGATCCGTAACCTCGCCGACCGCTACATGTACGACCCGACGATCATCCAGGTCGAGGCGGCGACGCTGACGATCGATACGGTCGCGCAGTTCCAGCTCCCCGTCGAGACGAAGGCCAAGGCCGACAAGCTC